>NZ_JBFAZD010000008.1:0-322151 GCF_040681655.1 Streptomyces sp. NPDC051662
CAAGTACGTCCAGTACGAGGCCGATCCTCCGCCTTGCGATGCACGGCACCAGACGCCGCGGGCTGATCCGCGAAGATCGACCGGACAGGACCTAGAAGTAGGTGGGCTCGCGCGGCACGTAGTGCTCCTCAAGCGCGGTGACCTCGTCGTCGGTGAGAGTGATGTCGAGCGCCGCCACAGCGGCGGGCAGGTGGTGTTCCTTGGTCGCGCCCACGATCGGGGCGTCGACCACCGGGTTCTTGAGCACCCAGGCCAGCGCGATCGTGGCCATGGACACGCCTCGGTCGTTCGCGATGCGCTCCACCGCGTCGATCGTCGGCTTGTCGCTCTCCTGCCACAGCGGACGACCGTCGAAGTCGGTGCTCGGGTTGCCCTTGCCGCGCTGGGTGTCGTTCACGCCCCACGGCCGTGCGACGACGCCCGCGGCCAGCGGACTCCACGGCAGGCTGCCGACCCCCTGGTCGGCCAGCAGGGGAAACATCTCTTGCTCTTCCCCGCGCTGCACCAGGTTGTACTGGTCCTGCATGGAGACGAACTTCGTCCATCCATTCAGCTCGGCCGCATGCTGCATCTTGGCGAACTGCCACGCGTACATGCTGGATGCGCCGAGGTAGCGGGCTTTGCCTGCCTTGACCACGTCGTGCAGCGCCTCCATCGTTTCTTCGACCGGAGTCCGCGGGTCGAAGCGGTGGATCTGGTACAGGTCGATGTAGTCGGTGCCGAGGCGGGTGAGCGACGCGTCGACCTGCTCCATGATCGCTTTGCGTGACAGCCCGGATCCTCCGGGGCCGTCATGCATGTGCTGGTGGACCTTGGTCGCCAGCACGATGTCGTCGCGTCGTGCGAACTGTTTGACCGCCCGGCCGACGATCTCCTCCGAGGCGCCGAAACTGTAGATGTTGGCGGTGTCCCAGAAGGTGATCCCCAGGTCGAGTGCCTGCTGGAAGAACGGTGCGGCGGCCTCGTAGCCGAGGGCCCACTTCTCCCGGGATCCGTCGCCGAATCCCATGGTTCCCAGGGCGATGCGACTGATGCTGAGGCCCGAAGACCCCAGACGCGTGTACTTCATTGTCTTCTCCTTCGGCAGGGGTACGGCATCGGCAGTGAGGGGTCAGCGGTCGATGCCGGCCATGTTCGCCTCGTCGTGGCGCTCGCCCGAGGCCGGGGTGAGGTTGTCCAGACGGTCGAGCTGGGCGGCGCTGAGGTCGATATGGGTGACCCCGAGGTCCAGTGCCCGGTGGATGGTACGGATCGACTCGTCGTCATCGAGGCCACCGCCCGTCGTGTACGTGCCGGCCATGGTCATGGCGCCCAGGCCGATGCGCGAGACATCGAGCCCGCCCAGTGATACGTGCTTCATCGCGTTCTCCTTGTCGTCGTGGCCGTCATGCCTGGTCCGTGGGCATGACCCAGAGTTCGGCGATCGAGGCGCGCCGGGGCCGCGTCACGATGTAGGCGACGCCGTCGGCGATGTCGTCGGGGACGAGAACCTCTGTCTGCTCGTAGAAGGTGCCGATCGCTTCGCGGACCTCGGGCTTGTGGTCGTTGTGGGAACCGAGCTCGGTGTCGACGCCGCCCGGCTCCAGGACACTGACGCGGACGTGCCGCTGGGTGACTTCCTGGCGCAGGGACTCGGTGAAGCCGTTCACGCCGAACTTGGTGAGGTTGTAGACGCCGTAGCCGTTCCAGGCGACGCGTCCGGCGATGGAGCTGATGTTGACGATGTCGGCGACCCGGCGCGGTCCGTCCTCAGCTGCTTCGAGCAGGTGGGGCAGGGCGGCGCGGGTGGTGTAGAGCAGGCCCTGGACGTTGATGGCGAGCATCCGCTCCCACTCCTCGACATCCGCGCCGACGACGGGCCCGAGGAGCATGAGACCGGCGTTGTTGACCAGGATGTCCAGCCGTCCGAAGCGTTCGACAGTCTGCTGCACGGCGGCCTCGGCCTGGGTGCGGTCGGTGATGTCCGCCTCTACGACCAGGGCGGTGCCGCCGGCCTTCTCGATCTCGGCGGCCAGCTCTTCGAGACGGGCCTTGCGACGGGCCACGAGCGCCACAGAGGCGCCACGCTCGGCGAGCCGGCGGGCGGTGGCGGCGCCAATCCCGCTGCTCGCGCCGGTGATGAGAGCGACGGTACCGGTCAGATTCGTTGCCATGAGGTGGTTCTCTTTCTGAACGTACGAGATGGAGGAGCAAGCGGCGGAGCATCACGGCAGCCACCCCGGCCGACGCGATTGGCGTAGGCCTCGGGGCAGCCGCCGCGTTCCGACGGGAAAGCAGCGCCGAGCCGTCCTTACCGGGGCCGCCGCGGCAGCGCCTCCCGACGCGGACACTCCCCGGTCGGCCACCAGGGCAGATCAGGTCTGCGTCGAGCATGCTCATTCGTTGTGCACGGACCGTTGCCTGTCTGATCCGGCGGGGTCATGACTCCCGGGGAGAAGAACGCCGGGCCGGCAACCGTCTTTCCGATCTGCGTTGGGCACACACGCAACGGTGCCATCGGCTCCCGGACACGACAATGGGAGAGATCTTTCCGGGTATAAAACCCTGCCCCCCAACGAATTATGTGAAGAGGGGGACCTGGCCGCCATGAGTGCGGCACCGAGTCTCGATTGAGCGGCCGAATTCCTCGGAGGATCGGCGTGCGAGCACGCAGGGCTGGTGCAAGCCCTCGCGGGGTGGTCCACCAGCACCGGCCATAGTCCTTCGACCGCCCCGGCTGTGCAGAGATATCGCACCCCCTCAGGCCGCCCCTTTTCCCCGTTTGCCACTTCCAGAAAAATGAGCACTGATTGCGGAGGCGATGCGAACGCATTTATTTTTACTGGAGATGCGTGTTCCAGGTATAGATCTCTACCCCCCAGACGAGCTGTGCGGCAACGGCTTCCGCAGTACCGTGACCAGCATGAGCAGGGACGCACACCTCAGTGAGCTGGGTGAATTCCTCAAAGCCCGGCGCGCCGAGTTGAGCCCTCGTGCGATGGGTCTGCCCGAGAGCGGTGCCCTGCGGCGGGTCCCGGGCCTGCGCCGGGAAGAGGTGGCGCAACTGGCCGCGATCAGCACCGTGTACTACACCCGCCTGGAGCAGGGCCGGATCGAAGCCTCCACTCCGGTCCTGATTGCCCTGGCCCGGGTGCTGCGCCTGGATGAGGACCAGCGCGATTACATGCTCCAACTGGCCGGGAAGGAGAACGCGCGGCCACGCCGACAGGCAGCGCAGAAGGTCCGGCCCCCGACGCGGCGACTCCTGGACAATCTCACCGACACCCCCGCCCTCGTTCTCGGCCGCCGCATGGACATTCTCGCCTGGAATTCCCTCGCCGCTGCCTTGATGACGGATTTCTCCCAGCTCCCGGAGGAGCATCGTAATTCCGTGCGGCTGGTCTTCACCGATCCCGCTTTCAGGGAATTGTACGTGGACTGGGAAAGCTCCGCGCGTAACACCGTGGCATTTCTGAGGATGGAAGCGGCGGATAACCCGGGCGATCCGCGCATGATCGCACTCGTCGAGGAACTGTCCGAACAGGATCCTCAGTTCCGGGAGTGGTGGGCCGCCCGCCACGTGGCCCACCACTCGACGGGGACGAAGGCCTTCCGCCATCCCGTGGTAGGCGACCTCACCCTCGACTGGGAGGCCCTCGCCTGTCCGACCGATCCCGACCAGCAGCTCGTCATCTTGACCGCGGAGCCGGGCACTCCCTCCCACGAGGGGCTGCGTTTCCTCGCGTGCTGGGCCGCCGACCACGAGCAACGAGCTGACGCCGCCGGCTGATCGCGGGCGTCACCCAGTCAAGAATGGCTGCACCTTCTCCCGTACGAAGTTCCCGCGAATCCTGAGCGGGTGGGGGAAGCTTCCCTCTATTCGATACGCATTCCGTGTGCGGTAGGCAGGTAGCTCGTTATGCGGCTTTTCGTGCGGCCGAGGAAAGAGCGCCCGGGGCAGGGTGGTGAATGGGTCCGGTGCCACGGGAAAGGGGCAGTGCGGTGCCGAGCTGGGTGTGGGCGGCGGCTAGAAGACGCCGGTCTGCGCAGGGGTGCGCTGTCAGCCCGCGTCGCACCACTGGCGGAAGCGGTTATGGACGGTCGACCGGGCACCGAACTCCTGCGGCATCTCCCCGCCACTGACCGCCGGTCTTGAACCGCCAGACCACCCCCTCGAACTGCTGACGCAGCCGCTGGGGGTACGGGTCGTACTCGCCAATCGGCGGGTACGGTCCGATGAACTCCCACTCCGCAGCCGCCAGTTGCAATCGCGTCATGCCGGAAGATGTGCCGGTCAAGGCCCGCCGCGAGGGCGAATCCCGAAGATTGATCAGGACTCGATACGCGCCCTGTGCGGGTTGCTGGATCAAGGTGGCGGGTGGAGGAATTCCCGCAGGCCGGAAAGGGGCTGGCTGCCCTGGGTGAGCACCAGGTCCGCCGCCGCATGTCCTGGTCGCGCTGGGTCACCCGTGCCATGCCCGCGCATTCCTTCCTGGCTATCATCCGCGCCGACGAACACTCCTACCACCCCGCACCGGACGGACTCATACAGCTGGAGTACTCGTGATGTCGGTCAGAGATTCGTCTGCTGTCGGGTCCGCGGCGCGACAGTCGCACCGTCAGCAGTGCCTGTGGCCGCGGCCCGGGTCAGCGGGAGCGTCGGCAGGGTCGTGGGTGGCGGCCCAACTGGCGAGGACTCGCAGGGCGTCGTCATGGGGTGATCCGGCTTCGGCGCTCAGGGCGGTCAGGGTCAGGCCGGGGTCGGCGGACAGTTCCATGGACTCGAAGCTCAGGTGCAGGTCGCCGACGACGGGATGGTGGAAGTGTTTCAGTCCGGTTCGGTGCAGGCGTACGTCGTGCGCGGCCCAACGGACGCGGAACTCGTCGCTGCGGGTGGACAGTTCCCCGATGAGGTCGGTCATTGCCTTGTCGTACGGGTCACGGCCGGCTTCGGTGCGCAGCATGGCCACAGTGTCGTTGGCGACCTTTTCCCAGTCGAGCCAGAAGTCGCGGGCGCGGGGGTTGAGGAAGGCGAAGCGGGCATGGTTGGACGGGCGGGCGGGGTCGGCGAAGAACGGCGCGTACAGCGCCTTGGCGAGAGGGTTCGCGGCGAGGACGTCGAGGCGCGCGTTGTTCACGAAGGCCGGCACCTCGGTCATCAGCTCAAGCAGGCGCGCCACGCTGGGCCGGACCTGCCGCGCGGGGGGCTTGCGGCGGGGGCGGGCCGCGGAGCCGGCGGCGCGGGCGAGGGCGGTCAGATGTGCCCGTTCGGCCTCGTCGAGCTGTAGTGCTCGGGCGAGGGCGTCAAGGACGCTGTCGGAGACGCCGCTGAGGTTGCCCCGTTCGAGCTGGGCGTAGTACTCGACGCTGACCCCGGCCAGGTCGGCGACCTCGTTGCGGCGCAGTCCGGGCACCCGCCGCTTCCCGCCGTAGTGCGGCAGGCCGGCCTGCTCAGGGGTGATCTTGGCGCGGCGGGAGCTGAGGAAGGCCTTGACCTCGTCTCGGTTGTCCACCACTCCAGGCTAGGCGGGATTCCGGAGTTGTGGGGTGGGCTGTCAGCACACGTTCCAGCAGTGCCTTCCTCACGCTCCCGGCAGCCGGTTGCATGGTCTGCGGTGGAGGACATGAGACATGGACGACAAGACATCTGAGGTTCAGTGATGGGTACCCGGCCAGGCCCTGCACCCGTGCGGCGACGAGACGAAGGACCGTACGACGTATACCGATACCGCCCGGTCGGCTGACGCCGCGCCCGCGCGTCTCCGAAGCGCCGGCTGCGGCTGCGCCGACTGATATCCGCCTCTGCGGGCCCCGCCCCAGGCGACCTTTTCCGTCTGAGCATCGGACGTTCAATCGCGTCTGGTCGTGAGCACGGAGTACAGCGATGAATCGTGCCGAGCACTGCTGTTGAGGACTTCCTCCAACCGACGATACGGACGCGAAGAAGACCACCAGGCTGCTGACCACGGGCGCCCGGCTTCGATCCGATCGGCGTCCCTCCCGTTCGAGGACCGCAGATCGGGGTGAACGCTTCGAAAACACTTCTGACGACAACTGCACCAACCAACCAAAAGGATTTTTCATGAACAATCGCAAGCACGCGACGGAGTCGAACCATCGAGACGACGGCGCCTTCAGCCGTCGCAGCTTTATGGCCAGGACCGGTTTCCTCGGAGCCGGATTGGTTGTCGGATCGTCTCTCCTGTCTGCCTGCTCGGACCAGCCCCAGAGCAGCAGCCGGAGCAGTGGAGGTGCCGCCGCGACGGGCAGCGGAATGAAGACACGAAGGCTCGGAGAACTGGAAGTTTCGGAAATGGGGGCCGGCGCTATGAGCATTAGCGCGAACTACGGCCCTCCCGCCGATATAAACCAGGGCGTCAGGGTTCTTCGCGAGGCCCATGAGAGGGGCGTCACGTTCTTCGACACTGCCGAAGTGTACGGCCCGCACACAAGCGAAGAGCTTGTGGGGAGGGCCCTGGCCCCCTTCCGCGACGAAGTCAGGATCGCGACCAAGTTCGGCTTCGACAGCGAGGCGGAAAGCGGACTCAACAGCAGGCCGGACCACATCAGAGAGGTGGTCGAGGGCTCTCTCAGGCGCCTCCGAACGGACCATATCGATCTCTATTATCAACACCGGGTGGATCCGGATGTGCCGATCGAGGATGTGGCCGGCACGGTCAAGGAACTCATCGCCGAAGGAAAGGTTCTGCACTTCGGCCTCTCCGAGCCGAGCGCCAGAACAATCCGCCGGGCGCATGCCGTTCAACCCGTTACGGCAATCCAGACGGAATATTCACTGATGGAGCGGGATCCGGAAAAGAGCGGCGTGCTCGCGATCTGCGAGGAGCTGGGAATCGGCTTCGTCCCGTGGGGCCCCATAGGAATGGGATACCTCACGGGTAAAATAAACGCCCGCTCGAAGTTCGACCCGAAAACAGATATTCGATCCACGTTCGACCGCTTCTCTCCGGAAAATCTGGCAGCCAACATGCCGGTCGTCGGTTTGCTCCGGAAGATTGCGGAGAGCGAGAATGCGACACCTTCACAGGTCGCCCTGGCATGGCTTCTGGCGCAGAAGCCATGGATCGTACCGATCCCAGGCACTCGCAGCCCGGAGCATCTGAACGAGAATTTGGGAGCACTCAACGTTCGGTTGTCCTCCGGGGATCTCAGCGAAATTGAAACCGCTTTCGCTGAGGTTGAGGTGCACGGGGAACGTATGAATGAAATGCAGATGCAGATGGTCGATCAGGCAGTGTAACCAATGGTCATGGAGTTCGAACGTCTGCCGTGGGGCATGTGCAGCGGACTCGGATGGCGTTGCGGATTTCCGGGAGACTGCCGGACACTCAGATCGGCCGGCAGGCGGGCGTGACCTCAGACGGTGATCGTGCGGCGGACCCGGTACGAGGCGGGTGGGATTGACGCGCTGGCGGGCCTGCCTCGAAGGCCGAGTGATGACAGCGGTAGTCGCGTACAGAGCCGCCCTCCGACACCGACGAGAGTCGTCCGCAGCAGCTGAAAAGGCCCGCTACGCGCTCGTAAGCTGTCGGTGCCCTCCCGCCGGAAGCGGAAGACTCGCACCCCTTGTGTCCCCGGAACCCTCCCCGCTGGTCAGCGACGATGCGCGACCACGTAATCTCCGAGTCGCGCTGGGAACTGCCGCGGTTGCTCTTTGCCGACTTCGATCCCTCCGTACGCGGCGTCGTGGCCCAACCTTTCCTGCTGAAGGCCGTTGTGGAGGGGCAGGCCCGCAAGCACATCCCGGATTACATCTTGACCAATGAGCAGGGTCCGGTAGTGGTGGATGCGAAGCCGCACTGCCGACTGTCCACCCCAGTGGTGGCGTTCACGTTCGCGTGGACCCGGCAGGCGGTCGAGTCGCGTGACGGGCGCTCAGCGCCTCGTCTCGTACCTGGTCAGGATCACGCCGCAGGGAAGCGTCCGCGTCTCCACCAGGTTCAGGTTCACCCAGCTGTCCAGCGCGGTGAAGAACGGCGTGCCGCCGCCGACCAGGACCGGCGCGGTGGCCAGCACGTACTCGTCGATCAGCCCGGCCCGCATGGCCGCCCCGGCGAGCGTCGCGCCACCGATGTCCATCGGGCCGCCGTCCTCGGCCTTGAGCCGGGTGATCTCGGCGACCGCGTCGCCGGTGACCAGGCGGGTGTTCCAGTCGACCTCGTCGATCGTCGAGGAGAACACCACCTTCGACATGTCCCGCCAGCGGCGCGCGAACTCGATCTCCGCCGGGGTGGCGTTGGGCTGCTGGTCGCCGGTCGGCCAGTAGGAGCTCATCGTCTGCCACAGCTTGCGCCCGTACAGCGACAGGTCGGTCGCCTGCAACTGGTCGGACCAGAACTGGAACAGCTCGTCGCTCGGCACGCTCCAGCCGATGTCGTCGCCGGGCGCGGCGATGTAGCCGTCCAGGGTCAGGTTCATGCCGTAGATCAGTTTCCGCATGGCGCCAGCCTTCCGTGAGTCGGTCTCACGCGTACAGACCGGCGCGGCGCGGGAAACTCATCGGTGCGCGATCTGAGCTCGCATGTAGTCCTGGATCGACATGTCATCGGCGGCGAGACCCTGCAACAGCGAACCCAGTCGCTGCGTCGTCCAACCCAGTCGACGCGCCGGCGTCGCCCCGGCACACCAGCTTGAGCGGAGCTGTCGATGCTGCTCCGCCGCAGTTGCTGAGGCCACTTGGACAGGGAAAAGGCAACTTCGACATGGCCCGCGAAGGCAGCTAACTTCACTGGCCTTCGGCGGTCGCGCATGGTCGTGCAGAGGTTCCTTCAGGCTGAGCCACCTGTCACGGGATGAGTGGGTCACGCCCCACGAATCCTCGCCCCATGCGTAAGCCACCGAACCGGGTCCACACCAGGCACCCCCCAACCAGGGAGAGACGCATGCCCCATCTTGCTCTGTACACGTTCGGCGTCCTGAAGTCACCCCTCACCGATCCCGCACGTCTTACGCGGGAGTTCCACGAGAGCGGTGAGGCCGTCTACCGGGAGATCGGCAGGCACCCCGGATACCTCGCTCGTGCTGAAGCGGCGGATCGCAGCCTGGGCGCATGGACGGATTTCGACTCGGACTGGGGTGAATGGGGAGAGTTCGCTGTTCCGGCCTGGTACGGGAAAGGCCGCACTGTGGAAACCATCGCCCTGGCCACGACCCTCTCACTCTGGACCGGCCTACGCCCCGCCTTCGACGCCATCCACACCGGTCTGCACCGCGCGGCGCTCAACAGGCGTTACGACTGGTTCGAGAGGACAGGACACCCGGGTTACGTGTTCTGGTGGGTTTCCGACGGCGTGATACCCACCTGGCAGGACGGGGTTTCCAGGCTGGAGCACCTCCACGACCATGGCTCCGCGCCGCACGCCTTCACCTTCCGCCACTCGTTCGCCCCGGACGGAACTCCGACCAGGATCAAAGGCATCGGGCCGAGAGCGACCAGGTTCGCTGACGAGGAAGCCTGAACGACTGGGTTCGCCGTCAAACGCCCGTACCCTGCAAGCAGGCTCGATCGGGCATGAGTTGCAACACCGGGACATCACCGGATCGAAGTTCGCGGCCTTCAAGAAGAGCTTCAGCGGCCAGGGCAAAACCGACTTGAAGGACTCCTACGTCATTGCCGAGTTCGCCCCGCTGCCTCCGGCGGCAGACAGTTCCTGTGCCGGCGCCCTCCAGACTCACGAAGGAACTGACGCTGATCCTGGCTCACCGCAACGGGCTTTCAGTCGAACGCACCAGGACCATCAACCGCATGAGGGCGTTGCTCACCAGCATTTTCCCGGAGCTGGAGCGGTCCTTTGACTTCGCCCAGTCTCAGGGTCCGCTGGTTCTCCTGTCCCGGTACCAGACGCCGATGGCCATCCGGCGCATGGGCGGGAGCAGGCTGCCTGCCTGGCTCGCCAAGCGTGGAGTGAGGAAGGCAGCAGCCATCGCCGAGAAGGCTGCAGCAGCTGCTGTACAGCCGCCCCCTCCAGCGGGCATTCTTCCTGTCGAGCCAGGTCGCGTCCTTGACCGTGGGGACGTGGGAGAACGAGACGTACTTGCCGCGAGTACAAGGGCTACACGCACGACAAGGGACGCCACAAGAAGGCCGTCATCGCTGTCGCCCGCCAACGAGTCTCCATCCTGTGGGCCATGCTCCGCTACGGCCGGCTCTACGAGAGGGACTACAACTCCCGTGAGAAGGCGGCCGGAGAGGTTCAGGCGGCTTGACTAGACCGGCCTCGGGACTGGTGAGCTCGCATGTTCAGGTGTCGCGTATACCTGTCCAAGGCGCGCCATCAGTCACCCTTAGTGATCACTGCTGAGACTGTCTCAATGTCTCGCGAGCGCTGTCTGGTGTGATCTGTCGGAGTCTTCTAGTATCAGAGGACTGATTGAGGGCGTCTCCCCGGGGGGGCCCGGACTCTCTGCAGTCCGGACCACATCCCGGGGACACACCGTCTCAGCCAACTACCGTTTTCGGTGGTCGGGCTGAGACGCGTGTCTTGGAGCGGCCACCCTTCGCAGAAGGATGTCGGCCTTGCGCTCCGGACTTTCGACGCGAGTCTTGCTCGTCGCCCTGTCAATTGCTCTGTCCCTGCTTGTCGCGGTCATCGCTGGTGTGCTGTCTTGGGCAGTGGACGGAAGCGCGCCCCGCGCAGTGCTCTGCGGCGGCGGGGCCTTTGTCGTATGGATGACCCTCTCTGTCTCCCTGTGCTCGGCTCTGGGCCTGTTGGACAGGAGCATCAGGTAGCCGGACGGCGACGGTGGCGCCGTCGTCGAGGACGTCGTCGACCGTGAGGCGGACGATGCAGGTGACGGGTTGCGCGTAGAGGAGAACGAGCGCGGCGGCCACCCGGGCCCGCGGGGGCAGAGAGTCGTCGTTGAGGGTCCGCCGGAGAATGGCGAGTCGGCGATGCTGGTGCAGCGGCGCCTGGTCCTGGTTGATGACCTGGGGTGGCAGGGTGAGGCGGGACATCCGGCTCGTCTTCATGCACCAGCGCAGGAACGTCTGAGCCGGGCGCCGGGTGGCCAGTGCTCTGACCGCGTAGGTTCGCCGGGTTGGTGGTCGTGGCGGTTGGATGTGCGGTGACCTGATCCGACCGCTGGAAGCGCGGTGGCCGAGCCCGTCCGTGTGCGCAGACTGACCGACCAGGAGGGGCAGAAGCTGAAGCAGGTCGTGCGCCGGGGCAGCACCAGTTCGGACCCTCAGTGGGCGGGAGGCCGTCCTCGCCAACTCGGCACTGAGGACGAGGACTTCGTCATCGCGACGGCCACCACCCGCCCGGTCGAGCTCGGCCGGCCGTTCACCCGCTGGTCGCTGCGCGAGCTGGTCGCCTACCTGCGCGAAGTGCACGGCCGGGTGATCCGCATCGGCCGAGAGGCGTTACGTGGTTTGCTCGCTCGCCGCGGTGTCACCTTCCAGCGCACCAAGACCTGGAAGGAGTCCCCGGACCCCGAACGGGAGACGAAGCTGGACCATATCGAGCACGTCCTGATCGAGCACGTCCTGGACCGCTTCCCGGACCGGGTTCTCGCCTTCGACGAGTTCGGCCCGCTGGGGATCCGGCCCGCCGCGGGCTCGGGCTGGGCAGAACGACGGCGCACCGATCTACGTGATCATGGACAATCCGTCTGCCCATAAGGGCACCGCCATCCGGCGCTGGGTGAAGAAGAACAAGGTCGAGTTGTTCTTCACCCCGACCTACGCCTCGTGGGCGAACCCGATCGAGGCGCACTTCGGACCGCTGTGGCAGTTCACCATCGCCAACTCCAACCACCCCGACCACACCGTGCGGACCCGGGCCTTGCACGCCTACCTGCGCTGGCTCAACGCCAACGCCCGTCACCGCGACGTCCTGGCCGCCGAACGCAAGGAACGCGCTCGCATCCGAAGGGAGAAGGGCATCCGCTGGGGCGGGCGCCGGCGGGCGAGGCATCCACCGGGAAGGCCAACCGCCTGTCATCACGGCCTCATTTAGGCGTCGTGAGCATCTCCAGAAGGATGCGCTGCAGATCGGTGCGGTCCTGCGGGGTAATCCTCGCCAGCCTGCGGTCGAACTCCGCCGCGAGCGCTGAGAGCGCGCGGTCCCGCGCCGCCTCGCCCTCGGCAGTCAGGATGAGCCGATGCCGCCGCAGGTCCTCGTCGTCGATCTCGCGCCGCATGAACCCCTTTGCGACGAGGTTGCGGACGTAAACCGTCACGCTCGCTTTAGGGATCATCAGCGCCGCCGCGAGTCCGGCAGGGTACGGCGACGCGGCCACCTCCGCCAGCACGAAGAACTCCTTCGTCTCCAGCCCAAGCTCGGCCAGTTCAGCGCTGCAGGCATCCATTACGACGCTCAGCAGACGCTGGTTCAGCGTCCACAGCTGCGCCCCGTCAACCGCCACGCAACCCCCTCCATCCGTTCAGGTGGTACAGTTCTGAATTAGTTCCGAACTGTACCGCATGGTGTTTCGTACTGGACAGTTATGGAACAAACATCTACGTGAAGGCGCCATCAGATGCTTCAGCACATCATGATCCCGCGCGGACCGATCGATCTCTCGGCCGACCTCTACCTGCCCGACACCATCGACGATGCGGCGCCGCTGCGCGCCGTGGTGCTCTCCACGCCCGGCAGCAGCGTGAAGGAGCAGATCGGCGCGAACTACGCATCCCGCCTCGCCGCCCGCGGCGTCGCGGCGCTCGTGTTCGACCCCGCCCATCAGGGTCGTAGCGGCGGAGAGCCCCGCGACCTCGAAGACCCCTACCGCCGCGGCGAGGACATCTCCTACGCGATCGACACACTCAGCACGATCCCCGGCATCGCCCCGGAACGCATCGGCGTCCTTGGCATCTGCGCCGGCGGAGGTTACGCAGTGCACACCGCCCGCACGGACCATCGCATCAAGGCGGTCGGCACGGTCGTCCCAGGCAACATGGGCACGTCGTTCCGCAGCTTCCAGCCGGATGGCGCGGCGGCCGCACTCGACACCATGGCTGACGCGCGCATCGAAGAGACCCACTCCGGCGAGCTGACCCGCGTGAACTGGCTGCCCGACACTTTGGAAGAAGCCACAGCGGTCGGGCTGACCGATATCGACACGACCCAGGCAGTCACCTATTACCGCACCGAGCGGGGCGGCCACGCACACTCCACGAACCGCCGTCTCGCGCGCGGGGACTCGCTGCTGCTGGGCTACGACGCGTATCACCTGGTCGACCAGCTCATGACGCAGCCGCTGCAGGTCGTCCTCGCCGGACGCATCGGCAACACCGGCTCCTACGAGTCCGGCATGCGGTTGTGGAAGCTGGCACCCAACCCGGTCGACCTCATGGTGATCGACGGCGCCGGCCACTACGAGATGTACGACGAGCCCGAGTACGTCGACGCCGCCGTCGACCGGCTCGGCAACTTTTATCTGAACAACCTGTAAATCAACCAACTCGGTGAACCAATGCGGTCACGGCACTGGCTTCTCCGTGTGCCAGGCGTCGAGGTCGGCCTGCTGGCAGTGTTCTCAGGACGCCGCTGTCCATCAGCAGATATCGCAGGTGGACGACAGTTCGCCAGGGCGATTCCTGGTGCAGCCCGTCGTGGGTGAGCGGGACGGTGCCGGTGGCCAGGTCCCGCAGGAGGCGGACGACGTTGGGGTTGCGGAGCCAGATCAGGCGGCTCCTGGGCCGGTCCATCTCCAGAAGGGCAGCGACCAGCGGTTGCAGTGATTCGGCCCGGCAGTTGGCCAAGCGGCTGGGCAGATCTCCTTCGACCGTCTCCCGCGAGATCGCCCGCAACGGCGGCCGGAACCTCTACCGAGCGGCGTCAGCTGACGCGGCCGCCTACACGCGCGGGCGCCGGCCCAAGCTCGCCGAGCTCGCCCAACGGCCGGCTCTGCGCGCCCTGGTGGAGGCCAAGCCGGCTCTGTGCCGGTCGCCCGAGCACATCGCGGGATGGCTGCGACGGCAGTTCCCTGCTGACGCCGCCATGCAGATCTCGCACGAAGCGATCCACCTCTCGCTCTACGACCCACCCAGGAGTCTCCTCGGCATCCCGCCCCAGCTACGACGGACGCTTACCTGGGGACCGGGCCGGGAGATGGCCGAGCACCAGGCGATCACCGCCGAGACCGGGATGCCGATCTACCTCTGCAAGCCACGGAGCCCGTGGCAGCGCGGCACCGACGAGAACACCAACCGGCTGCTACGGCAGTACCTCCCCAGGGGAGCGGACCTCCGCACGTTCAGCCAGGCCGGCCTCGACGCCATCGCCCACGAGCTCAATGTTCCGGCTTCGGGTCAGGCCGGCGGGTCGGGGTGTATCTGGCGAGCATGGTCTGGACTGCCTGTTCGACGGCGTCGTGGATGTCGGAGGCTGCGGGGTTCCAGTCGGTCAGCAGCATGCGGGGCCACAGGACGTAGTTGGCGATCATGCCGAGGAACTGGTTCGCGGCGCTCTCCGCGTCCGGGACATCAGCGTTGCCCGCCTCGTGCTCGGATTCCAAGTAGTGCTGAACGGAGGTGAAGTAGGGCAGTTTGCCGAGCTGGAACTGCATCCGTCCCAGTTCGGGGAAACGAGGCAGTTCGGCGATGACGATCCGGAACAGCGCTGTCATGCCGGGCTGGCCGACCAGGTCGGCATAGCGGTGGCCGATGGCTGTCAGCCCGGAGCGCAGATCTCCGGTCTGTGGCCGCGCGGCGGCGTCGCCGGCGTCACGCTGCCAGGACTCGGTGACGATGGCCTCGAAGAGGGCCGCCTTGGTGGGGAACCGCTTGAACAGGGTGGACTTCGAGACCCCGGCCGCTTCGGCGATCCGGGCCAGTGAGGTGCCGTCGTAGCCGCGATCCAAAAACAGTTCTGTGGCCGCGGTGGTGATCGCCTCGCGTTTCTGCTGAGCGAGTCTGCGGTGGTGTGCGGAGAGCTCTGCTGCCATGCGGACAGTATGCCGCAGACCCGAGGCGAGTCACTTGACTCGCCTCGATGGTCCTGCTTACGGTACGAGAGCAAGGCGAGTCGAGTGACTCGCCTCCTATCTGTGGCGCCGGGTGAATTCCGGTAGCCGCGCGGTGGAGGAACAGTTCATGACGATCGACAAGATCGCTTTGGTGACCGGTGCGAATCGCGGCCTCGGACGTGGCGCGGCCATCGCTCTGGCCGCACGCGGGGTGCGGGTCCTGGTCACCCACCGCGGTGATGCGGCCGGGGCTGAGAAGACGGTGGAACAGGTGCAGGCGGTGGGTGGGACTGCCGCTGTTCTCCGGCTCGACATCAGCGACGTCTCCTCTTTCGCGGCCTTCACCTCCGAACTGAGCGCGCAGCTGGAGCGCTGGGGTACTTCGCGGCTCGACATCTTGGTCAACAACGCGGGAGTGGGGATCTTCGGACCGCTGGAGGACGTCACGATCGACGACTTCGACACGGTGATGGGCACCAACGTCCGGGGCACGTTCTTCCTCATCCAG
Source organism: Streptomyces sp. NPDC051662 (assembly GCF_040681655.1). Lineage (NCBI taxonomy): Bacteria > Bacillati > Actinomycetota > Actinomycetes > Kitasatosporales > Streptomycetaceae > Streptomyces > Streptomyces sp. NPDC051662. The sequence goes on from NZ_JBFAZD010000008.1 coordinate 15,419, forward strand.
TCACTTGTGCCGCTGCTGACCCGAGGCGGTCGCGTCATCAACGTCTCGACGTCACTGACCCGCCACACCAGCCCCGCCACCTCGGTCTACTCCGCCTCGAAGGCCGCCGTCGAAGCCTTGAGCCGTACCCTCGCCGCAGAACTCGGCCCGCGCGGAATCCGGGTCAACTCCATCGCCCCGGGACCGACCGCCACCGATTTCAACGGCGGAGCGATGCGGGACGACGCCGAGATGCGCCAGGTACTGGCCGGACAGACCGCGCTCGGCCGCGTCGGCAAACCTGAGGAGATCGGCGACGCCATCGCCACGCTGGCCTCCGAGGGCCTGCGCTGGGTCACCGCCCAGCGCATCGAGGTCTCCGGCGGCGCCCTCCTCTGAGTGACCGGGCGACGGCCTCTAGAGACGCGGGCAGCGACGGCCCCGACTCACTCCCAGCCGGTCTCGTCCTCGTCCAGCTCCGGCGCATCAGGGTCCCGAAGCGGGCGCAGGACGCCGGCGGCGGGGTCGAGGCGGTGAAGCTGTAGCGGGCGAGCAGGTTCAGGTTGCGGTGCTTGAGCGGGGAGAGCCGGGCGATGTCCTCCTCGCGGAGTTCGTGGCCCTCAGCCTGGAGCTGGGCGACGGCGGCGTCGATGTAGCGCGTCATCCAGACCACGATGGCGTTGAGGACCAGACCGAGCGCGCCGAGCTGGTCCTCCATGCCGTCGCGGTACGCCTGGTGGATGGTGCCGCGCTTGCCGTGGCACACATCGCGGGCGAGCTTGTGGCGGGACTCCTGCACGGTGAGCTGGCGGTTCATTTGCCGGCGGTAGGTGTCGTCGACCGGGTCGACCACGCGGAGCGGGTGTTCGGTCTTGGCGATGCGCCCGTACTCGACGAACGCCTGCCCCAGCGGGGTGGGGCGTCCCTCCCGGCCGAACATGCGCAGGTAGCCGAGGATCTTGAACAGGTCGAACACCATGTCGGAGTAGGAGGCGTTGTCGGTCGCCACCACCTCGGGCTTGACTCCGCCGTCAAGGTTCAGCAGCGCGTCCAGGATGTGCGGGGAGTCGCGCGGGGTGCCGGGCACGACCATCTGCCCGATGCCCGCGACCTGGTCGTTGACGGCCTTGAGCCAGGTGATACCGCGCTTGAAGCCGAAGCACTTCGGTGACGGCGCCGAGCTGATCGTGCGCACGGGGACGACGAACCGCAGTCCGTCGACCGAGGCGAGTAGTCCGTTGCCCAAGAACTGCACGATGGGCACCTGGGACTGGGCCTCGATCAGCTTCGCGTTCGCTGCGGTGATGGTGTCGGTGCGCAGGTAGTACTGGTCGACGTGGACGAGTCGGGCCCGGGTGAGGGCCTCGTGCGCCGGGTTCACCACCGGGGTCAGGCCGATGTTGCACGCCTCCAGCAGGCGGGCCCGCGGGGTGGACCAGCGGTGCGAAGGGGCGGCGAACACATCGCGGTTGTCCAGGGCCCGGTGCAGCTGCTCCAGCACGTAGACCACGTACGCGTCCCGGTCCACCGCGCCCTGCGGCAGATCGAGGTTGGCGTAGACCGCCTCGCGCCAGGCCGGCGGCACCAGCTTGTCATCGACCTCGCGCGGCAGCAGCGGCTTCACGCTCACTTTCCGCCGGGCCAGCACCGGAAGCGCTCCGCCGCCCGCTCCAGCAACGCCGCCTTCGCCGAGGCATCCCCGCTCCACGCGGTTAATGTCCGGTTTCGGGGTACGGCCCGACATCGACGAACCCGCGGATCCGGTCCTGTTCGGCGGTCTCGTCGGAGGCGTCGAAGTGCCCTACCTGGTTCCACCAGCGGTCATGGTCGTAGCCCTCGCAGTGGTTGAACTCATGGGCCGTACTGCGTAGCCGCTGCCACTCCCACACGATCGCGGCCCGCTGCCACATCTGTGGCCGCTCCACCGCGAGGAGCGTGTACAGGAGCGTGGCAGAGTCGCAGACGAGGATGAGCAGAGACCGCATCGCGAAGGACGTCTCACCGGTCTCCCCGACCTCCTCGTACACCCGCCCCAACTGGACGTTGAGGAACGTCTCCAAGGCGCGGACGTCCTCGGGCCTGAGGTCTTCGGCGTAGATGAGGGTGCGCTCGGACGGCGGGGTGGTCATGTAGGCGGGTCCTCCCTTTCCTGCGGTGCCAGCTGGATCAGCTCCGGTGGCGCTGAGCAACCCTACGGAGAGGTGACTGACACTGTCAGCCACATAAAAGACCAGCTCATCCCGCCTACCGAGGGCAAGAGGTCCAGATAACAGCCTGCTCATCCGTCAGAAACTCCACCGGCACGAGCGGACCGTAGCCAGCGCCGGTACCCGCCCGGCGATCTTTCCGCGAACCCCAGCGGAGCGTCCAGCCAGTGCGCTAACCGACCATGATCGTTCTCAGCGCCAACCGCTGTACTGGGGCCGGCAGTACGGGACGGAACGCATACACGGCAGCCGGCCCGACGCGGTGGCTACTCGCCTCGGGCGATCCGGCCCTCGGAGGATGTGGCTGAGTGCTTCACTCGGCAACTCTCGCCGAGTGAAGCACTCAGCGTTGGGTACGGCTACAGGCCGAGGGCCTGGGCGGCGAGCTCGGTGCCCCGCACGCGGGCATCGATCTTGGCGAAGGCCGTGTCCCGCGAGGTGGAGGTGTCGTCGGCGAAGGGGGCGAAGCCCGCGTCGTCGCAGGTGCCCAGCTGGTCGACCGGGATGTGGCGGGCGGCCTCCAGGACGCGGTCGCGTACCTCCTCGGGGGTCTCGACCCTGGGGTCGGTCGGGTCGGTGACGCCGACGAACACCCGGATCCCGGGACGCAGTTGTTCGCTGATCATCCGCAGGACGCGCTCGCGGTCGGGCTCGCCGGCCAGCTGGAGATAGAAGTTGCCGACCGTGAGCTGGAACAGCTTGGGCAGCAGTTCGGCGTAGTCGACGTCGAGGCTGTGGGTGGAGTCGTGGTCGGCTCCGGGGTCGGTGTGTACACCGAGGCGGGCCCGTTCGTCTTCGGTGAACCGGCCCAGGACCTTGTTGTTGAGGGCGACGAAGTCGTCGAGGAGCCCGCCGGACGGGTCGAGCTTCAACGACAGCCGGGCTTCCGTGAAGTCCAGCGCGACGCGGTGCGCGCCCGCGTCGAGGCATCCCCGGATCTCGGCCTCGGCCTCGTCGGCGAGGTCACCCAGGAACGCCTCACGGGAGTATCCGTCGATGCCGTCGGCCGGGTAGAGCAGGCTCAGGGCCGAGGGAGCGACCACAGCCTGCTTGATGGGGAGATCTGTGTGGGTGCGGGCGGTACGGAGGTAGGTCTCGGCCCGGACCTGGTAGCGGAACGGTCCGCCGGTCAGGACGGGCAGCTGTCGGGTGTGCCCGTCGGCGAAAGGAATGACGGCGCCGTTGGCCGCAAGGCCCGCAAGGCCGGTGAGGGGGTACGTGAGGGAGCTGGGCTTGCCCTGGTCGCCGTCGACCAGGACCTGGCTGCCCAGCTTCTCCAGCCGGGCGAGGGTGTCCGCGACAGCGTCGTCCTGGACGCGCGCCAGCTCCGCGTCGCCGAGGCGCCCTGCGGCGTGCTCGGTGAACGCCAGCTGCAGCGCGTGTGGACGGGGAAGGCTGCCGATCGGCTCCGTAGGAATGCTCATGATCCGCACCCTAGAAGTCACTGAGATGCCCCCGGTTCGGGAGTGACGTCCTCCCGATGGCGGTCGCTCCGCGATTCCCAGGGCGTTCGGCGGAACATCATCACAGCTCATGAACCAAGCGGTTCACCCGATCGAGCTTCTGGCGGAGGATCGCAGGTTGACTTCCCGAAGTGCCATCGCCCATGACAGGTCGCGCTACCCATCACCGTCCCCGCCGCTCGGACGCTCAGCCCCGCCGGCTCAAGCGCTCACCGGTTCAACGAGATCGGCCTGATCTGTCCGGCCCCTCAGTGGGCGGGAGGCTGTCCCCGCCCGCTCAGCGATGACGACGAGGACTTCGTCATCCAGACGGCCACCACACGCCCCACGAAGCTCGGCCAGCCCTTCACCCGCTGGTCCCTGCGCAAACTCACCGATAGGCGGTTCGCTCGGCGAAGGTCACGCCACGGAGCGGCAGCGAGCTCAATGACCCCAGTTCAGCGCACCCGGCCGTGTGGTTTGAGGGCCACCGGGGGCAGTTCCGGGGCGGGCAGCCGGTCGCCGGCGTAGCCCGTTACCTCGCCGAAGCGGGTGCTCTCCATCCAGCCCCTCCGCGCCTCCTCGATCTCCTCGTGCGAACGCCCGACGAAGTTCCACCACATACCACACGAATACGGTTTCACCTCAGCTCAGAGGGCTGGTCCATCCTCGGCGGTCAGCAAAACGTCAGCATTGGAATCCGAGGAGGACAACGGCCATGGCCCCCAGGACACTGCCCCACGGTATGGGCGCCTTCTTCAAGGAGTGCGAACATCCCGCCTCGCGTTGGACGAAGTGCCCTCACCCCTACAAGATCAGGTACCGCGACGTCTCTCGGAAGCAGGCCGAGGAGTCCGGCTTCACCAGCCAGGATGCCGCCGTCGAGCGGCTCACTGAGATCTACCGCGCCAAGAAGTCCCAAGCCCGCAGCCAGACCAAGGCCGAGCGCATCCGAAAGTACGGCCCCGTGCGGAACGGGGTTCGTCGCTGTCGGCCTCGGCCTGGCCGCTCTCGCGTTCCCGCCCTTGGCCGCGGGCGCGGCGGTTTTCGGTGCCATCTCGTTCGGCGCTGCCGCGCTGAGCAGCGTGTTCACCGGCATCGAACACGGCTTCTCCAGCGGCGAGTTCTACGATTCCGCCATCGGCACCGCACTGAACGTGTTCACCCGCGGCCAGTCGAAGTGGTTGGTCCCGGCCGCTAAGAAAGTGATCTCCCCGGTGGTCAACAAGGTCGCGGAGGAAGGCAAGGAACTCGTGTCCTCGATCACCAGCGGATTGTCATCGATCTTCTGACCGCCGACTCAGCCGACCTTGCCACCACGGCCCAGGCCTCGTCTGCCAGGGCCGTTGAATCGCCCGCCAGCCGACCCCACGCGTCCGGACGGGCGATCCGGCGATCCGGGCGGGTGACACGGATCGTCCGTTCGGAAGTCAGATCGGAAGTCAGAGTTGATGTGTCAGCGCGCTGACGTACGCCAGGGCGTCCTCTCAAGCTACCGACGCCAAACCGCGCCGGTGTTCGCCCACCCATCCCGCGACGGGTGATTTCTCCCTACCCGAACTCACTGGCCCGGCAGGACAATGGGCTTACGCTGGGAAGTTGGCGCAGTAGTCGCTGTGGCAGCATACGGAACGCGACCCCGGGGAGAGGGTCAAAGCGGCTCACAAGGCAAGGGGTTCGGTGTGAACGCGGGTGGGGAGCGGAGCGGTTCGTCAGTGCCTGACGAGGAGTGGGAGCGGTTTCTCCAGGATTCGATGACCGGTGTGGCGGACGCTCCCAAAGAACCGTCGGCACGGGCCCGGATCGTGGCGAAGCGGCTGCGAGGAGAGTCTGCGGGCGCGGAGGGCTGGCGAACGTACTCGCCGGCCCGGCCCAGCCGGAGGAAGGGCTGGTACGCGGTCGGACTGCTGGCTTCGGTGGCACTGCTGGTTGTGGCGCTGGATCCGGGGCGAGTGGTCGGGTGGTTCGGCGACGACGACCGGGCCGAGACGCCGCTCGCCGTGGAGTCGGAGCGCCCGAACCAGGCACCTCCTGTGGAGAGTGTCCGACGGCCCACGCTCGGTGAGCCGTTCAGGGGCTCACCTGCGGCTCGCTGGTCGAGCGGCACGGATGGGATTACGGTGCCGGAGGCCAGGGCGACGGGCTGGATGAGTCGGGCGCAGGTGGGGCGGGCACTGGAGCAGACCCGGGACTTCCTCGCTGCGGCAAGTCTGGATCCGGGGGTGCTACGAGGCGGGCACCCCGGAAAGGCGATCGCGCTGATCAACCCTCACCAACAAGACGTCCGGACCTTCCTGAAGACGGCGTTCCGCGCGCCGAGCGAGCAGAACGACCCGCTGCTGCTTTTCAGCCGGTTCGACACCTCGCACGCGCGTCTCATCGGGGACGTGGTCAAGACCCGGGGCCGGATCACGTACCGGGAGGGCGAGCGCGGCGCGCTCCAGGTGACCAGCGACGTCACGTACGTGTACCCGGTCGCGCCGGCAGCGGGCGGCGACGAGGTCGTCCGCACGATCGTGCGGCGCGAAGTGGTGCTGAGCTGGGACGACCCCTCGAAGGTGATCACCAAGCCGGGAACCTTCTCCCTCGTCTCGTACAAGGTTGACATGACCAACGGGGGCTGCGACAACTCCACCGGTTACCTCACCCCTCCGTTCGGCACGGAAGAGTCGGGAACGGGCGCGGGTCCCGAGGTCGACCCGTACGACCGCAGCACCTCGGTGAGCGAGCGGACTACGACCTCGGACGAAGGATGCCGCACTGCGACCCGGTCGTAAGGCATCTTCTGGGCAGTCCGGTCGCCGCACTCGACCCCTCTGGCTTCGCGAACACGAAGGGCGGCCCAGGAAATGGAGCCGCCCTTCGGGCGAACAGAGCCGGCGGCGAGCGGATGCTGCTGTTGCATCCGCTGCAATGCCGCTCGCTACTCCAGGTAGATGCCGGCGAAGACTCCGTCGAAGCCGAGCGCGATCAGGCCCTGCTCAACACTCAGGTAGGTCCCCCCCCCCCCGGAGGGCGATCAGGGCGTCGAAGTCGGCGCGGCTGATCTCGGGTTCGAGCCACTGGTTGCTGCAGCGGCAGCAGACCCAGACGTTTCGGCCGTGGTTGATGAGCAGCCAGTCGCGCCGGGCACGGCAGGCCGTGCACATCACCGGGATCTCGCGAAGCGCCAGTTCACACAGGTGGCTGAGGCAGCGCGTCGCGCCGGGGCCGCCGGGCGGCTGCGTCTCGTACTGGAGTTGCAGCAGGGGATCGGTGCCGGCGGGGAGGACAGGCAGCACGGGTGTCGGCTCTGCGGGGCGGTCGGTGGTTCTGAGCACGAGCGTCATCTCCCGGTCGAGGTCCTTCTGTTTCCATCCGTAACAGCCGGTGGAACCGGTAGTCCAGGGGTTTCTCGAAGGCCAGCGGCCCGGTAACCGGCCCGCCGACCGTCGTCAGCGGCGGGGTGGGCGGTTGCGCGGGTCGGAGACGGCGGGGCGAGCTGCTGCGATGGGCGCCGTCCGGTTGTTGGTGCGATTGGTCGAGGCTTTCGGCTGGCTGGTGCCGGCCTGTGGGCGGCGCGTCGCTTCACCCGGGTGAGCGGGAAGCTGGGCGAGACGGCGCAGTCGCCAGACCAGCACGTCGTTCACGTCGTCGGCCGTGTTGAGTTCGCGCATGTCGATGGCCTGCTGGAGAAGGGCCTTGGGGTCGTGGCCTGCTTGCTCGGCCTGGGCAAGCGTGGCGGTCAGGGCATCGGTCTTCGTGGACGAGTTGTCTGCTCGCATCGCAGCTTCGGGCAGTGCTGCACGGATGGTGGCCTGGCGTGTGCGGTGTTCGGCTTCTGGCAGGGCCAGACCTTGGTCGCGCAGCGCCTGCATGGATGTGGCGGCGGCCTGGCGGTAGGCGGCTCGCAGATGCTCGGCGGTCTGTCGGGAGGCGTGGGCCTGCTGGGCATGACCACGAGCGGAATGCCAGCGGGCGGCGGCGAGCGTGACCAGGACCAGGGTGGAGAGGAGCATGGCGGTGGTGCCACCGTCCTCGCCACGGCCGAGGGCGCTGCCGGCCTGGATGATGCCCCGGGCCGCCGAGCGGATCGCCCGGATGTCGGCACGCTCCGCTCGGACGTGGCCGCGGGTGGCACGCTCGAAGGCACGGGAGGCGGCACCCAGTTCGGCGCGGGTGGAGGCCGGGGAGGTCTGTGTCACCGCGTCCAGGAGTTCGCCGATCCCTACCAGTTGGGCTGCGGCTTCGTCGTCGTCGCTGTTGAGCATGATGGCGGCGCGCTCGGCGATGCCGGTGGCGTTGCGTCGTTCCCGGGCGGGCGGGGACCAGTCCGGTCGGCCGCTGACGGCGGTCGAGGACGCCCTCTGGTCGGCAGTGCCGTCGGCCAGGCGAAGGCGGATCTTCGGCAGGGACAGGTCGGGCGCCAGCTTGGAGCCGGGAAACCAGATGGGTTCGCCGTCGCGGTTACGGTCACCGGGGAGTGCGACGTTGTAACCGATGGCGTCACCGGACGGGGCGTTTCGCACCTTCACCCGCAGGCCCGCCTCGCGCAGCCGGGTGAAGAACTCCTCTTCGGTGGCGGCTCCGGCGAGGGCTTGGCGGACGGCTTCGCGGAGCGTCTCGCGTGGAGCCTAGGTGCGACCGGTTCGCTCGGCCTTGAAACGCGACCCGCCGCAGGCCGCCACGCCGGGCCGCGCCCTCAGCCCCCTGCCGAAGAGGACTTAACGGCCTGGTACCCGCACCCCTGACGGTCAGGGGCCGGAGGCGCGGACCCCTGACCGTGAGCGTGAGCGACACCTCCGCGCTACCGGCAAACGGCCAGGTCAGCGCACCCGGCCGCGTGGTTTGAGGGCCACCGGGGGCAGTTCCGGAGCGGGCAGCCGGTCGCCGGCGTAGCCCGTTACCTCGCCGAAGCGGGTGCTCTCCATCCAGCCCCTCCGCGCCTCCTCGATCTCCTCGTGCGAACGCCCGATGAAGTTCCACCACATGACGATCTCCTCCTCGAAGGGCTCGCCGCCGAGCAGCATCAGACCGGCGTCGGACTCGGCGCGCAGGGGGAGTTCCGTGCGGCCGCAGCCGAGGTAGAGCATCGATCCGGGCAGTACGGGTACGCCGTCGACCGCGGCCTCGCCGGACATGGCCAGTACGGCGTATTCGAAGTCGGGGTCGAGCGGCAGCCGGGTTTCGGCGCCGCGGGCGAGGGCCAGGTCGGCGCCGACCAGGGGGCTGTAGGTGGTGCCGGGCGAGACGGCGCCGTCCAGGGCGCCGAGGATGACGGTGGCGATCAGCCCCGGGGCGGTGACGACGGGCAGGTCGGCGTGGTGCTGGAAGTGCGGGGTGACCTGGCGGTGGGCGTCCGGGAGCGCGACCCAGAGCTGGGCGCCGTGCAGGAAGCGGGCGTGGGAGCGGGGGCTCTCCTCGGAGTGGGAGATCGCCCGGCCGGAGGTCATCAGGCCCAGTTCGCGAGGGCGCACGGTCTGGAGGCTGCCCAGGCTGTCGCGGTGCAGCACCTCGCCGTCGTGCAGCCAGCTGACGGTCTGGAGCCCCATGTGCGGGTGGGGCGGCACCTGCATACCGGACTCGTCGGCGATGTCATCGGGCCCGTAATGATCGACAAAGGCCCAGGCACCCACCATGCGGCGGCCCAGATTGGGCAGCAGCCTGCGGACCTCCGTGGACTCCCCCAGCTGGACCCGGCGCGGGCTCAGCAACTCACGTACCGGTTCGGCGACGACGAAGCCGCGACCGCCGCAGACGGTGACGGATGCCTGACGATCAAGATTGCTCATGGCGGACAACCTATTCCCGTGGTGCCCGGTGGGGCAGCACCCACACGAAATCGATAGTGGAATGTTCAACCATCTTACGGTGTTCAGGGTGTACGAAGACGATGAAGGAGGGCACGTGGAGACCACGTACTACGAGTACGGAACGGCCGCCGAGCGCTGGGACCGCGCCCAGATGTTCTTCGACGCCAAGGAGTACGTCACGGCCGCCCGTATCCTCACCGGGCTGGTGGACGAGGTCCCGGAGCAGGTCGCGCCGCGGCTGCTGCTCGCTCGCGCCTACTACCACTCGGCGCGGCTGGCGAAGGCCGAGACCGAGCTGCGGGCCGTCCTGGAGCGCGACCCGGTGGAGCACTACGCCCGGCTGATGCTGGGCCGCACGCTGGAGCGGCAGGGCAGGGCGGATGAGGCCGCGCCGCACCTGCGCATGGCCGCCGCGCTGACCGGTGAGTTCACGCCGTAAGCCGCAGCCGAAAGCCGCATGCCGCATGCCGCAAGCGAGCCGTAGCGCCCGCTGTGACTGAGCCCGGCTCCGCCGTCCCGTGGAGCCGGGCTCAGCCCGTCCAGGTCCAGTCGGTGACCTCGGGCAGATCCGTGCCGTACCGGCGGATCCAGGCATGGTGGCGGGTACGTACATCCGCCATCGCCTGGCGCACGGCGACCGCTCGTACCCCCAGCCCCGGCACCCGGTCGATCACATCCATGACCAGCCGGTACCGGTCGAGGTCATTGCGGACGACCATGTCGAACGGGGTCGTGGTCGTCCCCTCCTCCTTGTAGCCGCGGACATGGAGATTGTCATGGCCCCTGCGGCGGTAGGCGAGCCGGTGGATCAGCCAGGGATAGCCGTGGTACGCGAAGATCACCGGCTTGTCGGCGGTGAACAGGGCGTCGTACTCGGAGTCCGGCATCCCGTGCGGGTGTTCGTCATGGGGCAGCAGCCGCGCCATGTCGACGACGTTGATCACGCGTACGACCAGCTGGGGCAGATACCGCCGCAGCAGGTCGGCGGCGGCGAGTGTCTCCAGGGTGGGTACGTCCCCGGCACAGGCCAGGACGGCGTCCGGCTCCCGGTAGCTGGTCTTCGAGGCGCTCTCCGTACCGGCCCACGACCAGACCCCCGCGCCCCGGGCGGCGTGGGCGCGGGCCTCGTCGAGCGTGAGCCAGTCGAAGCTCGGCTGCTTGCCCGCGACGATCACATTGACGTAGTCGCGGCTGCGCAGCACATGATCGGCCACCGAGAGCAGGGTGTTGGCGTCCGGCGGCAGATAGACGCGTACGACCTCGGGGCTCTTGTTCAGGATGTGGTCGACGAAGCCGGGGTCCTGGTGGGAGAAGCCGTTGTGGTCCTGGCGCCAGACGTGGGACGTCAGCAGGTAGTTGAGGGAGGCGATGGGGCGGCGCCAGTGCAGTCGCCGCGAGGTCCGCAGCCACTTGATGTGCTGGTTGACCATGGAGTCGACGATATGGGCGAACGCCTCGTAACTGGAGAAGAGACCGTGCCGGCCGGTGAGGAGATAGCCCTCCAGCCATCCCTGGCACAGATGCTCGGAGAGCACCTCCATCACCCGGCCGTCGGGCGCGAGATGCTCGTCCGTGTCGAGCGTCGCGGCCTCCCATGCCTTCGCCGTGGCCTCGTAGAGCGCGTCCAGCCGATTGGACGCCGTCTCATCGGCGCCGAAGACGCGGAAGTCGCGCCGTCCCGAGGACGCTTCCATGACGGATTCCAGCAAGGAGCCGAGCACCCGGGTGGGTTCGTGCAGGACCGTGCCGGGCCGGTCCACGCGGACCGCGTGCCGCTCCAGGGGCGGGACCGGCAGATCCCGCAGCAGCAGCCCCCCGTTGGCGTGCGGATTGGCGCCCAGCCTGCGCGCTCCCGCCGGTACGCAGTCGAGTACGGAGGGATGGGGCGTGCCCATCGCGTCGAACAGCTCCTCGGGACGGTAGGAGCGCAGCCATGCCTGGAGCATGCGCAGATGGTCGGGGTCCTCCCGGACACGGCTCAGCGGGACCTGATGCGCGCGCCAGGTCCCCTCGACGGGCAGTCCGTCGACCTCACGGGGGCCGGTCCAGCCCTTGGGCGTACGCAGCACGATCATGGGCCAGTTCGGCCGGTCGGTGGTCCGGCCCTCGCGGGCGTCCCGCTGGATCTGGACGATGCGGTCCAGGGCGCGGTCCAGGGTCGCGGCCATGGCGCGGTGGACGGCCATGGGCTCGTCGCCGCTGACATGGAGGGGCTCATGGCCGTAGCCGCGCAGCAGGGAGTCGAGTTCGCCCTCCGGCAGCCGGGCGAGCACGGTCGGATTGGCGATCTTGTAGCCATTGAGATGCAGGATCGGCAGGACCGCGCCGCCGTGGACCGGATCCAGGAACTTGTTCGAGTGCCAGGACGCGGCGAGCGGACCCGTCTCCGCCTCACCGTCACCGATCACACAGGCGACCAGCAGCTCGGGGTTGTCCAGCGCGGCTCCGTAGGCGTGCGCCAGGGAGTAGCCGAGTTCGCCGCCCTCGTGGATCGAGCCCGGTGTCTCGGGAGCGACATGGCTGGGAACCCCGCCGGGGAAGGAGAACTGCCGGAAGAGCCGCTCCATGCCCACCCGGTCCCGGCTGACGTCCGGATAGGCCTCCGAGTACGTGCCGTCCAGCCAGGAGTTGGCGAGTACGGCGGGACCGCCGTGTCCCGGCCCCCAGACGCAGAGCGCGTCGAGATCCCGGGCCTTGATCACCCGGTTGAGATGGGTGTGCACCAGATTCAGGCCGGGTGAGGTCCCCCAGTGGCCGAGGAGACGCGGTTTGATGTGCTCCGGCGCCAGCGGCTCCTGGAGCAGAGGGTTGGCCATCAGATAGATCTGGCCGACGGCGAGATAGTTGGCGGCACGCCAGTAGGTGTCGAGGGCGGCGAGCTCTGCCTCGGTGAGCCCGGCCGACGCGCCCGTGGTGGTCGTGGTCGCCTTGCGCATACCCGTCTCCCTGCTGTTCCCGGCCTTCCCCTGCCGTGTCCTTGATCCGGACCTCCCTGGAGCCCTGGCCCGGTCCTCCTTGGAGCTCCTTGGGCCGTGGCCCGGTCCTCCTTGGAGCCGTGGCCCTCGGTCATGGCCCTGTCCGGTCGGACCGGGACTAGTGGGTGTCGTCCGGTTCCGCGCCGTGCCACACCGTGGTGATGTCGCAGAACTCCCGGATACCGTGCGCCGACAGCTCACGCCCGTAACCGGAGCGCTTCGCACCGCCGAAGGGCAGGGCGGGATGCGAGGCCGTCATCCCGTTGAAGAAGATCCCGCCCGCCTCCAGATCCCGTACGAAGCGGCGCACGTCCCCCTCGTCCCGCGTCCAGACGTTGGAACTCAGCCCGAAGGGCGTGTCGTTGGCGAGGGCCACCGCCTCGTCCAGGCCGGAGACCCGGTAGAGCGTGGCGACCGGCCCGAATGTCTCCTCGCAGTGGATCCGCATGGCGGAGGTGATGCCGGTGAGCACGGTGGGCGCGTAGAACCAGCCCCGCTCGTGCTCCTTGGGCCGCTGTCCGCCGCACAGCGCGGTCGCGCCCCGGCTCAGCGCGTCATCGACCAGCCGCTCCAGATCCGCGCGGCCCCGCTCGGTGGAGAGTGGCCCCACGTCGGTGGACTCGTCCATCGGGTCGCCGACCGCCAGATCACGCATGCCCGCGGTGAACCGCTCGGCGAAGGCGTCGTAGACGTCCTCGTGCACGATGAAGCGTTTGGCGGCGATACAGGACTGGCCGTTGTTCTGCACGCGGGCCGTGACCGCCGTACGCGCCGCCCGTTCGACCTCGGCCGAGGGCATGACGACATACGGATCGCTGCCGCCCAGCTCCAGCACGGTCTTCTTGACCTCGTCGGACGCGATCGCCGCCACCGACCGGCCGGCCGGTTCGCTGCCGGTGAGCGTCGCGGCGGCCACCCTGGGGTCGCGCAGGATGTTCTCGATCGCGCTGGAACCCACCAGCAGCGTCTGGAAACAGCCTGCCGGGAATCCGGCCCTGGCGAACAGGTCTTCCAGGTAAAGGGCGGTCTGCGGAACATTCGAGGCGTGCTTGAGGAGCCCCACATTGCCGGCCATCAGGGCGGGCGCGGCGAACCGTACGACCTGCCAGAGCGGGAAGTTCCACGGCATCACCGCGAGGACCACGCCCAGCGGCCGGTAGTGGACGCTCACCCTGGACGCGCCCGCGTCCCGTACGTCGGCGTCCGAGGGGTGCTCGTCCGCGAGCAGTTCCTCGGCGCGCTCCGCGAACCAGCGCATCGCCTTCACGCACTTCAGCGCCTCGGCACGGGCCGCCGCGAGTGGCTTGCCCATCTCGGTGGTCATGGTCCGGGCGATCTCCGGCGCGTCCTTCTCAAGCAGGTCGGCGGCGCGGTTCAGCAGCCGCGCGCGTTCATCGAATCCGGTGAGCCGGTAGTGCCGGAACGCCTGGGCGGCGGAAGCGATCCGGCTCTCGATCTCCTCGGCTCCCAGCGCGTCGAAGGTCTTGAGCGTCTCTCCGCTGGCTGGATTCACCGTCGCGATGGGCATGGGGGCGATTCCTCCTCGATTCGCCTCGATTCGGCAGTCCGACCCTCCCGTGCCGCGACCGGCCCCGCAACACGGGACGCCGGCGCGTGGGCCTCGATCGCGTGGGCCCCGATCGCGCGGGACGCGGGAGACGGGGAAACGGTCGGGGAACGGTCAAGGACGCCGTCGCCGGCCCGGCGCGGCGGACCGCCGGGAGCGGGCCGGGGGTCCGTCCGGGGTCTCGCGCCGCCCGGCGCGGCGCCGTAGCCGTCGGCGCTCCTCCTCGTCCGTACCGCCCCAGACTCCCGAGGTACGGCCTGTTGCCAGCGCCCATTCGAGGCACTGGCTCTCCACCGGGCAGCTGTGGCACACCTTCTTGGCGCGCTCCGCCTGCTCGACGGCCGGTCCCGAGTCCCCCACGGGGAAGAACAGCTCCGGGTCGGCGCCGGTACAGGCCGCGTGCCGCAGCCACTCCCAGGCGTTCGCGTCCCGGCCCCATTCCACGTCCAGGCCGATGTTCAGTCGGGCCGTGGTCATCCGCACAGTCATTCAGTCCTCTCCACGCACAACGTTCCACTCCTGATCGGCCGTCTCCTGTCGGTCATGGCCGGCTCTGGCCCGGCGCTCGCGCGGAGTGATCCGCGCCGGAACGCAGGTACGTATCCGCCCCTCGCGCTCGGTCGGCCGGTGGGTCACGGCCGGTGCGGGCCGCGGGCCTCGATGGGTGCTCATACCGTCTTCCCTTTCTTCGCCGTGTGTGTCTTGGTTCCCCTCTGTGCGGGGCTCGCGCTGCGCGGAGGGCTCCCGCCGTCAGCGGATGGTCTGTTCCACCAGCAGCCGCAGCCCCGCCGCGATCGAGTCCGCGTCGATGCCCGCCGCCCTGAGCTGCTCCGCCGGGGTCGCCGAGCCCGGCATGTTCCCCACCGCGAGCCGTACGAGCCGCTTCGGCGCGGGACGGCCGTCCGAGAACACCGCGGCCACCGCGTCCCCGATGCCGCCCTCCGGGTGGTGGTCCTCGACCGTGACCAGGCAGCCGGTCTCGTCGGCCGCGGCCTGGAGCGTCATTTCGTCGACGGGCTTGACCGAGTACAGGTCGACGACCCGTACGGGGAAGCCCTCCCCGGCCAGCTGATCCGCCGCCTTCAGACACTCATGGACCGTGACTCCGATACCGATCAGCGTCACCCGGTCCGCGTCCGAGCGGCGCAGCACCTTGCTGCCGCCGATCGGGAATCGCTCGCCGGGGCCGTAGATGACCGGTGTCGCGCCCCGGAGCGTACGCAGGTAGCAGACGCCGGACAGTTCATGCATCGCCGCCACGAGCCGCGCCGTCTGGTTGGCGTCGCAGGGGTGGAGCACCGTACTGCCGTGTATGGAGCGGAACATCGCCAGGTCTTCCAGGCCCATCTGGGACGGCCCGTCCTGGCCGATCGAGACGCCCGCGTGCGAGCCGACGACATTGATCGAGGCCCGGCTGACGGCCGCCATCCGCAGGAAGTCGTACGCGCGGGTCAGGAAGGCCGCGAAGGTCGACGCGTACGGGACATGGCCCAGCGCCTGCATGCCGACGGCGGCGGCGATCAGCTGCTGCTCGGCGATGTAGCACTCGAAGAACCGCTCGGGGTGCTCCTTGGCGAAGAACTCCGAGCGGGTGGAGTCGCTGACCTCGCCGTCCAGTACGACCACGTCCTCGCGGGCCGTGCCGAGGGCCGCGAGCGCCCGGCCGTAGGCGTCGCGGGTGGCGATCGAGTCGCCGAGGTCGTAGCGCGGCAGCTTGATGGTGGCGCGCCGTCCGGCGGGGCGGGCGTGGGTCTCGGGCTCGGTGGGCTTCGCCACGGACACCCGGATGGAGCGCCGCCCGCCCAGTTCCTCGATGGCGCTCTCCGCATCGGGCAGCGGCTTGCCGTGCATGCCCTCGCGGTCCTCGACGGAGGCCACGCCACGTCCCTTGCGGGTGCCCGCGATGATCGCGGTCGGCTTGCGGAAGGTCGACCGGGCCTCGGTGAAGGCGGCGTCGACGGCATCGAGGTCATGGCCGTCGATCTCGATGGTGTGCCAGTCGAAGGCGCGCAGCCTGCGGCCGTACGCGTCCAGATCCCGCTGATGCCGGGTGGGTCCACGCTGGCCGAGGCGGTTGACGTCGATGACCAGGGTCAGCGAGTCGAGATGCTGGTCGCCGGCCTCCTCGATCGCCTCCCATACGGAGCCCTCGGCCATCTCGCTGTCTCCGGACAACACCCAGACGTGGTACGGAGTGTGGCTGAGCCGCTGGCCCGCGAGCGCCATGCCGACACCGACGGGCAGCCCCTGGCCCAGCGAGCCGGTGGCGACATCGACCCAGGGCAGCCGTGGGGTGGGATGGCCTTCGAGCCGGCTGCCGAGGGTGCGGTAGGTGAGGAACTCCTTCTCGTCCACCGCGTCGGCCGCCAGATACATGGAGTACAGCAGCGGCGAGGCATGTCCCTTGGAGAAGATCAGCCGGTCGTTGCCCGGATCGTCCGGCCGGTCGAAGTCGTAGTGCAGATGGTTGGCGAGCAGCGCCGCCATAAGGTCGGCGGCGGACATCGAGGAGGTGGGATGGCCCGATCCGGCCGCATCGGCGACCCGTACCGAGTCCACCCTCAACTGCTGCCCCAGTTCGGTGAGTTGTTCGCTGTTCAGCTGGTGCCGCGGGCTCTTCGAGCGCTTGCTGTTCGCGCGTTGGCTGTTCATGTCACTCCTTACGCGGTGCGCCGGGAACCCTCGCCAGTTCGGGCGAGGACGATTCGAGCGGCACCGTCCACGAGCGCACCAGTCCGAGCTGGACGGACTGCCGCGGCAGCACCGCGTCGAGCATCCAGTCGGCGGCGACCCGTACCCGGTTTCCCGGCATGGCCGCCAGGTGGTAGCCGCGCGTGACGGCCCCCGCGAGCGGTCCCGACAGCGGCACGCCGAGCGGGTTGGCCGCCGCCTTGACTCCGCCGAGGTCCACGAGGAACCCCAAGTCGTTGTGTTTGTAGGTCTGCCGCTCTCCGTATCCCAGGGAGGCGGCCACATTGCGGCCCGCCACCTTGCCCTGCCTGCCCGCGTGCTGAGCCGTCATCGGGGTGAAGTGTCCCGGCCTGGTGAGATCCGGTACGGCCGCGGCGTCACCGCAGGCGAACACCTCGGGGTGGCCCGGCACATTGAGCTGTGGGTCCACCACCACCCGGCCGCGCTCGACGGACACCCCGAGATCGGAGACCAGCGGGTCGGGCCGTACACCCACACACCAGACCAGGGTGTGGGTCTCGATGAACTCGCCGTCGTCCAGTGTGATCCCGGTCGGTCGCGCCTCCTTGACGGAGGTGCCCGTACGGACGTCCACACCGCGTTCGCGCAGCACCCGCTGCGCGGTGTCCGACAGCCGGTGGTCCAGCTCCGGCAGGACGCGCGGGGCGATGTCGAGGAGCAGCCAGCGGGGTTTGTCCGTCCGGCGCCACGCGGGCTGTTTGCGGACCAGCGCGTCGGTGAAGAGCTTGCCCTGGGCGGCCACTTCGGTGCCGGTGTAACCGGCGCCGACCACGACGAAGGTGCTGCGCGCGGCGCCCTCCGCCCGGTCATCGGCGACGGCGGCCAGCTCTATCTGGCGGGTGATGTGATCACGCAGATAGAGCGCTTCCGGCAGTCCCCGGAAGCCGTGCGCGTACTCCGCCACTCCCGGGACGGGGAGCAGCTTGTTGACACTGCCCACGGCGAGGATGAGCCGGTCGTAGCGCAGCTCGCCCCGTTCGCCCTCCGGTCCGGTGTACTGGATGGCGCGCGTCTCCAGGTCGATGTGGTTGGCCTCGCCGAGCACGAGCCGTACTCGCGGCAGTGTGCTCGGGATGGAGACGGTCACCCGGCGCGGCTCCAGAATGCCCGCCGCCACCTGGGGCAGGAGCGGAAGGTAGAGAAAGTAGTCGGTGGGGTTCAGCAGCACGATCTCGGCCGCGCCCCTGACCCGGTGGCAGAGGGTGCGGGCCGCCTGATAACCG
Organism: Streptomyces sp. NPDC051662; assembly: GCF_040681655.1. Taxonomy (NCBI): domain Bacteria; kingdom Bacillati; phylum Actinomycetota; class Actinomycetes; order Kitasatosporales; family Streptomycetaceae; genus Streptomyces; species Streptomyces sp. NPDC051662. The sequence goes on from NZ_JBFAZD010000008.1 coordinate 33,316, forward strand.
GCGAACCCGGCTCCGACGATGACTATGCGTTGTTGGCTCACGTTCGACTCCGGAGGGTTACATTTCGGGTCGTACGGGTCGTTTGGTCACGTGCCCGACGACAGCGCCGACAAACACGGGGTATGGCGCGGAGGCGGCCCTCGCACCTCGTCGCAGGGGCGCTCACCTGCCGTTTGACACGGCGGTGATTGGTGGGAAGGTGGACGTGGTGGATGAGCCGCTCCCGGGCAGGACGTCCGAACGGAACCGCCCGACCACGCGCGCGCTCCCGACGGCCTGACCGGCTGAGGACGGCCCCACCCGGCCGCGGAGCGTCTCACCGGCTGTGGACGGTCCCACCGGCCGTGAGGGGCCGGCCGGGCGTATGGAGGCGAGGAGAGGGACGTGAGCGGCGAAAACGGCGAGTCGATGGGCGACGAGGTCTACCAGCCCGACGGCGCCGAGATCGGCGAGGACGAGGGCATCCTCGATCCCGAGGACACCCTCATCGACCGCGGCTCGGACCCGTTCGACGAGGGCTGGTCGCCCCCCGAACGCCCGCTCGGTGTCGAACATGTCGGTACGACGGCCGCCGAGCAGCGGGTGGGGGAAACGCTCGACCAGCGGCTCGCGGAGGAGATCCCCGACGAGGGCGCCCTGGTCGGCGACGGCATCGGGGACCTGCCGTACGGCGAGGGTGAGCGGCTGGACAACGAGGTCGGCGACGGCCGCTCCGGCCGGCTGGTGGCTCCCGACGAGGGCGCGCACGAGGACGCCGAGAAGGACATGATCGCCCGTGATGTGGGCATCGACGGCGCCGCGGCTTCGGCGGAGGAGGCCGCGGTGCATGTCGTTTCCGAGCCGGACGAGTGGGAGTGAAGGACACGCCTTACACGCCTTACACGAGCTGCACGACCTCTACGACTTCCACGACCTGCGCGACCTAGCGGTTCCCGCGGTTCTCCAGGCGCAGCTGGACTTCTTCCTCCTGGTCGCCGGAGGCCGTACCGACCATGCGGACGGTGAACGCGGAGGCGAGGCTCTTCCGGAGACTGTCCACCGCCGTATAGCCGCCCTGGAGGGTGGCCACCACCGGCGCCCTCAGCCGCGCCGGGCGGGGCTCCGCGCGTAGCTCGGACACATTGAACGTCGCGATCCACACGGTCGGGCGGCCCTCGACCACCTCCTGCGGGACATCCTCCGCCGCGCGGTCGCAGGCGAAGGCCGTACGCAGCGCGCCGAACACCACGCGTGCGTCTTCCTTCTCATCACCGGTGAGAGCCACGACGACGTCCGCCGCGGGCTGGTCCGCACTGTTCACGTGGGTCCTTCCTCTCCGTCACCGCTCCGAATCGATCCGTCTCCAGACTCCCCCCGGTACCCGGAGTGTGCGAGCGGAAGCGGTCAACAGGGCGCGCCGCCCTCCATCGCGCCCGACGCGCCGCGTGCCGCCGGGGAGAGCGGGTAGACGCATCTGCATGACCGTCACCAAGAGCAGTGTTCTCATCCTTGACTGTGCGGAACCGGCGGAGCTGGCCCTGTTCTACTCGGAGTTCCTCGACGCGGAGACCCGTGTCGGTACCGATCCGGACTTCGTGGAGATCGTCGGCCACCACGGTGTGCGTCTGGCGATCCGGCGGGACCATGGCCATGCGCCCGCGAGCTGGCCGCGCCCGGAGAGCTCCCAGCAGGCGCATCTGCGGATACTGGTGTCGCAGGACGAGATGGACGAGGCGGAGCGCGAGGCGATCAGCCTCGGGGCCAGGCCCCTGGACACCAAGGACAACGGTGGCCCGCGCGATGTACGCGTCTACTCGGATCCGGCCGGGCACACCTTCACCCTCGCCGTTCGCGCCTGACGAACGGACCCGCTCCACACGGACCCGCTCCCCCGGACCGGGTCTCAGAGCGGCCTCGCGTCCGCGGCGCTCGCCGTACGGAGCCGTCCCCCCAGGGCCGCCGTCCGCCGGCGCAGGCGCTGGAGCGGCGTGGGCGGCAGCTCGCGGGCCGCGCCCCGGGCGTAGTGGCGCTCGACATAGAACTGGCCCACGGACAGGACGGTCGTGACGATGACGTACCAGATGGTCGCCACCATCAGCAGCGGAACGATCTGATAGGTGCGGTTGTAGATCAGCTGCACCGAGAACAGCAGGTCCTGCACGGCCAGGACACTGACGATGCTCGTCCCCTTGAGCGTGCCGATGAGCATATTGCCCGCGGTGGGCACGATCGAGCGCATCGCCTGGGGCACGACGACGCGGCGCAGCACCCGCCGGCGGCTCAGACCGAGTGCCGCGGCGGCCTCCGTCTGGCCGGCGTCGACGGAGAGGATGCCGCCGCGGACCACTTCCGCCGCGTAGGCCGCCTCGTGCAGGGTGAGGCCGATCAGCGCCGTGAGACCGGCGCCGAAGAGGTTCACGGTCTGGAAGGTGAGGAACTCCGGGCCGAAGGGAATCCCGATCCCGAGGGTCGGATAGAGCGCGCCGATATTGAACCAGAACAGCAGCTGCACCAGCAGCGGGGTCGAGCGGAAGATCCATACGTACCCCCAACTGATCGTGCGCAGTACGGGGTTGACGGAGAGCCGCATGACGGCGAAGACCGTACCGATGAGAAAACCCAGCACCATCACGGCCGCGGTCAGCCAGAGGGTGAGCAGCAGGCCGTCCAGTACGGCGGGGGTGGTGAAGTACCTGCTGACCACACTCCACTGGAATCTCTCGTTACGGACGACCGAATTGACGATCATCGCGAGGCCGAGCAGCGCCACCGCGGCCGACAGCCACCGGCCCGGGTGGCGTCGGGGGACGATACGGGAGATCTCGTCGGGTTCCGGCGGGGCGACCGGCGAGGCCCCCGAAGTCCCCGGCGGAGCGGTGTCCGCGGGGTCGGTGGGTGGTGTCTTCCGGGAGGCCGCGGCGGAGGCGCGCGGGCCATCGAGCGAGGGCGATACGGACATGAGGGGGCTCCGGCGGGAGAGACGGTCGGCGGCGTGAACCGGGCGGCAGATGTCATCACGCGTACCGCGTCCCTCAACACGGCCGGTGCGGACCGGTGTTCACACAGGAGCCGGTACCGCACACCCCTCGATCGTACGGTCCCACGCCGGACGGCTGTCAAGGCCGCCGGGCCGCCCGCGCCGCCCACAGAGCGAGAGCCTGTTGACTTCACCGAACGTCCCGTGCTCAATTGGCCTTATGCAGAAGCAGCTGCCGTTGGTCATACGCGGCCACATAGACTTCGGTCGTGTGTGGTCCGCCTCTTGTTGCGCCTGACCCGGCAGCGGGCCGCCTGACCGGCCCTCTCCCTCCCTCGGTGACCCCGTCCCTTCGGTGACCCCGTCGCGGGCCGCGTTCTCGTATCTCACCGGGCGTTCGCTGCCGCTTCCTCTTTGAAGCACCCCCTTCCTCTCCCGTCATCGCGCCGTCACACCGTCGCGCCCGGCCGCCCCGTCGCGCCCGGCCGCCCCGTACCGCCGGTGGTCCCCCGTGTCCGCCGCGGCCACGGGTCGCCCCGGCTCCCCTCGGCATGCCTTCCCGCCGACGCACACCCATCTCCCCGCACGAAAGGTCCGTCATGCCTGTGGAGTTCCTCGGCATAGCCGCCACCCACAACGGGTCGGAGACAAGTCCCCGCTCCGGCGCGTCATTTGACAAGGAGTTCACGCTCAAGCTGGCCCGCGCCCATGAGGACCACGGCTGGGACCGGGTGCTGTTCGCGTACGGTTCCGGCTCGCCCGACCCCGCGCCGGCCGCCGCGTATATCGCCTCCCGGCTGGACAAGCTGGAGATCCTGCTCGCGCACCGGCCGAATGTCTCGTATCCCACCTTCGCCGCCAAGACATTCGCCACGCTCGACCGGATCAGCGACGGCCGGCTGACGGTGCACTTCATCACCGGTGGCAGCGATCACGAGCAGCGGCGCGAGGGGGACACCCTCACCAAGGACGAGCGCTACTCCCGCACCCGTGAGTACATCGAGATAGTCAAACGGATCTGGACCTCGCACGAACCCTTCGACCACGAGGGTGAGCACTACCGCTTCCACGACTTCGTCAGTGATGTGTTCCCCGTCCAGCAGCCCAGGCCCGATGTCTCGTTCGGCGGTTCCTCGGCCGCCGCGTACGCGGCCGGTGGCGCCGAGGCGGACATCTACGCGCTCTGGGGCGAGCCGCTGGAGAAGACCGCCGAGCAGATCGAGGCGGTGAAGGCCGCCGCGCGGGCGGCGGGACGCACCACACCGCCCCGTATCCAGGTCGCCTTCCGGCCGATCATCGCGCCGACGGAGGAGCTCGCCTGGGAGAAGGCGCACCGTACGGTGGACACGATCAAGGCCCGCAAGGAGAAGGGCGAGCCGGCCGTGGTGCGCCACCACCGGCGGGGCGAGCCGGAGAACACCGGCTCGCAGCGGCTGATCTCGATCGCGCGGTCGGGTGAGCGTTACGACCGGGCGCTGTGGACCCCGACCGCCGCGGCCACCGGCGGCGCGGGCAACTCCAACGCCCTGGTCGGTACGCCCGAGACGGTCGCGCGGGCGCTGCTCGACTACTACGACCTCGGTGTCGACATCATCTCCGCGCGCGGGTACGACCTGCTCGGTGACGCCATCGACTTCGGCCGGCATGTCATTCCGCTGGTCCGCGAAGAGGTCGCCAAGCGCGACGCGCGGCGGGCGCCCCGCGGCCCGGAGACCCTGGTCGAGGCCGGCTGATGACCTCCGTCGCCGAACCCGGCGGTCTGACCTGGCTGTCGACCTCCGTCTCCGATCCACGGGTAGTGCCGATGCTGCGCGAGCTGGGGCACGAGTACTCCACCCGCTACGGCAAGGACGCGCACGGCGAGCTGGCCCGCTACCCCGCCGAAGAGTTCGACCCACCGCACGGGGTCCTGCTGCTGTTGCTGGAGCACGGCGAACCGATCTCCGGCGGGGCGTTCCGCCGCTACGACCACACCACCGCCGAACTGAAGCGGATCTGGACCCACTCCGCGCACCGGCGGCGCGGGCTGGCGAGGCGCGTCGTCGCGGAGCTGGAGCGTATCGCCGCCGCCCGGGGCTACCGCCGTGTCCACCTCACCACCGGACCACGCCAGCCGGAGGCCAGGGAGCTGTATCTGACGGCCGGTTACACACCGCTGTTCGACACCGGGGCGGATCCGGAGACCATCGGTCCGCTGCCCTTCGAGAAGCACCTCGCCGACCGTCCCGCCGGTTCCCCGGATTCCCCCGAAAGAGAGGTGTGACTCGTGCGCATCCCGAACCCGGGCCGTTCGCGGCCCGTACGTCACCAGGTGGCCGCCACGCTGGCCGCCGCGCTGCTGCTGCCGGTGCTCGCGGGCTGCGGAACGGACGCCGCCGCCGGGAAGGAGGCGGCCGGTGCCGCCTCACCCGCGCCGTCCGAGGATGTCACCGCCTCGCTCAAGAAGAACGCGTCGCTGGCGGCCCTTCTCCCCGAAGACATCAGGAAACGGGGGACCGTACGGATCGCCTCCTCCGTGGGAGCGCCGCCCAGCGCCTACTACCCCGACGCGTCGACCAGCCGTCCCGCCGGACTGGACATCGACATCGCCGACGCGGTCGGCAAGATCCTGGGGGTGGAGCTGCGCCGCGAGGAGGCGAGTTTCGAGGCGATCCTGCCCGCGCTCGGAAGTGGCAAGTACGACGTCGGCACCGGCAACTTCGGGGTCACCGACGTACGCCGCAGGACGATCGACTTCGTCACCTATATCAACGACGGCCAGGGGTTCGCCGTCCGCGCGGACGACAAGAGCCTCGACAAGGTGACCCGGCTCGACCAGCTGTGCGGCAAGACCGTCGGGGTGGGGGCGGGCACCACCTTCGAGGCGACGCTCAACTCCCAGAAGGGCGTCTGCGCCGACGCGGGCAAGAAGCCGTACCAGGTCAGTGTGTACTCCGAGAACGGGGCGCTGCTCACCAGTCTCCAGCAGAGACGGGTCGAGGTGGTCATGTCGACGATCAACGGTCTGCGCTACCAGGCGTCCCAGCCGGCGGCCGGGGTCAGATTCCTCGGCGAGTTCCACCGGCTCGATGTCGGCTTCGCCTTCACGAAGGGCTCCCCGCTGCTCAAGGCGTTCCAGGGAGCCGTCAACCAGCTGATCGACGACGGCACCTATCGCCGGATCCTCGACAAGTGGGGAACGGGGGATTCCGCGATCGAGGAGTCCCGGATCAGTCCGCCCGAGAAGAAGTAGCCGGCAGGAGCCGCTGATGGACACCGCAACCGGCGCCCCACACACCGCGCCACCGCCCGGCCACCTCGTACCACCGCGAAGATCCGTGCAGGACCGGGAGGATCTCGCCACGCTGAAGGTCGTGCCCGCGCGCCACTACTGGCGCTGGGTGGCGGGCCTCGCCGCGCTTGTCGTGGTCGCCCAGTTCAGCCACGGGCTGGTCACCAACCCGGGCTGGGACTGGGACACCTTCTTCCTCTATCTGTCCGCCGACACCGTGCTCAAGGCCGTCTGGGTCACCCTCCAGCTCACCGTGTACGGCACGGCGCTCGGCTTCGCGCTCGGTGTCGTCCTCGCCTTTATGCGGCTGAGCAGAAGCGTCATCCTCCAGACGGTGGCATGGACGTACATCTGGGCCTTCCGTTCGATCCCACTGATCGTGCAGCTGCTGTTCTGGTTCAATCTCGCCTATCTCTACAAGGAGTTGGGGATCGGGATCCCCTTCGGTCCTGTCCTGTGGAGCTTCGACACGATGAACCTGGTCAGCGCGCTGTCGGCCGCGGTGATCGGGCTCGCGCTGCACCAGGCCGCGTACGCCGCGGAGATCGTACGCGGCGGGATCATCTCGGTCGACGCCGGGCAGTTGGAGGCGGCGGCGGCCCTGGGCATCCCCCGGCGGCGGCAGCTGCGCCGTGTCCTGCTGCCCCAGGCGATGCGCGGCATCCTGCCCAACGCCGCCAACGAGGTCATCTCCCTCTTCAAAGGGACGTCGATCGTCTCGGTGATGGCGATCGGGGAGCTGTTCTACCAGGTGCAGGTGATCTACGGGCGTAACGGGCGGGTCGTACCGCTGCTGATGGTCGCGACCGCCTGGTACATCCTGCTCACCACCCTGCTGACCATCGCCCAGTACTACGTGGAGCGGCACTTCGCGCGCGGCGCCGAGCGTACGCCCCCGCCCACACCGCTCCAGCGGGCCCGGACCTTCGGCCGCAGGATGCGGACCGCCGCCGCCACGGGAGGTATGCAGAAATGAGCACCGACTCCGAATCCGTTACCGCCGGGGCCGTGGGAGCCGCGGGAGCCGCGGACAGGTCCGCCGACAGCGGTCTGATGGTCGATGTACGCGGTGTCCACAAGAACTTCGGCGCGCTCGAAGTACTGCGCGGGGTCGATCTCCAGGTCCGCACCGGCGAGGTCACCGTCGTGCTCGGCCCCTCGGGCTCCGGGAAGTCGACACTGCTGCGCAGCATCAACCATCTCGAAAAGCTCAACCGCGGTTACGTGAGCATCGACGGCGAGCTGATCGGCTACCGCCGCGTGGGCTCCAAGCTGCACGAACTCAAGGAACGGGAGGTACTGAGACAGCGTCTGCACATCGGTTTCGTCTTCCAGAACTTCAATCTGTTCCCGCATCTCACGGTGGTCGAGAACATCATCGAGGCCCCGATCTCGGCGCTGCGCCGGTCCCGCAAGACCGCCGTCGAACAGGCCGAACGGCTGCTGGAGCGGGTGGATCTCGCGGACAAGGCCAACGCCTATCCGCGTCAGCTCTCCGGCGGCCAGCAGCAGCGTGTGGCCATCGCCCGCGCCCTCGCGCTGGAGCCCAAGGTGCTGCTCTTCGACGAGCCGACCTCCGCGCTCGACCCCGAGCTGGTGGGCGAGGTCCTCGATGTCATCAAGGATCTGGCCCGTACCGGCACCACCATGATCGTCGTCACCCATGAGATCGGCTTCGCCCGCGAGGTCGCCGACACCGTCGTCTTCATGGACGACGGAGTGATCGTCGAGCAGGGTCCGCCGGCGGATGTGCTCGACCGCCCGCTGCACGCGCGTACCCGGGCGTTCCTGTCCAAGGTCCTCTGACCTTGGATCCACCCCTCTGTCCGTCTCTTCGTCCGTCCACTTCGCCGTCCTGCCCGTTGTCCGTCCTTCCGGTCACTCGTCCTTCCGTGTGTTCCACCGCCCTGCCGAGGAGCCCTCCGTGCCGCCCCGTCGTCGTTCCCTCCGTATCACCGCCGCCCTGCTCGGCCTCGTCACCGCCTTCTCGGTCACCGCCTGCGGCAACTCCGCCGACGGCGGCGCCGACAAGGCGGCGACCGGAGCAGGCGATCAGAAGGGGTTCCAGATCAATCTGGGCCCCGACCAGAAGCGGATCACCACGCCCAGGGTGGATTCCATCGCGGCGCTCGTCCCGGCGGAGATCCGTGAACGGGGCACCCTTGAGGTCGTCAACGCGGCCGGTTCGGTGCCTCCGCTCGGTTTCTACGCCACCGACGACAAGACCGTGATCGGAGTGGAGCCGGATCTCGCCTCGCTGGTGGCGGACGTCCTCGGCCTGAAGCCGCACTACAACACCGTCGACTGGGCGAATATCTTCGTCGGTCTCGACAGCGGCAAGTACGACCTCGGACTCAGCAACATCACGGTCACCGAGGAGCGCAAGGAGAAGTACGACTTCGCGACCTACCGACTGGACAACATCGCGTTCGAGGCCAAGAAGGGCACCGACTGGCGGGTGAAGGGCCCGGCGGACGTGGCGGGCCGGACGATCGGGGTCGCCTCGGGCACCAACCAGGAGAAGCTGCTGGTCGACTGGGGCAAGGCCAATGTGAAGAAGGGGCTGAAGCCCACCGACGTCAAGATCTACCAGAACTCCAGCGACTACTATCTGGCGCTCGGCTCCGGCCGTCTCGACGCGTACCTCGGCCCCAACCCGGTCGCCGCGTACCACTCCGCCTCCACCGGTCAGACCGAGATCATCGGCACGTTCTCGGGGGCGGGGGACGAGGTCCAGGGCAAGATCGCGGCCACCACCAAGAAGGACAACGGTCTGATCAAGCCGTTCCAGCAGGCGATCGACACCGTCATCAAGAACGGTACGTACCAGCGGGTCCTGGAGCGGTGGGGGCTGGCGAACGAGGCCGTGGACTCCTCCGAGCTCAACCCCCCGGGACTGCCGAAGACCGGTCAGTAGCCGGCTCGGGCTCTCTCCCCATCGCAGCGGAAGGCAGTCATGAGATTCTCCGTTCTCACCATCGTCGGACACGCACCGCACCCCCTCACCGGGGAACTCCCGTCCGCGGCCGACCGGCTGACCGAAGTCGTCGAGCTGGGGGTGGAGGCCGAGCGGCTCGGCTTCGACGCCTATGCCGTCGGGGAGCGGCACGCGGGCCCGTTCCTCTCCTCCAGTCCCACGGTGATCCTGGGCGCGCTCGCGTCCCGTACCTCCCGTATCCGGCTGCTGACCGGGGTCACGGTCGTGGCCATCCTGGATCCGGTACGGGTGGCCGAGGACTACGCGACGCTGGACCAGCTCTCCCGGGGCCGGATCGAGCTCGTCATCGGCAAGGGCGCGGAGGCCGGGCATTTCGACCTCTTCGGTCTGGACGAGGAACGGCAGTGGGAGTACCAGGCCGAGAAGTACGAGCTGCTGCGCAGGCTCTGGCGCGAGGAAGACCTCGACTGGGAAGGCCAGTTCCGGCCGCCGCTCAAGAACGTCACGACCGTGCCACGCCCGTACGCCGGTCCGCCGCGGGTGTGGCACGGCTCGGCCACCAGCCTCAACTCCCCCGAGCTGGCCGCCAAACACGGCGACCCGCTCTTCACCGCCAACGCCATCCAGCCGCGTGCGGCGTACGCGCGGCTGATCGGCCACTACCGCGAGAAGTTCGAGGAGTACGGACACGATCCGGCGCGGGCTCATGTGGCGGCGGGCTCCGGCGGTCTCTATATCGCGGACACCACGGAACGGGCGGTCAGGGACTTCAAGGAGCAGTACGAGACCCGCGTCCAGCAGACCTTCAAACCGCATCTGGTGGGCAAGGCCGGCTACAACACCCCCTTCACCACCATCGAGGAGGCGATCGAGAGCGGCCCGCAGCTCATCGGCAGTCCACAGCGGATCATCGACAAGATACTCGGCTACCACGAGGTCTACCGGCACGATCTGCAGTCCATCACCGTCGACGGATTCGGGCTGAGCCTGCCCGAGCAGCGTGAGCAACTCCAGCGGTTCGCCGAGGAGGTCGCGCCGGTGGTCCGGCGTGCGGCGCCCTCGGCGCTGTGGGCCACGCCGGAGCCGTAGCCGGCCGGCCCGCCCTCGTACCGGTCCCGCACCCGCTGACGGGAGACAGCCACGGTGCGGGACCCGCCGGGGCCGGGGCATCCCCACCGGGGCGGCTGGTGGGATGCCCCGGCCTGTCCGGCGGGCCCGGTGCCCGCGTGCCCGCGTGCCCGCGTGCCCGCGGCGGGGCGTACGTCCGAACGGGTTGTCGCCGCCCCCGGCCGTGTGTCGTCCGGCGCGGGTGGGGCCGGTGGCCCGGTCCGCCACAGAGACTCGCGGATGTGACGGATACCCAGGGACCCCAGGGAGACGAGGGCCGAGGCGGTCCGGACCGGGCCGAGGACCGGTCCCGGAACCAGACCGCCGACCAACCCCAGGACCAGGACCAGGACCAGAACCAGGCCCACGGCGACACCTCCCCGGCACCGCTCTCCGTGCCGAGACTCGACGCCGAGCAGGCGTCGATGCTGCGGCTGGTCGGCCGGGAGTGGGGGCGGGTGTCCGCCACCCCCGACGAGTGGCGGCGCGCGCTGCCCGTGGACCCCGATACCGGCAGCTACCCGGACCCGGCGCAGATCGTCCCGGCCCGCTTCGGCCGCTTCGTGGACGTGCCCGAGCTCAACGCGCCGCCGCCCAAGGCGGTGGACAGCGAGATGGGCGCACCTCTCGGCAGGTTCGGCGGCTTCGTCCGGCGGGTGCTTCTGGGGGCGCCGCTGAAGAGCACGGCCATCGCGAGCGAGCGGATGCGCAAGCTGATCGCGCTGCCGGTGCTCTCCGCCGACGCGCTGTCGTCGGTGGCGTACGGTCCCGAGGCGCTGCTGGCGGTCCTGGTGCTCGCGGGTACCGCGGGGCTCGCGTACTCCGTGCCGGTGGCCCTCGCGATCGTCTTTCTGATGCTGGCCGTCGGGCTTTCGTACCGTCAGACGATCCGGGCGTATCCGCACGGGGGCGGCTCGTACATCGTCGCCACCGACAATCTGGGACGGGTGCCGGGGCTGGTGGCGGCGGCCGGTCTGATGACGGACTACATCCTGACCGTCGCCGTCTCGGTCTCCTCGGGGATGGCGGCGGTCACCTCCGCGGTCCCCCGGCTGGCCGATGACGCCGTGCTGATCGGCGTGCTGGTCATCGCCGTACTGCTGGCGGGGAATCTACGGGGGGTCCGGCAGGCCGGAGCGTTGTTCGCCGCGCCCACCTACGCCTTCGTCATCGCCATCGCCGCGCTGGTGGCCGTCGGTGTCTACGACGCGGCGGGCCGGGACTTCGAACCCGTGCCGAGCCCGCCGCTGCACGCGGTCGAGGGTGTCGGTCTGCTGCTGGTGATGCGCTCCTTCGCCTCGGGTTCGACGGCGATGACCGGTATCGAGGCCATCTCGAACGCCGTGCCCGCCTTCAAACCGGTCGCCTGGCGCAACGCGCGCACCACCCTGTCCTGGATGATCGGGCTGCTCATCGCGCTGTTCGCCGGCACGATGGCGATGGTCTATCTGGAGGGTGTGATTCCGCAGTCGCGGGAGACGGTGCTGTCCCAACTGGCGCATCGCAGCTTCGGTTCGGGCGCCATGTACATCTTCACCCAGGCGGCGACCGCGCTGGTGCTGCTGCTCGCGGCGAACACGGCGTACAACGACTTCCCCCGGGTGCTGTTCCTGCTGGCGCGCGACAACCACGCACCACGGATCTTTCTGCGCCTCGGCGACCGGCTGGCCTTCAGCAACGGGATCATCGTGCTGTCCGTGACGGCGGTGTGCGTCTATGTCGCGTTCGACGGGAAGACCGCCTCGCTGATTCCGCTGTACGCCGTCGGGGTGTTCCTCGCCTTCACCCTGTCGCAGAGCGGAATGGTGATGCACTGGTGGCGCAGGCGCGACCGGCACTGGCGCAAGAGCCTCTGTTTCAACGCCACCGGCGCGCTGCTCTCCGCGGTGGTCTTCATCACCGCCGGCATCACCAAGTTCACCGAAGGAGCGTGGCTCGCGATTCTCACCGTCGCCCTGTTCCTCCTGGTGACGACGCGGATCCGACGCCATTACGACAAGGTCGCGGAGGCGCTGCGGCTGCACCCCCAGACGATCGAGATCCCCAGCGGTACGATCACGCCGCAGCCGTGCCCCGAACCCCCGGCCGGCCGCGGGGCCCCGTCGGCCGGCACCGAGGACTCGGAGGCCGAGGACTCGCCGGAGGAGATCCGCCATCTCTCGGTCGTTCCGATCGACTCGCTGCAGCAGGCGAGCATGCGCGCGCTGGCGTACGCCGCCTCCCTCCAGCAGCCCGTACTGGTACTGCATGTCAGCCCGAGCGACGAGGACGCGGAGCGGTTCCGTGAGGCCTGGCGGCTGTGGGGGGACCATCTTCCGCTGCGGATCGTCCTCTCCCCCTATCGGGCTACGGTGGCGCCGCTCATCAGCTATCTCGAATCCCTGCACCGTCAGCGCCCCGATCTGACCATCACGGTGATCCTGCCCGAGATCGTCGAACGGCACTGGTGGCACCGTCTGCTCCACAGCCCGCTGGCCGGACGGCTGCGGCGCGCGCTCCGGTCCCTCCCCAAGATCGTGGTGACCACCGTCCCCTTCCATGTGTAGACGCAGACATGACAGACGTGAACGTGGCCAGGAGACAGGCGGCATGAGGGCAGGGACGGGTGACGGTATGACCATGTGTCATCCCAATTGGCCTGTTTGTCATACCTAACTTAGCGTGGGCGGTGCATTGCCCATACAGGGCATTAGGCATCTACATGAGGAGCCCATCGATGCTTTCTCAGACCGTCCGGCCGAGAGAAATCACTCTGGACCACCACGCGTTGACCATGGCGATGGCAGAACCCGAGGCACCCTTCAGCGACGCTCCTGTCTATGCGCCGGAAGCGGCGGGCGCGCTGCTCCTGCTGCTTCTCCTTTCCCCGAAGGAGCCGAAGGAGCCGAAGGGCCTGTGAGCCAGGACCGGTCGCGGACCGCCTATCAGGAATCAGCGGCCGGCCTGGCACGGCGTGCCCTCGGTGCCCTGCGGGGCGCCGAGGGCACGTCCATGGTCGCCGCCCATGTCGAGAGCGCTCGGGAGCCCGGAGCCGCGCTGGCCGCCATCCGTATCCTCGGCGCCGATACCTTCGCACCCGTCGTACTGGCGGGCGCCCCGCTCCACGCGGAGGACGCGGCGGCCATCGCCCTGGCGTTCTCGGCGCTGCCGCCCGCGCGGGAGGTGCCGCCCCCGCCGCCCGACGGACCCGAGAGCCCATGGCTGATGGCCTGGCGCGACTGGGGCACCGTCACCCTGCTCACCGTACTCACGGGCAGTGACGGCACACGGCTGAGGGCGCCGCGGCCGGCCTGCCCGGCGGACAGCGCGCCGGCCGACGACGCGGCGGGGTGGGCCGAATGGTCCGTCAGGATGGGGCAGCTGTCCACACTGGCGCTGCCGGGTCTCGACGGTCCGGTGCATGACGCCGCCCGCAGATCACCGCTGGCGCTGGCGCGCGGGGCGACCCGTGCCGTACTGCGCCGGGACTACCCCACCGCCGCGCGGATCGCGCGCTGGCTGGCCTGGCTGCGTTCGGACGGAGCGAGACTGCCGCTCGACGCGGCGCCGCTGGTGGAGCACATCGGACTCCTCGTCGGCGGGGACCGACCGGCGCTTGACACGGCGATCTCCCGCCGTCTGATCGCCCTTTGACCGGGACCCCGGCTTCCGGCCCCCTTGAGGCCGTGCGCCCCCGATCCGCTCCGCCCCTCCCCTCGCCTCCCTCTGATTCCTCGCACAAGCCACCCGGATCCCGCACTAGTACCCGATCGGACCGAGACCCGATGGCCATGCCCGTCACAGAAGCCGCCCACCGGATCGCCTCCCAGGCGCTGACCTGGCTCCATACCCACCGGGAGCACGGCGCCCTGCCGCCCGACACCACCGCCGAACTCGCCGAGCCCGACAGCGTGTACAAACCGCTGGGCGAGACCGCGCTCGCCGCCTCGCTCGTCCTGCGCGAAGGCGTGGCCGGCTCCGCCGAACTACGGCTCGCCCGCGAGCTGCTGGACTTCAGCTGGAAGCAACTCGGGGGCGGCGCCATGCTCCATGAGCGGCTGCTGCGCTATCCGATGATGACCGACCCGCTGGAGACATACGCGCACTTCGCCCGCTGCGGCTACCGCCATGAAGCACTGGACCGGCTGCTGGCGCACACCACCTCGCTGCGTTCGGCGCGGGCGTCGGAGGTGCTGCCGAACCGGCGCCTCGCCGTCGCCAACGCGGCGCGGATCGCCGGATTCGACCAGGGCGGCCTCGCCACCGACTGGGCCGCGCTGTCCCGTGCCACCTGGCTGGGCGCGTGCCCGGAGCCCTGGCTCATCGACTGGATGACCGCCTACTACATGACACACACCGTCTTCCATCTCACCGACTGGGGGCGGCTGCCCTCGGGGCTGCCGGGCGATGTGGCCCTGTACCTCGGCCGCTGGCTGCCCGTCTGGATCGACATCTGGAGCGAGATCGGGGAATGGGATCTGATGGCCGAGCTGCTGATCGTCAGCAACTGTCTCCCCGAGCCCCGCCGCGATCCGGCGGAGTGGGAGCGGCTGGCCGGGATCCAGCACGAGGACGGACTGATGCCCCGGGACGGCCACCCGGTCAGCGACGACCCCACGGAACGCTTCGCCGCTCACCACCACACCACCGTGGTCGCGGCGGTCGCCGGTACCCTCGCCGTCTCCCGTTCCCTCGGTGCCCGCTCGTGACGCTGGGCGCCGCGGGGGCCGGGGAAGCGACCGGCACGGCGGGGCGGTCGGCGCCGGAAGGGGCCGCGGGGACGACGCGGGCGGACGGGGCCGCGCTGTACGTGGCGAACTCCGACGGCGGGCCGCTCCCGCCCGACTGGGCACGCCGTCCCGCCGACGCCATCAGGGCGGCGGCGCCGCGTACCGGCGCGGTCGCGGTCGCGCTGCGTCATGGCGACCGGCGGGCCGTCGTGACGTACGGCAGCACCTCGCACCATGGCGGGATTCCGGTCACGGCCGACACCCGGTTCGAGATCGGTTCGCTCACCAAGTGCTTCACGGCGCTGCTGCTGGCCGAGCAGGTGGCCCGGGGCGAGGTGGCGTACGGCGATCCCCTGGCCCGGTTCCTGCCGCAGGACTCCCTCCCCCGGCCGCGCGGCGGACCCATCACTCCGCTCCATCTGGCCACCCACACCTCGGGGCTGCCCCGGCTGCCCCCCGGGCTGCTCGGCAGCGCGGCGGCCGACTGGTTCTCCAACCCGTACGCCCATTTCTCCACCGCCGATCTGCTGCGCGCCCTGGCGAGGACTCGTCCGCACGCCCGCCCAGGAGAGCGCCTGCGGTACTCCAACTTCGGTGTGGGGCTGCTCGGTCACCTCCTCACCCGCGCCGCGGGCGACGGCCGGCAGGGGTACGGGGATCTCCTCGCGGCCCGGGTGCTCGGCCCGCTCGGGCTGATCCGTACCAGCTGCGGGCCCGACCTTCCGCAGGCCACCGGCTACTGGCACGGCCGCGCCCGGCCGCCGTGGCTGATCCCCGGGCTCGCGGGGGCCGGCGCGGTCCGGTCCAGCGCGCGCGATCTGCTCTGCCTTCTGGACGCCATGCTGGACAACGCGCCGGACGTCCCGTCCGGTTGCCCGCCACCGGTGCCGTTGCCCGGCTCCTTGCGTACGGCGCTGGTGGATGTGGTCCGCCCCCGGCTCGCCCTGCGCGACGGCGGCAAGCGGCTGGCGCTGATCTGGAACATCCGGGTCCGGCAGGACGGCGATGTGTACCACCATTCCGGCGGCACCCGTGGCTTCAGTGCCTTCGCCGGGTTCAGTCCGCGCCATCGCACCGCCCTGGTCGCGCTGACGAATACGAGCCCGGGGGCCGACCAGGCATTCGTCCAGAGCGCGTACCACGCGCTGCTGTCACTGGCGCGCCCCGTCTGACGGTCCGTGCGGCGGAGTCGCGGGTCACCCCGTGACATCGGGCAGATCGGGGCCGATGGTGAGGGTCAGCGTGCCGGGCTTGGTCCCCTCGGAGGGGGCGGGGTCGAGGCCGGGAAGTCTCGTGGCCAGGGACCGGGCCTGTTCCGCCAGGCCCTCCGGATAGGTGAGCGTGCTCCGCCCGGCCGCGGCGGGGGCATTGCCGGTCGCGTTGATCCGGAAGCCGAGCGCGCGCAGCCGTTCGGCGGTTTCGCGGGCCTTGCCGGGGACGTCGGTGCCATTGAGGACGGTGACCTGAACGGTGCCGGCCGCCGGAGGCAGTTGCTCCGCCGCCTTCAGCAGCCGGGACCTGCTCATCTCCCGGTCGTTCATGAGGGCGTTGAACAGCTGCTGGGCGGCGGGCGGGTGCCAGACGACATTGGCCGTGTCGCCGGGGACGTCCCTGGCCCGGGGATAGTTCGGGACGGTGAGGAACGTGATCCGTTCGGCGGGCATGCGTTTGATGCCCGAGGCCAGGTTGTAGAGGGGTTCGAGGCCTGCCAGTTCGGGGTCGGTGGTCAGTGACTCGGTGGCCGCGTCGAGGAATCCGTAGAGCGCCCGCGGTTGGTACAGCTGGGCCCTGGCCTTGGCGGCGAGGGCGCGCATGAACTCCTGCTGGCGGCCGATCCGGCCGATGTCCGTTCCGTCGCCGAGGCTGTAGCGGGCGCGTACGTAACCGAGGGCCTGCTCGTTCTTTACCGTCTGGCACCCCGCGCGGAGGTCGAGGTGGGCCTTCTTGTCATGGATGGGCAGCCGGGGGCAGACCTCGACGCCGCCGAGGGCGTCCACCATGCCGGTGAAGCCACGGAAGTCCACGATCATGAAGTGGTCGACCCGGACACGGGTGTTCTGCTCGACGGTCTTGATCGCGCAGGCGGCGGCATTGGCGGTGTCACCGGTGGAGCCGCCGATCGCGAACGCTTCGTTGATCTTGAAATGATGGGGGGTGGAGACGGCGCCGTCGCCCTGGCGGCACGAGGGGATCCGTACCCAGGAGTCACGGGGGAACGACACCACGGTGGCCCACTCCCCGCTGCCGCCGATATGCAGCAGCATCAGGGTGTCCGACTGCATGGTGGTCAGGTTCTCGCCAAAGGCCCCGCCCAGCCCCGCGCGGCTGTCGGAGCCGATGATCAGCACGTTCTCGCCCCCCTGGGTGGCTCGGGGGCGGTTGTCGCCGAGGGCGTCGTCCACGCCGGCGCCATGGATGTTCCCGCTCAGCGCGGAGTAGAACCAGCCACCGGCCGCGGCCGTCCCCAGCACCAGGGCGGCGGCGAGGGCGAGCCAGCGGCCGGCCCGGCGGTACTGGTCCCACCTCCCCGGCCTGCCGCGCGGTGAAGGGGCGGGACGGCCCCTCGGCCTCATGGTCGCTGCGTTCACGGCGTCAATCCCCTTTCGGACGAGGATGGGGAACGGCCCCCGGGCCCGGATCAGAGCGGTGCGCTGTCGGACTCCCCTGTGGTGAACAGCGGACCCGGCCCGCTGGGCACGGCCGTCCGGGGCATCTTCGTGTCGGAGGCAGCCGCCGGCCCCGCGGCGCGGTCGTCGCCGCGTACCTCGCCCCGTACCTCGCCCCGTACATTCGGACGGCTCTGTCCGGTGGCCCCGTCGCGGGGCGTGGCGTGTAGTGGGTGGTGCCGCCGTGATCGGTCGGGCGGCTCGCCGCCCGTGGAGCGGCCGGATCCGAGGAGTCTCGATGGGGACCATCACCAGCCGTGCCACCGCGATGGCCACGGCCCTGCTGTGCGCGGCGACGGTCGTGGCGTGTTCGGGCGGCGGCGGTGGTGCGCCGGCGAAGAAGCCCGGGGCACCCGAGCGTCCCGTGGCGGTCACCACCAGCGCCTCCGCGAGCCCGTCCCCTTCCCCCACGGCTCTCGGCAAGGTGTCCGCGCGATCCACCTCCCTCGGAAAGATCCTGGTCGACGGCGAGGGGCGGACCCTCTACCTCTTCGAGGGGGACAAGCAGGACAAGTCCACCTGCACGGGTGACTGCGTGAAAATCTGGCCGCCCCTGCTCGTCACCGGAAAGCCCGAGGCGGGCACCGGCGGGGTGAAGGCGGACCTGCTCGCCACCACCACCCGCGACAACGGCGCGAAGCAGGTCACGTACAACGGCCACCCCCTGTACCGGTTCACCGGTGATCACAAGCCCGGTGACACCAACGGCCAGGGCGATGTCTCGTTCCACGACACCTGGTACGTCCTCAGCAGATCGGGCAAGAAGAACACCACTCCGCAGCAGAACACCGGCGGCGGTTACTAACCCCGGGAGAAGTGATGTCCCCAGCGCCCTCCGGCGTCCGCTCGGGTTCCGGCCGGAAACTCCGTGTACTGCGCGGAGCGGCCCGGCTGCTGGCCGCGGCGGGGCTCGCGTGGGACGCCTATCTCCACGCCCATCTGGCCGACCAGTACGACGTGGTCACCGCGACCATCAGCCAGGGCGACCTCTTCCGTATCGAGGCCGCCCTGGCGTCGCTCGCCGCGCTGCTCGTACTGGTCTGGCAGCGGCTGCCCGGGGATCTCTTCGCGTGGAGCGTGGCGGCCGGCGGTCTGGCTCTGCTGCTGGTCTACCGCTATGTCGATGTCGGCCAACTGGGCCCGATCCCGAACATGTACGAGCCCCTCTGGTTCGGCGACAAGAAGCTCACCGTCGTCGCCGAGGCGATCGCCGTGGTCGCGACCGTCTTCCTGCTGATCACCCATCCCTGGGCGCAACGCCACCGCGGCCGTCGCCGCGCGGGCAGGCGCGCCCGCCGGACCTGATGGCCCTCCGCCGTCCCCTTCGCCGTCCCCTCCGCGCCCCGGACCGCCGACCGGCCACCGATCCCAAGCGCCTTGTATTGCCGGGATATTGCGGGTTCATGGCCATGCGCGCGGCGCGCTTCCGGCCGTGACCCGGTGGCTCTACGGTCCGTAATCAAGCGATCCCGCTGTCCCAAGAAACCCGTGCGAGGCCTGATATGAGCCAGCCCGTCGACTCCATCACCGGGGGACACACTCCCGAGGACATCTCCCGGCAGGACGCCGGCCCCTCCTGGTCCTTCGAGACCAAGCAGATCCACGCGGGTGCCGAGCCCGATCCGACGACCGGCGCCCGCGCGGTGCCGATCTACCAGACGACGTCGTTCGTCTTCAAGGACACCCAGCACGCGGCCGATCTGTTCTCCCTCGCCGAACCCGGCAATATCTACACCCGGATCCACAACCCCACGCAGGATGTGCTGGAGCAGCGGATCGCCGCGCTGGAGGGCGGGGTCGCTGCCGTCGCGCTCGCGTCGGGGCAGGCCGCCGAGACGCTGGCGATCCTGACGCTCGCCCGCGCCGGGGACCACATCGTCTCCAGCACCTCCCTGTACGGCGGGACGTACAACCTCTTCCGGCACACGCTCCCCCGGTTCGGTATCGAGGTGTCCTTCGTCGACGATCCGGACGACATCGACGCCTGGCGGGCCGCCGTACGCCCCAACACCAAGGCGCTGTTCGCCGAGACGCTGGGCAATCCGCGCGGCAATGTCCTCGACGTACGGGCGGTGGCGGACGCGGCGCACGACGCCGGGCTGCCGCTGATCGTCGACAACACCGTCCCGACGCCCTATCTGCTCCGTCCGATCGAGCACGGCGCGGACATCGTGGTGCACTCGGCGACGAAGTTCCTCGGCGGGCACGGCACCACCATCGGCGGGGTGGTGGTCGACGGCGGCACCTTCGACTTCGGCGCGCACACCGAGCGGTTCGCGGATTTCCATACCCCGGACGCCAGTTACCACGGGCTGCGCTACTGGCCGGATCTGGGCCCCGGCGCCTTCGCGGTGAAGCTCCGGGTCCAGTTGCTGCGCGACATCGGCCCCGCGCTCTCCCCGCACTCGGCGTTCCTGCTGCTCCAGGGCGTGGAGACGCTCAGTCTGCGGGTCGAGCGGCATACGTCCAACGCGCTGGCGCTCGCCGAGTGGCTGGAACAGCGCGACGAGGTCTCCGCCGTCCACTACCCGGGCCTGGCGTCCAACCGCTGGTACGAGGCGGGGCGGCGCTACCTTCCGCAGGGCGCGGGCGCGGTCCTCGCGTTCGAACTGCGCGACGGGGTCGAGGCGGGGAAGCGGTTCGTGGACGGGGTCGAACTCTTCAGCCATCTCGCCAATATCGGTGATGTGCGCAGCCTCATCATCCATCCGGCGTCGACCACCCACAGTCAGCTCGGTGAGGAGGAGCTGGCGGCGACGGGCACGGCTCCGGGGCTGGTGCGGCTCTCGGTGGGACTGGAGAACGTGGCCGATCTCAAGGCCGATCTGGAGGCGGGGTTCCGCGCCGCGAAGGCGTCGTCCTGAACACGTCCACCGAACCGGCCACGCTCCCCCTCCCGCCGGTCACCGGTGGCTGGCAGGAGGGGGATCCGGCCGGCCGCCGCTCCTGGGTGACGCTCGACGGCCCGCTCCCGCTGGAGGCGGGCGGAGCGCTGCCCGGGGTCCGGCTCGCGTACGAGACATGGGGGCGGCTCGCTCCCGACGGCTCGAACGCGGTGCTGGTCCTGCACGCGCTGACCGGCGACAGCCATGTCGCGGGACCGGCCGGGCCGGGGCATCCCACAGGGGGGTGGTGGGATGCCCTGGTCGGTCCCGGCCGCGCAATCGACACCACCCGCTGGTTCGTGGTCGCCCCGAATGTGCTCGGCGGCTGTCAGGGCAGTACCGGCCCCTCCTCGGCGCGGCCGGGCGGGGGCCGCTGGGGGCCCGAGTTCCCGTATCTGACCCAGCGCGACCAGGTGGCCGCAGAGGCGGCCCTCGCCGACGCGCTGGATATAGCGCGCTGGGCCGCGGTCATCGGCGGGTCCATGGGCGGTATGCGGGCCCTCGAATGGGCTGTCGGCCGGCCGGAGCGCACCGGTTCGCTGCTGGTGCTCGCGTGTCCCGCCGCCGCCTCGGCGGAGCAGATCGCCTGGGGCGGCGTCCAGATCGCGGCGATCCGGTCCGACCCGGCATGGCAGGGGGGCCGCTACCACGACGCACCGCCCGGCGGCGGTCCGCACCGAGGGCTGGGGATCGCCCGTCGCATCGCGCATGTGACCTACCGCAGCGAACCGGAGCTCGGCGCCCGGTTCGGCCGGGAGCCACAGCCGGGCGGCCATCCCTGGCAGGGCGGCCGGTACCAGGTCGAGTCGTATCTCGACCATCACGCCGCGAAGCTGGTGCGCCGGTTCGACGCGGGGAGTTATGTGACGCTCACCGAAGCGATGAACAGCCATGACGTGGGGCGGGGCCGCGGCGGCACGGCGGCGGCCCTGCGCAGGGTCACGATGCCGGCCCTGGTCGCGGGGGTCGACTCCGACCGGCTCTATCCGCCGGCCCAGCAGGCGGAGCTGGCCGGGGCCATACCGGGGGCCGACCGGCTCAGGACCATCGAGTCGCCGTACGGGCACGACGGCTTTCTGATCGAGACCGCGCAGGTGGGCGGTCTGATCGAGGAGCTGCTGTCCGGGGCGTGACACCTGGTGGGCCGACGGGTCAGGGGCCGAGTGATAGGCGGTCCGGGTCTTGGACGTGAACACGCGGATGCCCTCTGAGCTGGGATGATGTTACTTTTTATGGTCCACATCCACAGCGTGAGAGAGCATCCGCAACCGGTGCTCGGCCGTCCGGGTGGATCAGTCCGGCTGCGCCCGCACCGTCCGTATCCGGCCGTATAAGGTCGCCGACTGACCGCGTGTCCATCGGAAGGGAACCTGGCTCGTGACCACTTCGATCATTGTCGGAGGAAGCGGCGCCCTGGGGCGCGTCCTGGCACAACGATTCGCCGAGCGTGGCGACAGCGTCATCGTCACCAGTCGTGCCAGGGAGCGCGCCGATACCGTGGCCGCCGAAATCGCCGACAACGTCCGGGGTCTGGCCGTTGACCTGGCGCGGCCGGAGACCATCGACGGAGCGCTCGCGGATGTACGGGACGTTGACAACGTGGTGATCACCGGCGTCTCGGAGGGTTTCAACACTCTCGCGGATTTCGACATCGCCAGGGCCGTGGAAGCTGTCACCGTCAAGCTGGTGGGGTACACGGAGACCGTGCGAGTGCTGCGTGACCGGTTCACCCCTGAGGCGTCGGTCGTACTCTTCGGCGGCCTGGCCAAAGAGCGCCCCTACCCCGGCTCCACCATCGTGACCGCCGTCAATTCCGCCGTCACCGGACTGGTGAAGACCCTGGCACTGGAGATCGCGCCTCACCGTGTGAACGCGCTCCACCCCGGCGTCGTGGGCGACAGCCCGAGGTGGCGCGACGTGCCCGACCACCCGCACGTACCGCGTACTCCCATCGGGCGCCTGGTGACCATGGAGGAAGTCGCCGACGCCACCGACTTCCTCCTCCGCAACACCGGCGTCAACGCCCAGGATCTCTTCGTCGACGGCGGACTACGCGTCACCTGACACGACCGGCTCCCGCTCAAGAATGCGATTCTGGGTCCGAACCGCACGTTTCGCCGCCAAGCCCTCCAAGTCCTGAGTCCATGAGCGCACGATGTTCGACCGTCCCGGCCCACGGTGAACCGTGCTGTCGGTGAACCGTGCTGTCGGTGATCCGTTTCAGCGCCTAAGCTGGCTCGTGCAGTTGGTTCGCCCTGCCAGCCGGGCAGGCGCGTCGTAAGAGGGAACCCGGTGGAAATCCGGGACTGCCCCGCAGCGGTGAGTGGGAACGACCGCCGTCATCAGCACTGGGTCCGAGCCGGACCCGGGAAGCGACGGCCAGTAGGAGTCCCTGTCGGTACGCGCGTTCATCCGTGCGCGTACGGGTACGGGACGCGCCCGCGAGTCCGAAGACCTGCCACTGCCCGCGCGCCACCGGTGCGCGCGGAGATCTCGGTGACCTCGTGGGCGGGTCGGCGTACATATCGGGCGGGCATCCGTGGCGGCACAGCGCCGCCGGCCGCCGGATCTGTTCAGCTCTTCGCGCCCGCGGTCCGTCGCCGGGATCTTGGGAGACATACTCGCGAAGGAGAGTCCCTTGACCACGAAGTCCGCAGCCGCGGCAGCCCGGGCCACCGTGTACGGCTATCCCCGTCAGGGCCCGAACCGGGAACTCAAGAAGGCCGTCGAGGGCTACTGGAAGGGCCGGGTCACCGCCGACGCCCTCCGGGACACCGCGGCCGAACTGCGCCGCGCCACCTGGCGTCGGCTCGCCGACGCCGGTGTCCATGAGGTGCCGACCGGTGACTTCTCGTACTACGACCATGTCCTGGACACCAGTGTCATGGTG
Source organism: Streptomyces sp. NPDC051662 (assembly GCF_040681655.1). Lineage (NCBI taxonomy): Bacteria > Bacillati > Actinomycetota > Actinomycetes > Kitasatosporales > Streptomycetaceae > Streptomyces > Streptomyces sp. NPDC051662. The sequence continues at coordinate 56,738 of NZ_JBFAZD010000008.1, forward strand.
GGCGCGATCCCCGCCAGGCACCGCGCCGCCGTCGAAACGGACGCCCTGGACGGGTACTTCGCGATGGCGCGCGGTACGCGGGAGGTGACGCCGCTGGAGATGACCAAGTGGTTCGACACCAATTACCACTATCTGGTGCCGGAGCTGGGGCCCGACACCGTCTTCACCGCCGATTCCGGCAAGCAGGTCGCCGAGTTCCGGGAAGCCCTCGCGCTCGGTCTGACGGCACGTCCGGTGCTGGTCGGTCCGGTCACCTATCTGCTGCTGGCGAAGCCCGCCCCCGGGGTCGCCGCCGACTTCGAGCCGCTGACCCTGCTGGACCGGCTGCTGCCCGTGTACGCGGAGGTGCTCGCCGATCTGCGCGCGGCGGGCGCCGAGTGGGTCCAGCTGGACGAGCCCGCCCTGGTGGCGGAGCGTTCCCTGGCCGAGCTGAACGCCGCCACCCGCGCCTACCGGGATCTGGGCTCCCTCACCGACCGGCCGAAGCTGCTGGTCGCCTCGTACTTCGACAAGCTCGGCGCGGCTCTGTCCGTACTGGCCAAGTCACCCGTCGAGGGGCTCGGGCTGGACTTCACCGGGCCCGCGGCGGCGAATCTCGATGAGCTGGCGGCGGTCGGCGGACTGCCCGGCAAGCGGCTGCTCGCCGGTGTGGTCAACGGCCGTAACGTCTGGATCAACGACTTCGAGAAGTCCCTGTCGGTCCTCGGCACGCTCCTCGGCCTCGCCGGACAGGTGGATGTGACGTCCTCCTGCTCCCTGTCGCACGTGCCGCTGGATGTCACGGCCGAGCGCGATATCGATCCGGGGATCGCCCGCTGGCTCGCCTTCGCCCGGCAGAAGACCGAGGAGATCGTCACGCTGGCCCGTGGCCTCGCGCGGGGCACCGGCGCCATCACGGCCGAACTGGCCGCCAACCGGGCCGACTTGGCCTCAAGGGCGGGATCGGCGCTCACCAACGACCCGGCTGTTCGCGCACGGGCCGCGGCCGTCACGGACGCGGACAGCCGCCGCTCCCAGCCGTACGAGAAGCGTGCGGAGGCCCAACGCGGCCGTCTGGAGCTGCCCTTGCTGCCGACGACGACCATCGGCTCGTTCCCGCAGACCACCGAGTTGCGCACGGCCCGCGCCGATCTACGGGCCGGCCGTATCGACGCGGCGGGGTACGACAAGCGGATCGAGGCGGAGATCCGTGAGGTCATCTCGTTCCAGGAGGAGACCGGCATCGACGTCCTGGTGCACGGCGAGCCCGAACGCAACGACATGGTGCAGTACTTCGCCGAACAGCTCGCCGGCTACCTCGCCACGCGGCACGGCTGGGTCCAGTCGTACGGCACCCGCTATGTCCGGCCGCCGATCCTCGCCGGGGACATCTCCCGCCCCGCCCCGATGACGGTGCGCTGGACGGCATACGCGCAGTCCCTCACCGGCCGGCCGGTCAAGGGCATGCTGACCGGCCCGGTCACCATGCTGGCGTGGTCGTTCGTACGGGACGACCAGCCGCTCGGTGACACGGCGCGGCAGGTCGCCCTCGCGCTGCGCGACGAGGTCGACGATCTGGAGAGCGCGGGCGCTTCCGTGATCCAGGTGGACGAGCCCGCGCTGCGTGAGACGCTGCCGCTGCGGGCCCGTGATCACCAGGCGTATCTCGACTGGGCGACCGAGGCGTTCCGTATCACCACCGGCGGGGTCCGCGCGGACACTCAGATCCATACGCATATGTGCTACGCGGAGTTCGGTGACATCCTCCCGGCGATCGACGCGCTGGACGCCGATGTGATCAGTCTGGAGGCCGCGCGCTCCCATATGCGGGTCGCGGACGAACTGGCCGCGGCGGGCTATCCGCGCGAGGTCGGCCCGGGTGTGTACGACATCCACTCACCCCGCGTCCCCTCCGCCGGGGAGGTGGCGGACCTGCTGCGCAAGGGACTTGAGGCGGTGCCGGCCGAACGGCTCTGGGTCAACCCCGACTGCGGACTGAAGACCCGTGGCTGGCCGGAGGTCCGTGCCGCGCTGGAGAACCTGGTCGCGGCGGCCCGGGAGGTCCGGGCCACGCTCCCGGCCCCGGCCTCACCGACTCCGTGACACCGGGCCCGCGGCCCCGCCCTCCCCAGTCACGGGGCGGCGGGCGCCGCGGGCTCGCGGCGGCGACCGCGGCCGGGGAGCGTTCCCCGGGCCGCGCCTACGATGGGCCCCATGCCCGGACGCCATGGATCCTCAACTGCGAGCGATGCGCATCAACTCACGCCCGGCACCTCCGAGCTGGCCGCGGCGGCGTCGGTCTTCTCGCTGCTCGCCGACCCCACCCGACTGCATCTGGTGTGGCTGCTGACCCGAGGTGAGTCCGATGTGACCGCGCCGGCCGCCGCGTGCGGAGCGGCGCGGCCCGCGGTGAGTCAGCATCTGGCCAAGCTGCGGCTGGCGGAACTGGTGCGGTCACGCAAGGACGGCCGTCATGTCGTCTACACGCTGACGGACGGACATCTGCGCCGACTGGTGGTGGAGGCGATCAGCCACGCCAACCACCAGGTCACCGGGGAGCCTTGGCACGACTGAGCCTCCCCGGCCCCCGTCATCCCACCCAACACGTGCATGGATGCGCACATGTGCATTTGATTGCGATGACGCACCCTCGCCCCCGCCCGCTCCGGTGAACCACCCCCGGAGCGGGCGCCCGAAGGCGTCCATGGGTGCCCGGCTGTTCTTCGCCACCCCCAGGCAGCGGGCCCTGCTGTGCCTCGGCCTGGCGGTCGCGGCGGGTGGCGCCATGGTCACCGTCAATACGGGGGTGCTGGTGCGCGACAGCCTCCACCGGAGCGCCGGTGACGTCTCCTGGGCGCTGGACGCCTTCGGCGGCGGGTCCATGGCCGCCGCCGCAGGGGCGGGCCTGTCCACGGCGGCCGGAGCGCCGGCCGGGGTCGCGCCGGCCGCCACCGTCGCGGCGGTGGCGCTCTGGCCGCGCCGGGACCCCGGCCACCTCGGTCATGTGCACAGCGCGCTCCCCGCCGGGCATCCGCATGTACGGGACGCCGTGGCTACCCGGGCCGGGTGGTGGCACGGCCACGACTACCGTATCGGCACCCTCCACACGCGCTGGCCCACCTCGGCGCGGAGCTCCGCCTAGGCCCTGTCCGGCCGACCGTATGGCGAGACACCGGTCCACAAGGCGGAAACCGGCCGTTATGCTCATCCACATGTCCGCACCCGCTCGCCTCCTCTGTCTCGCGCTCTTCGCGAACTCGGCGTGGTGTGTCGACGACGGCCTCTGTCGCCGCTCAACCTGTCGCCGCTGATTCGGTCGCCGCCGAACCCGCGACCGACCAAGCCGTACCGACGAACCCGTACCGACGAACCCCGTTGCCCGCCGAACCCGTCTTCGCGGGATACCGGACGTCCGCCGCTCCGGCCGTCGGCGGCCCTCCCCTGATATACCGCCCCTCCCGTCACCCGTTCCCGGAGACCCCGCAATGACCGCACCGCCCGTGGAGGCGACGAAGTCCGCCGCCCTGCTCGCCCCATCCCCCACCTCCGTACCCCGTCCCGAGGCTCCCCCCGCCCCGCCCGTGCGCCGGGTGCCGCTCGCCGTGGCCGCGCTGATCGCCGTGGCGCTGACCGGTTATGTGTGGTCCGCCCATGGGGCCAGGCCCGGTGTGCTCCTGCTGCTCGGCCTCGGTCTCGGCGTGGCGCTCTTCCATTCGCGCTTCGGCTTCACCTCCGCGTGGCGGCAGCTCGTCGCCGTCGGCAATGGCACCGGACTGCGCGCCCACACCCTGCTGCTCGGGACCACGGCGACTCTGTTCGCGCTGCTGATCGGCACCGGCACCGGTCTCTTCGGTTCGGTGCCCGCGCCGTCGGCCGGGACGCTGGGCGTTGGGCTGCTGGCCGGTTCCTTCCTGTTCGCCGTGGGCATGCAGCTCGGCGGCGCCTGCGCCTCCGGCACCCTGTTCGCGGTCGGTTCCGGGCAGTCGTCGATCGTGCTCACCCTGGGCGGCTTCATCGTCGGCTCGACCCTCGCCGCCTGGCAGTTCGGCCTCTGGAAGGATCTGCCCGCGTTCGAGCCGGTCGTCCTGGCCGACCACATCGGCTGGTTCGGCTCCTGGGCCGTGACCATGCTGGCGCTCGCGCTCATCGTGCTCGTCTCGCGACAGGTCCAGGCCCGCCGCAACCCGCCGCCGATCGGCCCCGTACCGTCCGCGCGCGGCGCCGCCGCACGGGTGCTGCGCGGCTCCTGGCCGCTGGCCGCCGGCGCTCTGGCGCTGTCCGTGCTCGGCGCCGGTGTACTGCTGGTCTCCGGCGGTGCCTGGGGCGTCACCAGCGCGTTCAGCCTCTGGGGCGCGGAGCTGGTACGCGCCCTCGGCGGGCATCCGGAGACCTGGACGTTCTGGCAGCAGCCCAGCAACGCCAAGATGCTGGCGGGCCCGGTGCTCGCCGACAAGAACAGCCTGACCGACATCGGCATCATGATCGGCGCGGCGGTGGCGGCGGCGCTCGGCGGCACCTGGACGCTCCATCGCGGTGTGCCGTGGCGGACCGCCGTCGCCGCGGTGCTGGGCGGTGTGCTGATGGGTATCGGCGCCCGACTGGCCGGTGGTTGCAACATCGGCGCCTATCTGGCGGGCATCGCGTCGGGCAGTCTGCACGGCTGGATCTGGGGGGCCGTCGCGATCCTGGGCACCTGGGCAGGTCTGCGGCTGCGTCCGCTGTTCGCGCTGAGCAACCCCAAGCCGGGGGACGGTATCTGCTGACCCCCGGCACGGCCTGAGCGGGGCCGGGGGCGGATGCCGACGTCCGCCCCCGGCCCCCTCACCGTCTCAGGACCGCCAGTCGACCTTGAACACCCAGACGTGCTGTCCGGACCCGCGCGCCGCCGACGGTACGTCGACGACCAGCTTGCCGCCGGTCGTACGCCAGCTCAGCGGCCGGTCGTGGCCGAGCAGTGTCACCCGGTCCCCCGGCCTGACGGGCACCGGGGCCTCGACCGTCAGGGTGCTGCCCGGCCGGGTGAGCGAGTGGATGTAGAACGCCTTCTCCGGCCTGACCGTGAAGCGCAGGTCCTCGCCGAGCTGCGGCATCCTCGCCCAGTACGTACTGCCGTAGATCGCCTCGCCGTTGACCTTCAGCCACGCCCCGGTCTCACGGAGCCTGCGCTCCATGATCTCCGGGATGGTGCCGTCCGCCCGGGGGCCGATGTCGAGCAGGAAGTTGCCGTTCTTGGAGACGATGTCGACAAGGGAGTGGATGACTTCCTCGGTCGTCATGTACTTGTCGTCGGGGGTGGCCTGGTTGTAGCCGTAGGAGCGCGGGTCAAGCCCCCGGCTGGCCTCCCACTTCGCGGTGACGACCGTGTCGTACGTGGTGTACTCGGGCGTGGTGAAGTCGTGCGGGCCGATGCCCGAGCGGTTGTTGACGGTCACCTCGATGGGGCGGGCGCGGTTCTTCGCGTGGTTGAAGTACTCCGCCAGAACGCGATGGCTGTCATTGTCGCCGCCGATGTCGCACCAGAGGATCTCGGGGTCGTAGCCCTCGATCAGTTCCAGCATCTGCGGGGCCTGGAGGTCCTTGATGTAGTCCTGGCCCGCGAAGTGGCCGGTGTACGGGACGGGTTCCAGGGTGTACGGATTGCGCGGCGCGTGCCCCTGCCACGGGTGGTCGGGGTTGAACCACTCCGGCATCGAGAAGTAGAGACCTCGGTGCAGCTCCGGTGTGTAGCGACGGGAGGCGTCGAAGAGTTCCCTGATCAGATCCCGCTTCGGGCCCATCTTCACGGAGTTGCGGTCGGAGACCTTGGTGTCCCAGAGGGCGAATCCCTCGTGATGCTTGGAGGTCAGGACGTGGTACTGGGCGCCGGCGTCCCGGAACAACTCGACCCAGGAGCGCGGATCGAATCTCTCCGCGCGGAACCGCGGGATGAAGTCGTCATAGGCGAACGACTCGCCATAGGTCTGGCGGTGGTACGCGTACGTCGGGTTGTTCGGGTCCTGCATCTGGGACCAGTACCACTCGGCGTACTGCACGCCGACCGGCGCCCACGCGGGCACGGAGTAGACCCCCCAGTGGATGAAGACGCCGAACTTCGCGTCCTGGAACCAGTACGGCGCCTGATGGGTGTTCAGGGAGTCGTCGGTGGGCCGGAAGTCGGGCACTCCCAGGGTGAGGGAACGGCGGACCTCGGCGGCCTGCTGACCCCGGCCGCGGGCGACGATCCGGCCGTCCGCGCTGGTTCCAGGCGCGGTGCCGGGGCCGGGGCGGATGCCGATCCGTACGCGGGTCTCGTCGCCGGGAGCGAGCCGGGTGACACGGGCCGGCGCGACCGTACGGGCGCCCGGGACGTCCACGGAGAGGCTGAGCCCGTCGGCGGCGAGGATGCCCACCGTCCCCGCGTTGACGACCGTGGCCTCGACGCTCTGCGCGCCGTGGTCGAGCGAGGAGGTCGTCGAGCGCGCGCCGCGTACCGCCAGCGCCCGCCCCTCGACGGCCGGTTGGAGGGAGAGCGCGAAGATGTGCAGCGAGGAGGAGTTCGCCTCGGCGGGGCGGGTGACCGGCAGGGTGAGGGCCACCGCCTCCCTGCCCGGGTCGATGGCGACCGTGGGGGCGGCGATCACGACCTGGTGCGGGTCCTTGGCGCCGGCGGGGTCGTAGCGGAACGGGGCGACGAGGGCGCCCTTGCCCGCGTACCAGTCGGGGCCGCCGAGTGCGGCGGTCGAGGTGGTGCCGTCCGCGTAATGGACGGTGACCTCCCCCGAGGCCTCGCCATAGCTGCTCGCGGCCAGGAAGTGGCCGGACAGATAGCGGCCCGGTGGCAGTGCGAGACGCTGCCCGAGAGCGACGATGTTGTTCTTCGCTCCCGCCGTGGCGGCCGGGAAGAGATAGGCGAGTCCGTCGATCTCCACCTCCCCGGCGGGGAGTTCCTCGCCGGGGAAGGTGTAGCCGGATCCGTCGAAGTTCCCACCGCGGGCGTCCGCGGTGTCGATGCCGTCGTTGTCGAACCACCTCTCCAGGGGCACGGGGAGAGCGGCCGGGACCGTGCCCCAGTCACCGCCTCCCTCCTCCGTATCCGCCCCTGGCAGCGTGGTGCGCGGACTCGCGTCGGCCGTGGCCGGGTGGACCAGGGCGGCGCCGATTGCTGCCCCTGCCGTCATTCCGAGTACATGGCGTCTGGGAAGTTCCGTCATGAGATCCGATGATTGAAGCATGTCCTGAACCTGTCAATGCTCCTTTCAGGAACGGATTCTGTTGTCGCCTCCATATCCATCGGATGAATCGGCGACCAGGACGACCACGACGGGATGGCTCGGGACGGCGAGGGAGACGGCGGCGCCCGTCACTCGTGCCGTTGGGCGTCCATCAGGACCTGACCGGCGTCCGTGCGGTAATAGAGCACGGACCGCCCGCTGCGCCGGCGCCGGACCAGGCCCGCGTCGAGCAGAACCCTGAGATGGCGGCCCACCGACCCCAGCCCCTGCCCGGTCAGCGCCACCAGCTGGGTGGTGCTCTTGGGCGTGTCCAGGAGTACGAGGACGCCCGCCCGTGCCGCCCCGAGCAGCGCGCCGAGGGTCTCGGGCACCGGCGCCCGGTCCGGCTCGGCCAGCGCGCCCGAGCACGGGTACACCACGGCGTACCGGTGCGCCGTGTTCCAGGAGACCCAGCCACGGCCCGGGGTGACCGGGACGAACATCAACCGCGCCCCGGACAGCTCCAGTTGCGGATAGTCTTCCGCGTTGATCCGCAATCGGCCCTCGCCCAGCCAGCGCATTCCCGGGCGCAGGCCGTCCAGAGCGGCGGCCCAGCCGCCCTGGCTCAACCGCCCTGTCCGCGCGACGACATCGGCCTCGATGATGCCCCGCCGCCGGGACCAGTGGGGCAGGACCGTCTCCGTCCACACCCACCACAGCAGATCGGCGGCGCGCGTCGGCAGATCGGACCGGCGCAGCCGGGCGGGAAGCGGTCCCGCCAGCGACTCGGCCAGATCGGCGCGGGCCGTCTCGGGGGGAGTCTCGCGGATCCGCGCCAGCTCGTCCGCGAACGTCTGCTCGCCCTCGCCCGTCGGCGTGGGGGTGAGGAAGGTCGCGTTCCAGCCGCGCCCCAGCCCGGCCCGTACGAGCAGCGCGGTGACCGGGTCGTCCGCCAACCGCTCACGGTAGGCGGGCAGATACGCGTCGAGCCAGGCGCGCTCGCCCGGGTGCGCGGCGGTGCCCCGCTCCAGGGTCTTCAGGCTCGCGGTGGTCTCGGCGAGCGGGGACACGACGAAGCGGCTCTCCGCGAGCGTATCCGCGCTGACCAGCCAGCACCCCAATTGTTTCGCCTCCCCGCGAAACAGTATCGCTCTCGCGAAGGGGCCGCCGAGACTCCGGCCATGCGCACCTATCAAGATCTCTTCCGGACACCGGAGTTCACCCCGCTGTTTCTCACCTCCGCCGGGCAGACGGCGGCCCAGGCGGTGAGCGGACCGGCGCTGGGCACACTGATCTACACGGAGACCGGCTCGCCCCTGCTCTCCGGCCTCGCCATGTCCGGCCCGGCCCTCGCGCAGGTGGTCGGCGCCACCACTCTGCTGTCGGCGGCCGACCGGCTGCCGCCGCGCGCGGCGCTGACGGGCACGGCGCTGCTCTTCGCTCTCGGCACCGCGCTCCAGGCCGTCCCGGGCCTGCCCGTGTGGGCCGCCTTCACGGTCCTTCTGGTCCTCGGCACGATCGCCTCGCCGGTCGGCGGGGTGCGTTACGGGCTGCTGAACCAAATCCTCTCCAGGGAGGGGTATCTGCTGGGCCGCTCCCTGTTCAATATGGCCGCCGGTGCCACGCAGATCGGTGGATTCGCCATCGGCGGTGTGCTGGTGACCGCGCTGTCGCCGCGCGACACCCTGCTCGCCGGCGCCGTTCTGTATCTCGTCTCGGCCGCCGTCGCCCGGTCCGGGCTTGCCCGCCGCCCGCCGCGCGCCGCCGGGCGGCCGTCGGCTCGCGAGACCTGGCGGAACAACGCTCGTCTGCTGTCCTCCGGGCCCCGTCGCCGCGTGTATCTCGCCCTCTGGGTGCCGAACGGGCTGATCGTCGGCTGCGAGTCCCTGTTCATCCCTTACGCGCCTCACCACGCGGGGCTCCTCTTCGCCGTCGCGGCGCTCGGCATGCTGGCCGGGGATCTCGCGATCGGCAGGTTCGTCCCCCCGCGGTGGCGCGCGCGGCTCGGCACGCCGCTGTGTCTGCTGCTCGCCGCCCCGTATCTGCTCTTCGCCCTGCACCCGGCGCTGCCGCTCGCGGTGGCCGCCGTCGTCCTCGCCTCGGTCGGCTACGCGTCGAATCTGCTGCTCCAGGAGCGGCTGATGGCCCTGACACCCGAGGAGTTGAGCGGCCACGCCCTCGGGCTGCACACCTCCGGGATGCTCACCATGCAGGGCGTGGGCGCGGCTCTCGCGGGAGCCGTCGCCGAGCACACCTCGCCCGCGACGGCGATGGCGCTGACGGCGACGGCCTCGCTCCTGGTCACCCTGGCGCCGGCGGGGGCCCGCCGGCGGACCGGACGGTGATTCAGCAGGGCTGGCGCCAGGTCCCCAGGTTCAGCCGCTTGCGTATCGAGGACAGCTCAAGGCTGCGCGACTCGGCACAGAATTTCTCGGTCGGCTCGCGGTACTCGGCGTGGAAAACGGCCTTGCCCGCCTGGATGAAGGGAGTCAGCAGTGCGCACTCCTCGTACTGTGCGCACTCCTCGTTGACCGCGAAGTCGAAGTCGTCGACGAGTTGGGGGATCTGTTGCAGATCGTTCTTGAGACCGACGGAGAGCCCCCGGGCATGGGCGATGTCCGCGAGCATCCGGTTGTACGCGAGTTGGTCGCCCGCGGTCAGCGGGAAACCGGTGTCGTCGGCGTACGCCTCCACGAGGTCCGGCTCAACCGCGTCGAACCCCTTCTCCCGGCACATGTCCATCCGCTTTTCCATGATCGGGCGGAGAACATCCAGCCGGCGGATGTCCAGCCACCGTTCGCCCTCCCAGCCGTTGGCCTTGCCGCGCACCGACTTCGGGAACGCGTCCTGGTCGGGACGGAAGTTCTCCCAGGCTCCGGCGTTGATGTAGCAGATCACCTTGCGGCCCCTGCTGTGGAGGGCCGCCACATCCCGCGCCGAGCTCTCGAAGCCGTCGATGTCGTAGACCGGGACATCGACGGAGACATCGAGCTTGCCGTCGAGCTGCCACTGCCAGGCGAGGCCCGGCCGGGGCCGCCATCGGCTCTTCTCCTCGCCGTCGCCGTCGCTGTCACCCGAGCCGGAGCATCCGGCCAGCACCGCGGCCAGCAGAGCGGTCAGGGACACCGCGCATACCCACGTGATGGTCTTCCCGTGCTTCACAGATCGTGTTCCTCTCCGGTGAGCGCCGGGGTCAGCCCCGCCCATGGATTCGGCAGTTCACCCGTCACGGGACCGCAGACCGCGGCGTGCCGCTGCCGCGCCGTGCGGACCGCGAGGGGAACGAGTGCCGGAGGCACTCCGTACACAAGGTGGCAGAACCGCTCCGGCGGGTACCGCGTGGTCCATTCCGGCCGGCTGAAGGTCGTGGCATAGGTCGACCAGTGGCCTTCGAAGACGACGATCAGATCGGCGAGGCGCGCGTATCCCGGCTCGGGGTAGACGCCCGAGTTCAGCACGACCGTACCGGCCCCGATGCGCCGGAGCTCTCCGACCAGACGCCGGCAGGCGGGCAGTCCGTCCTTCTCGCAGGCCACCTGGTCCAGAAAGCAGCCATCGGTCTCGTACCACTCCCGGTGGCGTGCGAAGTCGTTCGCGACCTCGCGTGCGGGGCGCTCTCCATAACCGGTGTCCACATAACCCAGCACACGTACACCGGCCGCGCGCAGCGCTCGGGAGACGGCGGTGAACGCCGGGTCCCGGACGCTGCCCGGACCGTTCGCCGGGTTGAGGACGACCCCGTGGACGGAGTGGGACTCGGCGGCCAGCAGGGCCCAGGCCCCAGGGTCCTGGGAGGGGTGTACATAGAGCGGGATGAGCAGTCTCACGGCAGACGCATGCCTTCCCGGCCGGAGTCCAGCGCCTCGGACCGGGTTCCCCCGCCGGCCGCCGCCCACAGCGCTGTCAGCGAGTCGTCGAGCCGGTGCAGGGGCCGCCAGCCGAGGGCATCGGCGGCGGCGTTGATGTCGGAGCACTGCCATGACACCTCCTCCGAGCGGGTGGAACCGTGGCCGTCCTCCTCGACGCGTCCCCGGAACCCGGCGGTCCTGACCAGCGAGTGCACGAGATCACGGACCGGTACGGCTCGCCCGCCACCGATATTGAGGATGGCCGGCAGCGGTCCGGGGGCGGTGACGGCGAGCGCCACGGCCCGTGCCACATCGCGGACGTCCACGAAGTCACGGTAGGAGGACAGGTCGCCCAGCCGGATCACGGCGCCGTGTTCGCCCATGGCGGCACGGAGCAGACCGAGGACCCGGCCCGGGAGCGAGGTGGATCCCTGCCCCGGACCGACCGGATTGCCGATGCGCAGCACCACCGCGTCCAGGCCGGAGCCGGCCACTGTGACGGTACCCGCGAGTTTGGTGGCGCCGTAGACGGTCACCGGCCGGGTCGGCGCCGACTCCGTCACCTCGGTGCCGGGCGTGCCAGGACCGTACTCGGCGGCCGAGCCGAGGTGGATCAGACGGGCACCTGGGGCGGCCTTCCGCACGGCGGCGCACAGGGCGGCGGTGCCCCGGGTGTTGACCTCGGCGAGAGTGACGGCATCACCCCCCACCGCTCCCGCGCAGTTGACCACGGCGTCCGGAGCCGCCGAGGCGAGGACACGCGCGATACGGTCCACGGCGTCGGTGGCGAGATCGATGCCCAGGTCCGCGTCGGGCGAGCGTCCGGTGCGGAGCAGCCGCACGCCCGGAAGGGCGCCCAACCGCTCCGCGACGTGCCCGCCCAGGTAACCGGTGGAGCCCAGGAGGATGATGCGCATGGTGTGGTTCAGGCTCCCTTGAGGAGATGGGATTTACGGCTGGTGAACTCGGCGTTGGCCCGGTCGTAGTCGTCCGGGCGGCCGATGTCGAGCCAGTAGCCGTCGAACTCGTATACGTGGGGCGGGTCCTGCGCCTTCAGCAGGTCCAGCACCACCTCGTCGAAGCCCAGGGGCAGGCCGGGGGTGTATGCGTCGAGGGTCGAGCGGGAGAGTCCGTAGACGCCCATGGAGACCCGGTAGTCCAGGCTCGGTTTCTCGGTGAAGCCGACGACTCTGTCGGCGTCGGTGGTCAGGACACCGAAGTCGATGCGGACCTGACGGGCGTAGGTGGCGATGGTCAGAGGGGCGCCGATGGCCCGGTGGCGGACCAGCACATCGCTGAAGTCGAGGTCGGTGAGGATGTCACCGTTCATCACCAGTAAGGACTCCGGGAGTCTGTCGCGCATGGTGAGCAGCGGGCCCATCGTCCCCAGGGGACTGTCCTCGATCGTGTAATCGATGGCCAGGCCCCACTGCGATCCGTCCCCGACATAGGCGCGGATGATCTGGCCGAGATGACCGATGGCGAGCGTGCAGCTGGTGAATCCGGAGGCCGCCAGCTGGCGCAGGACGATCTCCAGGATCGCGTGCTGGTCCCCGATGGGTACCAGGGGTTTCGGCAGTGCGGTGGTGTAGGGACGCAGCCGGACGCCTTTGCCTCCGGCCAGAATCACTGCGTGCATGGTTCTCCTCCTCCGGGCGACGTGCGAGCCGGGTCAGATGTTGTAGATGCCGGTCTTGTAGCGGGCCAGGTTGGCCGGGTCGGAGAAGAACTCCACAGTGCGCGCGAGGCCCTGTTCCAAGTCATGGGCGGGCTCCCAGCCGGTCGCGGCGCGCAGCCGGGTGGCGTCCGCGACCAGCCGCATGACCTCGGAGTTGGCGGGCCTGACACGTTCCGCGTCTTCGCGGACGTCGATCGTGACGTCCATCAGTTTGCCGATCGTGGCGACCAGGTCGCCGACCGCGATCTCACTGCCCGTGCCGGCGTTGAAGGTCCGGCCCACGACCCGCGGGGCCTCCGCCGTGCCGACCGCCAGGAAGGCCTGGGCGGTGTCCTCGGCATAGGTGAAGTCCCGGGTGGGGCGCAGATCGCCGAGGGTGATGGTGTGCGCTCCGGCCGCCACCTGGCCGATGACGCTCGGGATGACCGCTCGCATGGACTGCCGGGGGCCGTAGGTGTTGAACGGCCGCAGTGTCACCACCGGTGTGCCGAAGCTCGCGTGGTAGCTGTCGGCCAGCCTGTCCCCGCCCGCCTTGGAGGCGGCGTACGGGGATTGTGTGTTGATGGGGTGGTCCTCGGTGATCGGTACGGTCAGTGCCGTGCCGTATGTCTCGCTGGTGGACGTGTGCACGAGCCGGGGTGTGCCCAGGGCCCGCACCGCTTCCAGCACGTTGAGCGTTCCGGAGACATTGGTGTCCACGTAGCTGTGCGGGGCCAGATAGGAGTACGGGATCGCGATGAGCGCGGCCAGGTGGTAGACGCAGTCCGCCCCCTCCACGAGTCCCCGGACCGATCCGGGGTCGCGCACATCACCGAGCTGGATCTCGACCTGCTCCAGGACGTCGGCGGAGAGGGTTTCCAGCCAGCCGTACGAGGAGAAGGAGTTGTACTGCGCCATGGCCTTGACCCGGTAGCCGGCCGCCACCAGGGCCTCGGTGAGGTGGGATCCGATGAATCCTTCGGCTCCGGTGACGGCTGCGAGTGGTGCGGAGTTCACTGGTGATCCCTTTCTGCGGGTCCTTCGACGCCCGGAGACGATCCGTCGCCGGGAGTGGTGCTTCGTGGCGGTGCGGTGGGTCGGTGCGGTGGGTCGGTGTCGTGCGGTGTGGTGGATCGGTGTGGCGGAGGCGCGGGCCCGGTCCTGGCTTCGACGTGCTCAGGCGTGGGCGGCGGGACGTCCGAGTGCCGACAGGGCGCAGACCGCCAGCACCACCGCGGCCGGGCCGCAGCTCAGCAGCAGTGCGATGGGGGCCGCCGACGGGTGGAGAAGGGTGAGCGACCCGGCCCCGCAGGCGGCCACGAGACACACCGCGGCGGGTGGCCATGCCACGCCGAACGCCTGCAACAGCAGGGCGGTCCACAGCGTGGCGGCAAGCAGCAGTACGGGTCCGGGCTCGGCCCCGATGAGCAGGGTCACGGGCAGGATCGGCAGCAGATAGGCGAGCAGACAGAGTGTGATGATGCCGGCGGAGCGCCATCTGAAGGCGGGGAGTGTGGAGGTCGCCCGCAGGGCCGCCGCCGACATTCCCCGATAGCGGTACAGCAGCCATTCGGCCGGGCCCATGCTCAAGGAGAGCATCACGACGGCGTACGGGTGACGCTGCCCTTCCAGCATCACCAGCACGCCCGCCGCGAGGCCGAACAGTCCGTACGGCAGTGACCGCAGCAGCTTGGTCCGGCTGTCGCCGGCGGCGGGTTTCTCCGCCAGGGCGCCCCGCAGTGCCCACCCGGCCACCGCGGTCGCGCCCGCGAGCGAGAGCAGGGGCAGTCCGATCCGCAGCGGAGCGCCGGGCTCCCACCACGGCAGCACCGCCACGCCCGCCACCATCGGCAGCAGTGCGAGCAGCAGCAGCGACTCATGCCCCAGTACCAGCAGTACGCCCGCCGCCGCGAGATACAGCGACTGGCCGGCCACGAACAGCGCCGTCGAACCCTGTCCGGCGAGCGCGGCCCCCGCCGCCACCGCCACCGCGGCACCCAGCGGTGCGCCCACCAGGAGCGTACGGCCCGCCTCCCGGCGCCCTATGGCCATCCGCAGATAGGCACGGTGGCTCAGAGCCTGGCCCCAGGCCCAGGAGATCAGACCTGCCAGCACAAGGGCGTAGGCACCGCCATCGGGGTCCCAGATCCGACCGATGAGCACATAGGCGAGCCCGGGGAGGGCGAAGAGCACGCCTCGCAGCACACAGCGGATATGGTCGGGCCGCCATGGATCCGCCGGCACCCCGGGTTCGGGGAAGGTACGGGGGATCCTCTCGTACAACGCGGTGGCCAGGGTGAACAGGTCGGGCTGCCCGTACCGTTCCCTGATCACCTCGGCGGTCAGCCCCTGCGATTCCAGGAGCGCGGCCACCTCGTAGGGATGCACGGCGGGGCCGATGGAGTCCGCCATTTCCGCGGCGAGCCGGTCGATCGCACCGGCGGCTCCGGCACCCGGCATGCGGAGTACAAGTGTCCGTTCGTCGCCGCCGCGCGGCACACCGCGGCTCCCCTGGAGCCGCAGGGACAGTGTGTCCTGGCGTCCGGCGTCCGGCCCGAGCGCCATCGGCCCGCTCATCCGGCCACACTCATCAGGCCCGCGGCGGATATGCCGCCCCTTCCCGAGGCGGGCGGCGCGCCGGTGCCGGTCAGGGCATCGGAGAGCAGGCCCCGGCCACCGGCCGACAGGTCGAGATAGATGGCGCGGAAGGTGTCCACGGTCTGGCGCAGGGTGAACTGTTCGATCACCCGCAGCCGCGCGGCCTCTCCCATGGATCTTCGCCGTCCGGCGTCGCCCAGCAGCTCCGTGGCCGCGGTGGCCATCGCGGCGGGGTCGCGCGGCGGTACGACCAGACCGGTGTCACCGACCGCTTCCCGTACGCCGCCGACATCCGTGGAGACGGTCGCCCGTCCGCAGGACATCGCTTCGATCAGGGTGAACGGAAAGCCCTCGCTGATGCTGGAGAGCATGACGACATTGCCCGCGGCGTACGCGTCCCTGATGTCGTCGACACGGCCTTCGAACGTGACCGTGCCGGCTTGTCCGAGCTCGGTGGCCAGCGCCTCGCACCGGGCCCGGTACTCCTCGCCGCCGCGCGGGGTGCCGCCGAAGAGCCGGAGCCTCGCCCGCGGCACCCGCTCCCGCACCAGCGCGAACGCCCGGATCAGGGTTTCCAGGTCCTTTATCGGGTCCACCCGGCCGGCCCAGGTGAGGGTGGGGACGTCCGGTTCCGGACCGGCCGCCGGGAAGGCCGCCGGGTCGACCCCGTTGTACACCGTGCGGATCAGCGCCGGGTCGGCTCCGCCCCGCTCCTCCCACAGCCGGTTGTAGCGGTTGCCGGGGGTGATCAGGGCCGCGCGCCGGTAGGTCTCCTCCGCCAGCAGCCGGTAGAAGCCGAGTACCAGGGCTTTCACGGGCCAGCGGTAGGGGGCGGTGCGATAGCCGAGATAACGCTCGCGCAGATAGACGCCGTGTTCGGTCAGCAGCAGCGGTACGCCGTGGCGCTCAAGCGCGATCAGCCCCGGGAGCACCGCCACACCGCCGCTGACCGCGTGGGCGACTCCGTGTTCCGGGGGCGGCGCCGCCAGGGGGCGGAGCGCGTGTTCGAGCAGGGAGGTCGCGGTCACCGCGTCGTGCAGTGTGGGGCGGGCCTCGGAGACGGGCAGGCCCGGCCGGTTCCACACCGCGGTGAGAACGGCGAGTGCCCGGTCACCGCGGAGGAACGGGCTGAGCAGACCATCCGTGGCGGCCCGCGCCAGGCCATGGAGTGCCGGGCCGAATCCGTCCTCGGCGCCGGAATCGAGGAGTGCTGTCAGAAACCGCTCGTAGACCGTGGCGAGCCTGTCGCGGCTCCGGCCACGGGGCTCCGAGCCCGGGGGTGCCGGGCCCCACACGGGGACCGGCACCACCTGGGACACATGGCCGGGAAGATCCCATACGACGGGCTCCCGGCCGGTTCCGGTCACGGCTATGACATCGAAGTCCATGTCCGGCATTCCATTGACGAGTTGGTCGCACCACACGCTCACGCCACCATGGCTGTGAGGATAGGTTCCCTCGGTGAGGAGGGTGACTCGCGCCGCGCCAAAGCGGCCCGTGCCGCGGTGAAGGTGCATCAGGGGTGCTCCACGAAGCTGTGCGGGGAGGACGGGTTCCGGCTTCCGGAACCCTCGGCTCGTGTGCGGTGGTTCAGCGCTCCCGGCTGTACGGCACCTGTCGTAGCACTCCGGCGGGTACCCGGGCCCGCGGCGCGGTCTCGTTCGTGGCCGGCGCGCCGGTACCGCCCTGGACAGTGCCGGAGACGGCGGACGGCGGCAGGGTGAGAACGAGCGGCAGTGGGGTCCCGGTCACCCAGGCGGACACCTTGCCGGCGTACGCCTGGCCGAAGGCGGCCGTGTCCCGCGTTGTGCCGGCCGGCATGGTGGCGGTCACCGCGACGGTGGCGGGTGCCCGCACCGTGACCGTGTCGCCGATCCGGTAGGCGGTGATGTCACCGGACTCCACGGCGGACTTCCAGACGGATCGTTTGCGCAGTTCGGCGCCGATGTCCTTCATCCGCAGGTTGACCACCGGTGTGTTGTCGGCGAAGAGCCGCGCGTGGCTGTCGAGGACGCCGTTCAGCACCGGATAGGCGATGCGGTCCTCCGCCAGATTCGACTGATGGATGAAGTGCGGCCTGGGGTCGTTCCCGAGGACATGCCCCAGGGCGATCCGGGTCTCCAGCGGCACGATGTAGTCCGGGTAGCCGGTCGTCGTGTTCAGCGGGGCCGGCAGGCAGGTGGTGGTGGCGGGGTTGTCCTCGCAGATACCGCTGCCGCCCTGCTGCCGGCTGGTGTAGATCCAGTTGTACTCGTCGACCTGCTCGGCCGCTCGTCCGGCGTTGTAGAAGATGTTCATCGGGTAGCGGGGGACGGTGGTGGCCGATCCCAGCTGGCGCTGGCCCACCTCACGGGAGTTGTCCGAAGCGAGCCAGGAGACGCCGTTGTCGGCCAGTGCCGGCGCCAGGTTGGGATTGTCGGTGGGCTGTTGTGGCAGCAGACGCATACCGGAGTGCTCGCCCGTGACCAGTTCGGTGTTCTCCAGGGGAAGCCCGGACAACTGGCCCCAGACGCGGTTCGTGGCGATCTCGTCGGATATCTCGTTACGGGAGACCCACTTGGTGGTGCCGCCGGGGAGGGTGGCGCACCGCCAGGGCACCACGCTGACATCCTGCTCGCAGCCCAGGAAGGCGTGTGTGTAGGTGTGGTTGATCCAGCGGAATCTGTTGCGGTCCACGATCAGCTTGTCGGCCAGGAGGTCGACACCGTTGTTGTCCTGGCGATGGTCGACACTGCCCGCCGCGTTGTAGGCGAAGTCCATGGTGAAGCCGCGGTTGTTCTGCCAGGTGGCGGCGTATTCGGCGTCCGCCGCGGTCATCCGGATCGGGTTCGGCACCCCCTCGCCCGGCGCGCAGTCCACATCACCGGGTGTGCAGTTCAGCGTCGAGTCCCAGCGGTCGTCGGCGGCGAAAACGTCGTCCACATGGACGGCGAAGTAGTTCCGCGAGGCCCCGAGGTGGACACCGCCGGTCATCCACTCGACGATTCCGCGTGCCAGCAGCCGGAACTGCTGTTGGTAGCGGTTGTAGACGAAGGTGACGACCAGTTCCCGCCGTCCGTCGTGCCGGTACTCGCCGACCAGTGAGCCCCTGGTGGCTCTGCCGGGTATCTGCGCGTCGACGTAGGAGGTGAAGTCCGCTCCGACGGCCGGCTGGGACAGATAGGCGTAACTCTCCCCCACCGAGGGGGAGTTGTCCTCGAACGGTACGGCGCCGTCCAGGTACTCGAAGGGCCCGGCCCGGCCGACGGTGGTGACCTGAGCCTCGACGCCGTCCAGGGAACCGGCATAGCCGTTGCCGACGGCGTACTGAAGTCCGACCTCGGGCCGCGCGTAGGTGTAGGCGTCGACCTGGGGGATGCCGTACGTCCGCTCATAGGTGGCCAGAGCGGCCATCTCCGGGGAACCGGCGGAGAACGGGTTGTCGTTGGGCAGCACCACTGCCTGGTACTTGGCCCGGGGCCGGCCCTCCACGGTGTCCGCCAGGAAGGCCGCGTCGATCACGGGACGTCCCGGCTGTTGAAGGTCGACCTCCGTATAGGGCGTCCCTGCCGTGTCCAGTTCGGCGGCGATGGCGTCGACCGCGGGCCCGCCGTCCGTCACCACGAGGACACGGAGGTCGACACGGGGCACGGCGTCATCGGCCTGCGCGGGGCCACCGGGCAGTGCGAGTACGGCGATCAGCGCACATACCGTGGGTAACGCCATGCGTAAGGACTTCTTCTGCATTGTGGAGCAGCCCCTCCCCTGGGCAGGGGTGTGTCCGTCGCGCGATGGAGCGGACACACCCCCGGCGCGACCCCGTGCCCCCCTCAGGTACTCGGTCGTCGCGCATCCGTCTCGTCACATAGTGCGGGCCATGTGTCGGTTTCGTGTTCCTGTTGCGGAACTTGACGGAAAAATGCGGGTGTTCAATCAGTCTGAACCTTGGACGGGATGGCCTCGGCGGGCCGTTCCCGTTCGGGGTGCGCGTACCGCGTACCCAACCGGACCTTAGATCCTGGGCGGGAGGGGAACCACACTCCGGGCACACGGAGTTCGCGCGGATTCATCCGCCGGGAGGTTGCTCCCCTCGGGCATCTCGGGCCATGTTGGCCGAATGCCGCCATGACGGCCGTCCGGTGGCGTGCACGGCCGGCCGCCACCGACTCCCCCAGGGCGCGGCGCGGAAAGGGGTCAGGCGCAGAGCACCCGGGTCTCCGGTGTGTACACGGGACCGCTGCTCACGTTCGTCTGGTCACTGAACTCGGCGTAGTAGTAGGAGTAGAAACCTATGTTGCCGTTGCAGCCGGAGTCGGCGGCGATCTGCAGCGTCAGTGTGACGGTGCGGCTCTGACCGGGCGGGATGGTGGCACCGTAGTTGGAGCCGAGATCGGTCGGACCTGTACCGGAACACGGGACGGTGCCCGTCGCGGTGGCCAGGCTGCAACCGCTGAAGCTGTACTTGAGGTCGGGGCGCTGGGTGGTCAGCCAGGTGGGGGTGATCGTCTGGTAGACGAACAGCACGTCGTAGGTGTGGTTGTTGGTCAGTGTCATCGACAGGTTGACCGTTTCACCCGGCCGGGTGGTGGCGCTGTCGACGCTGAACGTCAGGTCGGCGGGGGCCGCGTTCGCCGCGGGAGCCAGCCCGAACAGGGCGAGGAACAGGGCGAGGACGGTGGCCAGTCCGAGGCGTCTCTTCGGTGTGATTCGCATGCCCCGGACGCTAGAAGGTCCACGAGTCCTCCGTCTGCACTTCCCGCGCACGGAGGACCGCGGGCGTCCGAAACCGGCTCTCCCGCATTCGGGGTGTGAGCAAGGGGTCACAGAGCGAGACCGAACGCATATATGCACGGCAGGGCAGGTGTACGAGCCCGGGGGAAGCGGGAGCAGCCGGCCGGACCACCGCACGAGGCGCCAGGACCCCATTGGCGGAAACCAAGGGGGTCCTGGTGCGCCTGAAGCGTTCTTCGCCGGGCGCCGGACACCGTGGCCGGTGCGCCTGACGAGTCACGGACCCGCGCGTTCCGGCCGTTCGCGGAGGAGCCGGCCGAGGGGTGCGTGCGGAAACCGTCAGCTCTCCCGCCACCGCACCGCCCGGGCCAACAGGTATGCGGTCAAGGGCGGTTGTCGTCCCGGAATGTCTCCAGCAGGCGCAGCCATACCTCGCTGATCGTCGGGTAGGCCGGAACCGCGTGCCACAGGCGGTCGATCGGGACCTCGCCGACGACGGCGATCGTG
The DNA here is from genome assembly GCF_040681655.1 of Streptomyces sp. NPDC051662. Taxonomy (NCBI): domain Bacteria; kingdom Bacillati; phylum Actinomycetota; class Actinomycetes; order Kitasatosporales; family Streptomycetaceae; genus Streptomyces; species Streptomyces sp. NPDC051662. The sequence goes on from NZ_JBFAZD010000008.1 coordinate 77,227, forward strand.
GCGGAGTGGAGCATCTCGCCGACGGCGGGACCGGTGAAGGTCACGCCCCGCAGGATCTCACGGTCCAGGTCGACGATCATGCGGGCCCGGCCGCGGTAGCCGTCGGCGTAGAGAGCCGCGCCCGCGACCCCGGCCAGGTCGTGGTCGACCGCGCGGACGCGGTGGCCCGCCGCCTCGGCCTCGGCGAGGGTGAGGCCCACCGAGGCGACTTCCGGCTCGGTGAAGACGACCTGGGTGACGGCGAGATGGTCGGCGGTGGCGGCGTGGCTGCCCCAGGGGCCGGCGTCCAGGGTCGGTACGCCCTGGGCCCTCGCCACGATGGCGGCTCCCGCGATACGGGCCTGGTACTTGCCCTGATGGGTGAGAAGGGCGCGGCGGTTGACGTCCCCGACCCCGTAGAGCCAGTCGCTGCCCTCGACCCGGCAACTGTCGTCGACGGTCAGCCAGGAGCCCGGTTCCAGGCCGACGGACGCGAGACCGACATCGTCCGTGCGCGGGGCGCGGCCGGTGGCGAAGAGCACCTCGTCGCACTCGATACGCTCGCCGCCGGCCAGCGTCACGGTCACGGGTCCCGTGCCGCCGTCGCGCTCGACCGCGCTGACCGAGGCGCCCGTTCGGACCGTGGCGCCCGCCTCCGTCAGCGATTCGGCGACCAGCTCACCGGCGAACGGCTCCATCCTCGGCAGCAGGCGGTCACCGCGGACCAGCAGGGTGACGTCGGAGCCGAGCGCCCGCCACGCGGTGGCCATCTCCACGCCCACCACTCCCCCGCCCACGACCACGAGCCGCCCCGGGACCCGTGCGGAGCTGGTCGCCTCGCGGCTGGTCCAGGGCTTGGTGGCGGCGAGCCCCGGGAGATCGGGCAGTACGGCCCGGCTGCCGGTGCACACGGCGACGGCGTGGCGGGCGATCAGGACCTGGGTGTCGCCGTCGGGTCCCGTGACGGCGACCTTCTTCCTGCCGTCCAGCCTGCCGTGTCCTCGGTAGAGATCGGCGCCGGTCCCGTCGAGCCACGCGACCTGGCCGTCGTCCTTCCAGTGCGCGGTGAACTTGTCGCGGTGGGCGAGTACGGCCTCGGCGTCCAGCGGCCCCCGCACGGCCTGGCTCACCCCGGGGACCCTGCGGGCGTCGGCGCGGGTGATCGCCGGGCGGAGCAGGGCCTTGCTCGGCATACAGGCCCAGTACGAGCACTCGCCGCCGACGAGTTCACTCTCGACGACCGCCGTGCTCAGGCCCGCCGCCCTGGCCCGGTCGGCGACGTTCTCACCGACCGGTCCCGCGCCCAGCACCACAACGTCGTACTCCAGGGTTTCCATGGCATGCGTCATAGGGGCCAGTCTGGTGCGCGGCAGGTCGCATGGCCACACGATCTTCGGGCAGCAGCCAGGAATACGGCGATGACCCACACCGTTGTCGCAGGCGCCGTAACCCGGAGAGTCAGGAAGAGGTATCAGGCAATGGCCACTGTGGAACTCACCAAGGAGAACTTCGACCGGACGGTGTCGGAGAACGACTTCATCCTGATCGACTTCTGGGCTTCCTGGTGCGGTCCGTGCCGCCAGTTCGCCCCGGTCTACGAGAAGGCCTCGGAGCGCCACGAGGACCTCGTCTTCGCCAAGGTCGACACGGAGGCCCAGCAGGAGTTGGCCGCCGCGTTCGAGATCCGCTCGATCCCGACGCTGATGATCGTCCGGGACAATGTCGCGGTGTTCGCCCAGCCCGGCGCGCTGCCCGAGACGGCCCTGGAGGATGTGATCGGACAGGCGCGCGCGCTGGACATGGATGAGGTGCGCAAGTCGGTGGCCGAGGCCGAGGCGAAGGCCAAGAACGGCGAAGCCGGGCAGTGACCGCGGGCGCCCGACGGCGGACGCTGGACGGCGACCGCCGCGAGCGTGCGGGCACGGGAGTCGCCGGGCAGGCGGGCCTATGAGGACACGGCCTAGAAAGGGTGCCCCGCCGGTTCGCGCCGTACGGTCGTCCAGCGCAGCTCGGTGAAGGCGTCCAGATTGGCCTCGCCGCCGAACCGCGCCCCCGTACCCGACCCGGCGATGCCCCCGAAGGGTGCGACCGCCTCGTCGTTGACTGTCTGGTCGTTGATATGCGCGATACCGGTGGGGATACGGTCCGCCAGCTCAAGACCGAGGGCCGTGTCGCGGGTGACGATGCCGAGGGAGAGCCCGTACGGGCCGGCCGCCGCCAGCGTGGCCGCCTCGTCGAGGGTCGCGAAGGACCGTACGGGCGCCACCGGCCCGAAGACCTCCTCCGTATAGGCGGGCGTGTGGTCGCCGGCCTCCGCGAGTACGGTCGGGCGGTAGAAGAGACCTTGGTGGGTGCCGCCCGCGACGACCCTGGCGCCGGCCGCCGCGCTCGCCTCCACCAGCGCGTCGATCTTGGCCAATTGGCCCGCGTCGATGACCGGACCGAGCTGGACCCGCTCGCGGTACGGGTCGCCGACGGCCAGTGACTGGGCCCTGGCGGCGAGCCGCTCGACGTACTCCTCGTACAGCGAGGCGTGGACGAGATGCCGCCCTGTGGTCATACAGATCTGGCCCTGGTGGAAGAACGATCCCCATACGGCCTGGGCCACCGCCGCCTCGACATCCGCGTCGGCCAGCACGACGAGCGCGGAGTTGCCGCCCAGTTCCAGATGGGCGCGCTTGAGATGACGGCCCGCGGCCTCCCCGACCGCGCGCCCGGCCGCCGTGGAGCCGGTGAAGGAGATCACCCGCACCCGCTCGTCGGTGACCAGCGCCCGTCCGGTCTCCGCGCCGCCGGGCAGGATGTGCAGAAGCCCCTCCGGCAGACCCGCCTCGGCGAAGACCGCGGCGAGCGAGAGACCACCGCAGACGGCGGTACGCGGATCGGGTTTGAGCAGCACCGCGTTGCCCAGCGCCAGAGCCGGTGCGACGGACCGTATGGAGAGGATCAGCGGGGCGTTGAACGGCGCGATGACCCCCACCACCCCGGCGGGGACCCGCCGGGTGTAGGAGATCCGCGGCTCCTCGCTGGCCAGCAGCTGTCCGGTGGGCCGGGAGGCGAGCGCCGCCGCCTCGTAACACTCCTGGGCGGCGACATGCAGTTCGAAGTCCGCCTTGTCCGGTACGGAGCCCGACTCGCGTACCAGCCAGTCGCGCAGTTCGGCGGCGTGCGCGGCGAACAGGTCACCGGCACGGCGCAGTACGCCGGCCCGGACGTGATACGGCGTGTCCGACCAGGTCTTCCGCGCGTCCCGCGCCGCTTCCGAGGCGGCCGTGACATCTTCCGCCGAGGCGAGTGCGACGGTGGCGAGCGTGCCGCCGGTCGCGGGCTCGACCACGGCCGACTCACCGCCCGAGAGTCCGACGGGCTGCCACGTCTTGGGGTCGAGCAAGGACATGAAGGCTCTCCACTCGGTCGCTCGGTTCAGTCGCTCGGTCGGTCAAGCCGGTGATCCCGACGGCGGTACGCTCAAGCCCCGCCCCCCCGTCAGCGTTCCAGAACGAGCGCGAGCCCCTGTCCCACCCCGATACAGAGCGCCGCGAGGCCCGTTCCCGAACCCGCGGCGGCCAGTTGATGGGCGACGGATCCGGCCAGCCGGGCGCCGGAGGCACCGAGCGGATGGCCGATGGCGATCGCCCCGCCGCGTGGGTTGACGACAGCCGGATCGAGTCCGGGCCATTCGGCGAGGCAGCCCAACGACTGGGCGGCGAAAGCCTCGTTGAGTTCGAACGTGGTGAGCTCGCCGAACGTACGGCCCGCCTTGGCCAGCGCCCGCTGGACCGCCTCGACCGGGCCGAGGCCGAAGAGCTGCGGCTCGACGCCCGTGACCGCCGAGGCCCGGATACGGGCGAGCGGTTCACGGCCCGTCTCCCGCAGCCCGGTCTCGTCGACGAGGAGCAGCGCGGCGGCGCCGTCGTTGAGGGGCGAGGCGTTCCCGGCCGTCACGGTCCCGGTCCCGTCCGTACGGAAGGACGGCTTCAGCTTGGCGAGCGCCTCCATGGAGGCGCTGTCCCGAATGCATTCGTCACGCGCCAGGTCCACCCCGTCGTACGGGACGACCTCGCCGTCGTACAGACCCGCGGCCCAGGCGTCGGCGGCCTTGCGGTGGCTGGCGAGGGCGAACGCGTCCTGCTGTTCTCGGGTGATCGTGTGCTTGTCCGCGATCAGTTCGGCGCCCTCACCCAGCGGAACCGTCCACTCCGCGGGCATCGCCGGGTTGGTCATGCGCCAGCCCAGGGTGGTCGAGTGCAGCTGCTGATGGCCGGCGGGAAAAGCCCGCTCCGGCTTCTGGAGGACCCAGGGTGCGCGGGACATCGACTCGACCCCGCCCGCCACCGCGACCGACGCGTCACCGAGGGCAACCGCGCGGGCGGCCTGGATGACCGCTTCGAGGCCGGAGCCGCAGAGCCGGTTCACGGTCACCCCCGGGACGGACACCGGCAGTCCGGCGAGCAGCACGGCCATGCGTGCCACATCGCGGTTGTCCTCGCCCGCGCCGTTGGCGTCCCCGAACACGACGTCGTCGATCCTGCCCGGGTCGAGCTCCGGCGAGCGGTCCACCAGGGCTTTCAGCACATGGGCGGCGAGATCGTCGGGGCGTACGGAGGAGAGGGCGCCCCCGAATCTGCCGATCGGGGTACGGACGGCGTCGACGACATAGACGTCGCGGATGGTCATCGGATCTCCGGCTTCTCTCCCACAGCGTGACGGCGGTGACAGCGTGGGTCGGTTGTTCCCCTATCGCCCCTCGCCCAGCAGGATGTTCGCCTGGTGAACGATGGTTCACAATGGTCTCGCCAGAGTCTCTGCCCACGGACGACCGCTGTCAACGGTCCGGACTCGTCGAGCGGGACCCGCGGGCGCCGGCCACGGCGGCCTCAGACGGCCGGAGCGTCGACCACGCGGACCGACAGGCCGTAATCCACTTCGTAGCCGTCGATCAGCAGCGCTTCGACCGTGCGGGTCTCGGGGTCGATATCGGCCTCCATGCCGTTGCCCGCGTAGCGCGGATAGCCGGAGGCCCCCGTCTCGCCGGTCGCCTCGACGAGCGCCGAGCGCAGGGCGTTCGCCGCGGTGGGCGGCCCCGCGTCGCCCTCCGTGAACTCGGCTACCAGCAGGATCTCGAAGCGCGGCGGAACGGTCCTCATACCTCCGACGCTAACCACCCCGGCACGGCGACGCATGTCGCCGGACTCCGGCCTCGGCCCCGCGCGACATCGGCGCCGGTCGGGTCGGGACGGCCGGCGGGCCGCTCGGTTGACCGGACCATGGCAGCCGGTATCTTTCCAGACCGGTCCGCGGAGTTCCGGCGGACGGCCGAACCAGCACGCCGATACGCCCGAGAGCGAACCAGCACGACCGAGGTCCAGGAAGGCACGCACTGTGCGACTCCACACCCGTACCTGGGGCGAGGGCGACCGTGTCGCGCTCCTGATCCACGGCATCATGGCCGACCACCGCACCTGGCGCCGCGTCGGACCCGCCCTCGCGGCTCGTGGCCTGCGGGTGATCGCCGTCGATCTGCGCGGCCACGGCGCCACCGGCCGCGGTGACTACAGCATGGAGCACTTCGCCGACGACCTCGTGGAGACACTGCCGGCCGGCGCCGAGGTGGCGATCGGACACTCCCTCGGCGGGCTCGCGCTCTCGCTCGCCGTGGAGCGGCTGGCGCCGGGGCGCGCCGTCTACTCAGACCCGGCCTGGTGTCTGCCGCGCCTTGAGGGGGAGTTGGCCGGGCCGCGGGCGCTGGCCCGCGCCAAGACGCTGTCACGGGAGGAGATCACGGCGCTGAACCCCCGGTGGGAGACCGAGGACATAGACCTGGAGCTGGCGACCCTCGCGATCTGGGACGAGAACACCGCGTTCGGTCTCGCCCCGGCGTTCGGCGCCGATCTGCTGCCGGCCGCGCCCGTCGTCCCCTCGCTCGTTCAGCTCGCCGGTCCGAGCGTCATGATCTCCCCCGAGAACGCGGTGGAGTTGGAGCGGCGCGGCTTCCATGTCCGTACGGTGGAGGGCGCCGGGCACACCATCCACCGCGACGACTTCGACGGGTTCATGGCGTCCCTGGACGGGTGGATCTGACCCGGACTCGCAGGTCCTGGCGGGGGCCTCACGCGTCCGGGAGGGACCCGCCCCGCAGTCCGGGCCACGGACGCTCTAACGTCATCCGGATGACGTCCTTCTCCGACGCCGGCAGCGGCGACCGCACCCGTGACAGCAGCGACCTCGACTCCCCCGGCCGTGGTGGCCCGGCCGCCACGACCGAGGCCGAACCCCGGGACGTGGGGCGGGTCCGCACCTCCTACGCGCCGGAGCACGACGGTGATCCCGACCCCGGCGAGATCGTCTGGACCTGGGTGCCCTTCGAGGAGAACGACGGGCGCGGCAAGGACCGCCCGGTGCTGGTGGTCGCCCGTGAGGCGGCCGGCACGCTGCTCGCCGTACAGCTCTCCAGCAAGCGTCACAACCGGGACCGCGAGTGGGTGCCGATCGGGGTCGGGCCGTGGGACCGCGCGGGCCGTGAGTCCTGGGTGAATGTGGACCGGGTGCTGCGCGTTCACGAGAAGGGCATGCGGCGCGAGGCCTGCGCGCTGGACCGCGGGCGGTTCAATCTGGTCGTCAACCGGCTCAGGGAGCTGTACGGCTGGCGCTGAGGCGCGCCGCCGCCGCGCTTCCGGCCGCGGCCGTACAGTCCGCGAACACCCGCCGGAACGCCCCCAGCGTGGTCCTGTCCGACGTCCGGTCGAGGACCGCGAAGACCGTCTCGTCGAAGTGGTCCGCGAACCGGCCGCCCTCGGTCAGCAGCGCCCGGAACGCGTGTGCGATCTGATCCGGGTCATTGCGGAAGACCCCGCAGCCCCAGGCGCCCAGCACCAGCCGCCGGTAGCCGCGCTCCGCCGCCGTCTCCAGCACCCGTTCGGCGCGGACGGCGAGCGCGGCCGGAACGCGGTGGACCTCGGCGGGGGCGTTCCGGGCGATCACGCCCGCGTTCGGCGCGGGCGAGGTGAGGAAGCCGACCTGGTACGGCGTGTCGAGCAGCCGGCCCCGGTCGTCGCGGAAGACCGGCACGCCCGGTGAGTGGATCACCCGGTCGGTGTAGAAGGGGCTGGGATCCGCTCGGTGGTGGGCGTAGAACTCGGGCACCCGCCGCAGCGTCGTATACAGCGCGGAGGCCCGGCAGAGGGCTTCCTCCTGGGCCTGCGCGCCGTTGAGATACCCACCGCCGGGGTTGCGCGCGGAGGAGAAGTTGAGGACGGCGACCGGTCCGGAATCCGCCGCCGTCAGCCGCCGCGCCGCCTCCAGGCTGCTCTCGCCGGTGACCTCGATGACCGGCACGCGGGCCGCCGGGCCGGTGGCCCCGCCCCCGTCCGGAGCAGTGCCCGTCGCCCGGTCGCGCGCGGGCGCCGGCGCCGCGTCCAGGACCGGCGTGAGTGCGACGGGCTCGGGCCCGTACATCCGGGTCCCCGCGACCGCCGCGTCCACGGCCGTACGAATCCCCACGTCATGGCCGTCTTCCGTACGGTAGCCGCCCGTTCGGACGATCTCCTCTGTCTCTTTCGCGATCCCCCGCAGCCGTGCGCTCATGCGGAAATCCTGCGTGGACGACCACGTTCGGGGCAACCGGATTTCTGACGAAACGATGACCTCGGGGGCACTCTTGTGCGAAGCGGCGAGAGTGGCTTTAGGTTGGACGAAGCGCTTCGCCCCCGACCCGGGAGCGGAGTCCGGTCACGGTCTTCGACAGGAGGATCCGGCCATGCCATCCCATGGTTTCACCGATGAGGGAACACCACTCGGCGAGGACGACGCCGAGGATCTACTACGCGGTATCTGTTTCAAGACGGGCCCGCCCCGCACCGTAGGTGTGGAACTGGAATGGCTCGTGCACGACCTGCGCTCCCCCGAAAGAGCGGTCCCGGCCCGCCGCCTCAGAGAGGCGTACGAGGGGCTTCGGACCCTGCGTCTCGAATCGGCACTCACCTTCGAACCCGGCGGCCAGCTGGAGCTCAGCTCCCCGCCCGCCGCGTCACTGATGGAGTGCATCACCACCACCGCCGCGGATCTGGACACCGTACGCCCGGCGCTGCGAACGGCCGGACTCGCGCTCGCGGGTCTCGGACAGGACCCCTGGCACTCCCCGCATCGCATGCTGCGGGAGCCGCGCTATGACGCGATGGAGACCTACCTCGACCGGATCGGTCCGGCCGGACGCGCCATGATGCGGACGACGGCCTCCATCCAGGTGTGTCTGGACGCGGGCCACGAGGAGCCGGGGCCGCTCGGTTACGGCCGGCGCTGGCAACTCGCCCATCTGCTGGGCGCGGTGCTGGTCGCCGCCTTCGCCAACTCCCCCATGAGCGAGCGCAGACCGACCGGCTGGCGCTCCACCCGGCAGGCGATGTGGGCACAGCTGGACCCGGCCCGTACCGCCGCGCCCTCGGCGCGGTACGAGCCCCGTACCGCCTGGGCCGCGCATGCCCTGGACACACCGGTGATGTGCATCCGGGCGGAGAAGGGGCCCTGGCCGGTGCCCGACGGGCTGACCTTCCGCGAGTGGATACGGTCGGGAGTGCCGCGTCCGCCGGTCCGCGCGGATCTCGACTACCACCTCACGACGCTCTTCCCGCCCGTCCGGCCGCGTGGTCATCTGGAGTTGCGGATGATCGACGCCCAGCCCGGCGAGGACGGCTGGATCGTGCCGCTCGCCGTCACCACCGCGCTGTTCGACGATCCCGAGGCGTCGGAGACCGTCTACCGCACCGTCAAACCACTGGCGGAGACCGCGGGATCGCTGCCCGCGCCCCGCAATCTCCTCTGGGCCAACGCGGCGCGGCACGCGCTGAGCGACCCGGAGCTGCACGCCGCGGCGATCGTCTGTTTCGCCGTCGCCCAGGAAGCACTTCCGCGCATCGGCGCCACGCGGGCCGTACAGGACGCGGTCGCGGCCTTCAACGACCGCTATGTCGTGCCCGGCCGATGTCCCGCCGATGATCTGCGCGCCTCTGTGAACGGGAAGGACCCGAGGACATGACCGACTCCGCGAAAACCATGGACGGCGCGGACAGCGCGGAAGCCGTCGAGATACCCGCGGAGCGGCTCCGGCGCCGCGCCGTCGAGGCCCTGACGGCCGCCAGGGACCGTACCGCTCTGCTGACCTCCTGCGTCGACGACCACGAGCTGACCGCGCAGCACTCACCGCTGATGTCCCCGCTGGTCTGGGATCTCGCGCATATCGGCAACCAGGAAGAGCAGTGGCTGGTACGGACGGTAGCGGGACGCGACGCCATCCGGCCGGAGATCGACTCCGTCTACGACGCCTTCGAGCATCCCCGGTCGGCACGGCCGACGCTGCCGCTGCTGCCGCCCGCCGAGGCGCGCGCGTACGCCTCCGACGTACGCGGCAGGGTCCTCGACATCATCGAGCGCACCCCGCTGCACGGCGGTCCGCTGCTGGACGCCGGGTTCGCCTTCGGCATGATCGCCCAGCATGAGCAGCAGCACGACGAGACGATGCTCATCACCCACCAGCTGCGGAAGGGCCCCGCCGCGCTGACCGCGCCCCCGCCGCCCGCCGGGGACACCACCGGACTGCCCGCCGAAGTGCTCGTACCCGCCGGGCCCTTCACGATGGGCACCTCCACCGAGCCCTGGGCGCTGGACAACGAGCGCCCGGCGCATCAGCGGCTCGTCCCGGCGTTCTTCATCGACACGGTGCCGGTGACCAACGGTGCCTACCAGCACTTCATCGACGACGGCGGCTATACGGACGAACGCTGGTGGGCGCCGGCCGGCTGGGAGCAGATCCGTACGCATGGCATCGGCGCTCCGCAGTTCTGGCGGCGCGAGGGCGGGCAGTGGCTGCGCCGCGCGTTCGGGGTGGTGGAGCCGGTGGCCGCGGACGAGCCGGTGCTCCATGTCAGCTGGTACGAGGCCGACGCGTACGCCCGCTGGGCGGGGCGGCGGCTGCCGAGCGAGGAGGAGTGGGAGAAGGCCGCCCGCCACGACCCGCTCTCCGGCCGGTCGCTGCGGTATCCGTGGGGCGACGACGAGGCCACCCCGGAGCGGGCCAATCTCGGCCAGCGCCATCTGCGGCCGGCCCCGGCGGGCAGCTATCCGGGGGGCGCCTCCCCGCTCGGCGTACGGCAGTTGATCGGGGACGTCTGGGAGTGGACGTCGAGTGATTTCCTGCCGTATCCGGGGTTCGCCGCGTTCCCGTACCGCAAGTACTCGGAGGTGTTCTTCGGCAGCGCCCACAAGGTCCTGCGGGGCGGCTCGTTCGCGGCGGACGCGGTGGCCTGCCGCGGCACGTTCCGCAACTGGGATCTGCCGGTGCGCCGCCAGATCTTCGCCGGCTTCCGTACCGCCAGGGATGTCTGATGTGCCGCCATCTCGCCCGGCTGGGACCGCCGGTGGCGCTCGGTGAGGTACTGGTCGCGCCGCCGCACGCGCTGTTCCGGCAGTCCTGGGCGCCGCGCCGGCAGCGCAACGGCACGGTCAACGCCGATGGCTTCGGGGTGGGGTGGTACGCGGACGGCGATCCGCTGCCCGCGCGCTACCGGCGTGCGCGGCCCATCTGGGGCGACCTCGGATTCACCGATCTGGCGCGGGTGATCCGTACCGGCGCCCTGCTCGCCGCGGTACGTGACGCGACCGAGCCGGGCGCCGACGGGGAGGCCGCCACCGCGCCGTTCGCCGACGGGCCATGGCTGTTCAGCCACAACGGCTCGGTCGGCGGCTGGCCCGGCAGTCTCGCGGCGCTGGCCGCGTCCCTGCCCGCCGAGGAGCTGCTCACCCTGGCGGCCCGCAATGATTCCGCGCTGGTGTGGGCGCTGCTGCTGCACCGGCTGCGGGCCGGTGACGAAATCGGTCAGGCGCTGGGCGACACCGTCCTCGATGTCGCCGCCGCCGCGCCCGCCTCCCGGCTCAATCTGCTGCTCACCGACGGCGAGCGGATCGCCGCGACCGCGTGGGGGGACACCCTCTGGTATCTCACCGACCCCGGGGGCCATCGGACCGTGGTGGCCTCCGAGCCGTACGACGACGACGCGCGCTGGCGCGAGGTCCCCGACCGCACCCTGCTCGTGGCGACCCGTGACGACGTGCAGTTGTCCCCTCTCAAGGAGCCACCCGAGTGAGCCCGTTCCTGCTGACCCGCACCCTGCCCGAGGACGCCACGGACGCCGCCCTGCGCGCCGATGTGCTCCAGGGGCTGACCCGTACGCCCAAAGTGCTGCCTCCCAAATGGTTCTACGACTCCCGGGGCAGCGAACTGTTCGAGGAGATCACCAGGCTGCCCGAGTACTACCCGACCCGCGCCGAGCGGGAGATCCTGCTCGCCAGGGCGCCGGAGATCGCGGTGGCGACCGGCGCGCGGACCCTCGTCGAGCTGGGGTCCGGATCGTCCGAGAAGACCCGCCATCTGCTGGACGCGCTCACCGGTCTGCACAGCTATGTGCCGGTGGATGTCAGCGAGAGCGCGCTGACCGGTGCCGCCGAGTCCCTGCTCGCCGAGCACCCCGGACTCCAGGTGCACGCGCTCATCGCCGACTTCACCCAGGGGCTGGCGCTGCCCGACACCCCGGGCCCCCGGCTGGTCGCGTTCCTCGGCGGCACGATCGGCAATCTGCTCCCGGCGGAGCGCGCGTCGTTCCTGGCCTCGGTCCGGGGCCTGCTCGCGCCCGGCGACGCGCTGCTGCTCGGTACGGATCTGGTCAAGGACGAGTCCGTACTGGTCAGGGCGTACGACGACGCGGCCGGGGTGACGGCCGCCTTCAACAAGAACGTCCTCAGCGTCATCAACCGGGAGCTGGGCGCCGACTTCGATCCGCGCGACTTCGACCATGTGGCGCTCTGGGACGCCGGGCACGAGTGGATCGAGATGCGACTGCGAGCGCGCCGGGACCTCACGGCGAAGGTCCCGGAGCTGGATCTGGTGGTGCATTTCGCGGCGGGCGAGGAGGTGCGTACGGAAGTGTCGGCGAAGTTCCGTCAGGATCGGGTCCGCGCCGAACTGGCCGAGGCGGGAATGGAGTTGACGCACTGGTGGACGGATGAGGAGGGCCGGTTCGCCTTGTCGCTCGCGATCGCCGTGTGAGGGGTACCGACCGCGGTCCGGGCGACGCCGTCGTCCGTGACCGTGCGGGCGATACCTGACCGGGCGTCCCTGGCCAGCTCGCGGCGGTCGGTGTGGCGCCCGGCGGGGATCAGCGGGAGGACCGTGATCTCCGCCGTGAGCCCGCCGGCCGTCACGACCCGCCACAGCGAGGCGGTGATGGTGTCGTCCCCGACGAACGCCGGGGCGCCGGACGGCTCCCCGTCCGGTGCGCGGTAGGTGATACGCACCGGGCGGACGGCGGCGTCCGCGTCCAGCGCCGCCTGGAAGACGGCGGTGGTGAACCGGCCCTGCTCGCGCCCGCACCAGGTGCAGGCCTCGGGGAAGACGATCACCCGCGAGCCGGCGGTGAGCGCGGTGGCGAGGGTCCGTACGGTCGTGGGCAGCGCCCGCAGCCGCTCCCGCTCCACGAACAGGGTGCCGCCCAGCGCGGCCAGCGCGCCCAGCAGCGGCCAGCTCCGTATCTCGCTCTTGGCGAGCATCCGGCCAGGGAAGACCGCGGCGAGGAGCGGTATGTCCAGCCAGGAGACATGGTTGGCGACGACCAGCACCCCTGAGCCGCGCCCCGGCGGGGGCTCCCCCACCACGCGGACGCGCAGGCCGAAGAGCCGGAGCGCCATGCGCGCCCAGCGCCGGGTGAGCCAGTCCCGTACCGCCCCTCCCAGGAGAGCGAGGAAGGGGGACACCAGCGCACCGGCCAGGACGAGACCGACCCCCGCGAGCAGCCGTACGGACCCGATCAGCGCTCCGGCCGAGGGGCCCTGGTGGGTGGAGCAGTCACGCGGGGTGCAGGGCGCGGTCGGCAGCCAGGCGCTCATGCGCTGGGGGCGAGCGAGAGGAAGTGCCGCAGATAGCGCGGGTTGGTGCGGCGCATCGACAGCAGTACGTACAGGTCGGCGACGCCGAACTCCGGGTCGTGCGCGGGCGCGCCGCACACCCAGGCCCCGAGCCGCAGATAGCCGCGGAGCAGCGGCGGCAGCTCGGAGGGCTTGGCAGCGGCGGCGGACGCGTCCGGGGTCCAGAGGCGGTGCGGCGTCACCCAGTACTCCTCGGGCGCCAGGTGCTTCTCCTTCACGGTGCTCCAGGTCGAGGCGGCGAGCGCGCCACCGTCGGCGAGCGGCACCGAGCAGCAGCCGGCCAGCCAGTTGTAGCCGCTGTCGGTCATATAGCGGGCGAGCCCGGCCCAGATCAGGGCGATGACACCGCCGGTGCGGTGCAGGGGGTGCACGCACGAGCGGCCGACCTCGACCAGATCGTGGCGGATCGGGGCGAGCCGGGAGAGGTCGAACTCGCTGTCGGAGTAGATCCGTCCGGCGGCCCTGGCGCGCTCGGGCGGCAGCAGCCGGTACGTACCGACGACCTCGCCTGTGCTCTCCTCGCGTACCAGCAGGTGGTCGCAGTACGCGTCGAAGGGGTCGATGTCCAGTCCCGGTTCGGGGCCGTCGAGCCTGGCGCCCATCTCACCGGCGAAGACCAGGTGGCGCAGCCGTTGCGCGGCCCGGACGTCCTCCTGGTCGCGGGCGAGGGACACGATGTAGCGCGGCTCCGCGGGGCCGGTGCCCTTCCCGGGGGCGGGTGCGGGTGCGGCGGGGACGAGGGGAGCGGGTGCGATGGCGGACATGTGGACTCCTGTGCCGGTAGGGAAGGCAGGCCACCGGGGACCGTCGCTCGCGCGACGGGGCCCGGCACCTAGTTTCTTCCGTGGCCGACTGGATTTGACATGACCACACGGAGGAGAACGGATGTGAGACGGCTGAATGGCCGGGAGCGCGCGGGACCGGAGTCCGCGCCCTGTACACCCCCGGGCAATCCGGCCCGCCCCGTGAGAGACCCCCGACGCACCATGGGAGTCTCTGCACGAATCGATGAGATCCTGACCGAACCGCGGGAAGCCCGGGCGTCACCGTGGGAAACCCGGGAAGGGCCTCAGCCGGAGAGCAACTCCGTACTGATCATCTCCGACGCCGTCTTCGCCGACTCCTCCGGGTCCTCACCTTCAAGGACGGCCGTCATATACGGCTTGATCGGGTTGTCGGCCTCGACGCTCGCCCACTGGGGGGAGTTCGGGGTGGCCCGCCCCCGCGCGGCGCCCTCGGCCATCGCGGCGGCGCTCGCGTCGCCGCGGATGACCCCGGCGAGGGTCGTCTTGTTCGGTACGTAGCTCATCGTCCGGGCGAGATCCGTCTGCCAGACCTCGCCCGCCAGTGCCTTGACCACCTCGACGGCGGCGGAGTGATGGCTGGAGTTCTTCGGCACGATCAGATCGGAGCCGCCGGTGAAGACGGCCCCCGGCTTGTCCGCGGTCTTGCCCGGAATGGGGAAGAAGCCGAGCTTTCCCTTCAGTTCGGGGTTCTTCTCCTCGATGATCCGCGCCGAACTGGGGGTGGAGATGATCTGGGCGACATCACCCTTGGCGAAGACCTCGGCCTGCGGGGGCTTGGCCTCGTCGGAGTTCTTCGGTCCGTTGCCCAGCGACTGGAGGTCCTTGTAGAAGTCCATGCCTCTCAGCGCGGCGGGCGTGTGGATCGTCCCCTGCCACTCGCCACCGGTCTCGACGGCCAGTTCGCCGCCCTCGTCCCAGATGAACCCGGCCAGGGTGTACCAGTCCTGGCCGGCGAGATAGATGCCCTGGTTCCCGCCCCGGTTCAGCTCGGCGGTGTCGTCCAGCCACTGTTCTCTGGTCTTGGGCGGTTCCTCTATCCCGGCGAGCGCGAACAGGTCCTTGTTGTAGATCACGACGCGATTGGCCGCGTACCAGGGGATGCCGTACTGCGCGCCGTTGATGCTGCCCGGCTGGGCGAGACCGGGCAGCCAGTCCTCGCTGCCCAGATCCCGTACCGACTCCAGGGTGAGATCGCGCAGATTGCCGCTCTCCGCGTACTGGGCGACCTGGGTGTTGCCGACCTCGATCACATCCGGCGCGTCTCCGCCGTCCAGCGCGGTCATCACCTTCTCGCCGATGCCGGTCCACTCCTGGATCTTGATGTCGAGCCGGACGGACGGATGTCCCTTCTCGTATTCGCTCACGAAGCGCTGGAGGAAGTCGTCCGAGACACTGTCCTTCATCAGCCAGACGGTGACCGTCACGGAGTCGTCCCCACCGGGCAGTACCCCGCAGCCGCAGAGGGCGACGGAGGCCACAAGAGCCACGGAACAGGCGAGAGGGCGGTTCTTCACGTAGGTCAACCTTCTGGCGTGAGGGCACGGTGCAGGAAGAGGGCCCGACGTGGGGGGAGCGAACCGGGTTCGCACGGGTGTGTGGGATTTTGGTATGGACCAAACGGCCGGTCAAGTCCCGGAAGCGAACGGAAGGCAGACGGAAGGGGCGGCGGAGGGCCATCCGGCGCCGGATGTCTCGCGGACCGCCGTCCGGTGGGGCACGGTGGGGTGACACCGCGACACCCGTGACGCGTCAGAGGAGAGCGCCCCCATGTCCCATCACACCTATCGGGTCACCGAGATCGTCGGCACCTCGCACGAGGGCATCGACGACGCCATCCGCAATGGCATCGCCCGTGCATCCCAGACACTGCGGGGTCTGGACTGGTTCGAGATGACGGAGGTACGGGGCCATATCGTCGACGGCGACATCGAGCACTACCAGGTGGGACTGAAGGTCGGCTTCCGCCTCGACGACGCCGGCTGAGCGGGTGGCCGGGCCGCCGTCAGGTGCGGCCCTCGCGCTGCTGCGCGTCCTTCAGCGCCTGTGACGTGCTCGCCCAGCGGGCCCGTACGACCCTGAAGCCCGCCTGTTCGGCGGCCTCGCAGACCAGTTCGTCGTCGTCCACCAGCATCCGCACCTCCCGGCGGCCGGCCAGCCCGCGCAGGATCTCCAGTTTGGTCGTGCGCGCGGGCCGCCGGTCGCCGTTCCCGCGCATCCAGATCCGCCCCTCGGGCAGGCCGTGCTCGCGCAGCCACGCCACCGTGTCCGCGCGGCAGCGCTCCGGACGGCCGGTGAGATACATGACCTCACACTCCTCGCCGGCTTCCGCCACCATGCGTACGCCGTCGGCCAGGGGGGTGTCCTGCCGGGCCGCGCCGAAGAATCCGTTCCAGTCACGGGGCCGCCGCTCCAGGAAGTGCTGACGGTGACCGGTCTCCGCCAGCGTTCCGTCCAGATCGAATATGGCCAGCGGCCTGCTGCTCTTCGTCATCCCGCTCCCCCTCGTCCGTCTCACGTCCACCAGCCTAGGCCGTGTCCTCAACGACAACGCGTTCGACATCGCGCGCCCGGCCCCGCTAGCCTGCCGCCATGTCCAGTCCCGAGGCCTCAAGACTCTAGCCACCGGTCGTCCGGTGGCCTGCTCGCGTTGTCGCGTCGACAAGCTCGGCGGCCCAACGGGCCGTTGGTGCTCTCGGCCGCTGCGCGCTGCCACCTGATCGCCGTAGTACGGACTGTGCGCGGCCTCGACCGGGCGTCACTTCCCTGACGCCGGGGGCCCTTCGCGCGGTGGTCGCCGCGTCCCGCGACCCACCGCTGCCTTGTCGGTGTCTTCACCGACCGCCTTGTCGATCCATTCGGTCACACGATCCACCGTGTGGTTGCGGAGTTCTGTTATGCCATTCGCTCTTTACCTCCTCGGACTGGCGGTCTTCGCCATGGGGACGTCCGAGTTCATGCTGTCCGGCCTTGGACCGGACATCGCACACGATCTGGGGGTGTCCATCCCGGCGGCGGGGTCGCTCACCTCCGCGTTCGCCGTCGGGATGGTCATCGGCGCGCCGCTGATGGCGATGGTCAGCCTGCGCTGGTCACGACGGCACGCGCTGCTGATCTTCCTGCTCACGTTCCTGGCCGTCCATGTCGTCGGCGCGGTCACCACCAGTTTCGGGGTGCTGCTGGTGACCCGGGTCATCGGGGCCCTGGCCAACGCCGGGTTCCTCGCGGTGGCGCTGGTGACCGCCACCGGCATGGTCGAGCCGAACGCCAAGGGCCGCGCCACCTCCGCGCTGCTCGGTGGTGTCACCATCGCCTGCGTCGCGGGCGTTCCCGGCGGCGCGCTGCTCGGTCAACTGTGGGGCTGGCGCGCGGCGTTCTGGGCGGTGGCGATCGTGTCCGTGCCCGCCGTCGTCGCGATCCTGCGGGCGGTGCCGAGCGGCGGCGGCGCCGCTCGGACGAGCGTACGCCGGGAACTGCGCGCGCTGCGCGAGCCCCGGTTGCTGGTGACCCTGCTGCTGGGCGCGCTGGTGAACGGCGCGACGTTCTGTACGTTCACCTATCTCGCACCGCTCCTCACCGAGGTGGCCGGACTCGAATCCGCCTGGGTGCCCGCTCTGTTGGCGCTCTTCGGTCTGGGGTCGTTCGCCGGGGTCACCATCAGCGGGCGGCTCGCCGACGTACGGCCCGTGCCGCTGCTGGTGGCCGGTGGTGTGGCGCTGCTCGCCGGCTGGGCCGTCTTCGCGCTGACGGCCACGAACCCGGTCGCGGCGGGCGCGTTCGTGTTCGTGCAGGGGACGCTCTCGTTCGCCGTCGGCTCCACACTGATCTCGCGGGTGCTGTACGCGGCGACCGCGGCGCCGACCCTGGCCGGCGGGCTCGCCACGGCCGCGTTCAACGTGGGCGGCGCGATCGGGCCGTGGGCCGGGGGTATCGCGATCGGCGCCGGGCTGGGCTTCCGCGCGCCGCTGTGGGTCAGCGCGGTGCTGGTGGCCCTCGCCCTCGCCACCGCCGGCGTCGCCCACGGAGTACGGCGCCGGACGGCGAACGAGCGCGAGGAGGTACCCACCGCGGCCCCGTGACGGGGCCTCAGGAGCGTGAGACCTTACGGGTCGCCCGCAGCCACTCCTTGTTCATCGCCGCGATGGACGGCAGCGGGATGCCCTTCGGGCAGGCGGTGGCACACTCACCCGCGAGGGTGCAGCCGCCGAAGCCCTCCTCGTCCATGGTCGCGACCATGTCGAGGACCCGGGTCTCACGCTCCGGCGCGCCCTGCGGCAGCACATTGAGATGATTGATCTTGGCCGAGGTGAAGAGCATCGCCGAGCCGTTGGGGCAGGCCGCCACACAGGCGCCGCAGCCGATGCACTCCGCGTGTTCGAAGGCGAAGTCGGCGTCGGGCTTGGGGACCGGCGTGGCGTGTGCCTCGGGCGCGGCGCCGGTGGGGGCGGTGATGTAGCCGCCCGCCCCGATGATCCGGTCGAAGGCGGACCGGTCCACCACGAGGTCCTTGACCACCGGGAAGGCCCCGGCCCGCCAGGGCTCGACGTCGATGGTGTCGCCGTCGTTGAAGTGCCGCATATGGAGCTGGCAGGTGGTGGTGCGCTCGGGACCGTGGGCGTCGCCGTTGATGACCACCCCGCACGCGCCGCAGATGCCCTCGCGGCAGTCGTGGTCGAAGGCGACCGGCTCGTCGCCCTTGAGGATCAGCTCCTCGTTGAGGGTGTCCAGCATCTCCAGGAACGACATGTCCTCGGAGATACCGTCGATGCCATAGGTGACCATGGCGCCGGGGGCGTCGGCGTCCGGCTGTCGCCAGACGCGCAGGGTGAGCCTCATGCGTAGCTCCGCTGGGTGGGGTGGACGTACTCGAAGACGAGGTCTTCCTTGTGCAGGACGGGCGCGGTGCCGGTGCCGGTGAACTCCCAGGCCGCGGCGTACGAGAACTCCTCGTCGCGGCGGGCGGCCTCACCGCCCTCGGTCTGTGACTCCTCGCGGAAGTGGCCGCCGCAGGACTCGGCGCGGTGCAGGGCGTCGAGGCACATCAGCTCGGCCAGTTCCAGATAGTCGACGATGCGATTGGCCTTCTCCAGCGACTGGTTGAGCTGCTCGCCGGTGCCCGGCACCTTGATCCGGCGCCAGAACTCCTCGCGGATCTGGGGGATCCGGTCGAGCACCTTGCGCAGGCCCTCGTCGGTGCGGGCCATACCGCAGTGTTCCCAGAGGAGTTCGCCGATCTCCTTGTGGAACGAGTCGGGTGTACGGTCGCCGTCGACGGCGAGCAGCAGCCGCAGCCGGTCCTCGGTGTCGGCGAGCGCCTCGGCCACCTCGGGGTGGGAGTCGTCGATCTCGTCGTGGTGCGGGTTGCGGGCGAGATAGTCGTTGATGGTGGACGGAAGGACGAAGTAGCCGTCGGCCAGGCCCTGCATGAGCGCGGACGCGCCGAGTCGGTTGGCGCCGTGGTCGGAGAAGTTGGCCTCGCCGATCGCGAACAGCCCCGGCACGGTGGTCTGGAGGTCGTAGTCGACCCAGAGCCCGCCCATCGTGTAGTGGATCGCCGGGTAGATCCGCATGGGCACCTCGTACGGATTCTCGGCGGTGATCCGCTCGTACATCTCGAAGAGGTTGCCGTACTTCTCCTCGACCGCCTTGCGGCCGAGCCGGGCGATGGCGTCGGCGAAGTCGAGATAGACGCCCTGTCCGCCGGGGCCGACCCCGCGGCCCTGGTCGCAGACGTTCTTCGCGGCCCGTGAGGCGATGTCGCGCGGGACGAGATTGCCGAAGGACGGGTAGATCCGCTCCAGGTAGTAGTCGCGCTCGTCCTCGGGGATCTCGGCCGGGGGCCGCTGGTCGCCACGTGCCTTCGGCACCCAGATGCGGCCGTCGTTGCGCAGCGACTCGCTCATCAGCGTCAGCTTGGACTGGTGGTCGCCCGAGCGCGGGATGCAGGTGGGGTGGATCTGGGTGAAGCACGGGTTGGCGAAGTGGGCGCCGCGCCGGTGCGCCCGCCAGACGGCGGTGGCGTTGCTGTTCTTGGCGTTGGTGGAGAGATAGAAGACATTGCCGTAGCCACCGGAGGCCAGCACGACGGCGTCCGCGAAGTAGGTGGAGATCGCGCCGGTGATCAGATCACGGGCGACGATGCCCCTGGCCCGTCCGTCGACCACGAGCAGATCGAGCATCTCGGTGCGCGGATGCATCTCGACGGCGCCCGCCGCGATCTGCCGGGACAGCGCCTGGTAGGCGCCGAGCAGCAGTTGCTGGCCCGTCTGGCCGCGGGCGTAGAAGGTACGGGAGACCTGGACGCCGCCGAAGGAGCGGGTGTCGAGGAGGCCGCCGTACTCCCGGGCGAAGGGGACGCCCTGGGCGACACACTGGTCGATGATCTCGACGGAGACCTCGGCGAGCCGGTGGACATTGGACTCGCGGGCCCTGAAGTCGCCGCCCTTGACGGTGTCGTAGAAGAGCCGCTGGATGGAGTCGCCGTCGTTGCGGTAGTTCTTGGCGGCGTTGATGCCGCCCTGCGCGGCGATGGAGTGGGCGCGGCGGGGTGAGTCCTGGTAGCAGAACTGGACGACGTGGTAGCCCTGTTCGGCGAGGGTGGCGCCCGCGGCGCCGCCGGCGAGGCCCGTGCCGACGACGATCACGGTGTGCTTGCGCCGGTTGGCGGGGTTGACCAGCTTCGCCTCGAAGCGGCGCCGGTTCCAGCGCTCGGCGACGGGTCCGTCCGGCGCCTTGGTGTCGACGATCGGCTCACCGACGGTGTATTCGGCGTAGTTGGTGGGTTCGTTCATGTCAGCTCACCACTCCGGTCATGACGGCGACGGGTACGGCGATGAATCCCGCGGTCAACGCCAGCGCCAGCAGACTGGCCGTGCCCTTGAGGACGCGTTCGCGGGTGGCGTTGCCCGCGCCGAGGGTCTGTGCGGCGCTCCAGAAGCCGTGCCGGACATGGAGTCCGAGGGCGAGCACCGCGACGATGTAGATGACGTTCCCGTACCAGGTGGAGAAGGTGTCCACGACGTTCTGATAGGGGTGGCCGGCCTGGAAGCCGCCGGGGTGCACCGTGCCGGTGGTCAGATCGAGGATGTGCCAGACGATGAACAGGGCGAGGATGATCCCGCCCCAGCGCATGGTGCGGGTGGCGTAGCCGGCGCGGGCCCGCTTGTGTACGTACTTGCTCGGGCGGGCGGCGAGGTCACGGCGGCTGAGCTGGTAGGCGCAGACCGCGTGCAGGACGACGGCCACGACGAGGACGACGCGGAGGATCCAGAGCGCCCACTCATAGTGCAGAATCGGTTCGCCTATGGTCCGCAGCCAGTGCGCGTAGTCGTTGAACTCCGGCGGTCCGAAGAAGATCTTGAGATTGCCGAGCATATGCGCGACCAGATAGCCGAGCATGATCAGGCCGCTCACGGCCATGATCGTCTTTTTGCCGATCGTCGATGCCCAGAGGGTGCGGGTCATGGACGGCCGTTGGTCCGTCCCCCGCGTTGCCAGCGCCATGGACAGCACGCTAGGCCCCGCGATGCCAAGAGGTCCAAGACATGGTCCGGCTGATCTCCATAGCCTCTGCCTATCGCGGGATCTACCCTGGCTCTTATGCAGTTCCAGCAGCTTCTCTACTTCGTGGCCGTTGCCGAGACCCGGCACTTCACCCGCGCCGCGGAACGCGTCCATGTCTCGCAGCCGTCCCTCTCCCAGCAGATCAGAGCCCTGGAGAAGGAGCTGGGAGCCGAGCTGTTCAGCCGCGCCCGCGGCAATGTCGCCCTCACGGACGCGGGCGAGGCCCTACTGCCGCTCGCCCGGCGCATCCTCGCCGACACCGAGACCGCGCGGGTGGAGGTACAGGAGCTGGTCCAGCTGCGGCGCGGCCGGGTCAGGCTGGGGGCACCGCCGAGCCTGTGCACCGGGCTGCTCCCCGATGTCCTGCGGGCCTTCCACGATCTGCACCCGGGATCGAGCTGCTGATCGAGGAGAGCGGCTCGCACGATCTCGTACGGGAGCTGGCGCGCGGTGCGCTGGATCTCGCCCTGGTGGTGATGCCCCTGCCGGCCGCGTCGCCCGCGCTGACCACGGTCGAGCTGCTGCACGAGGATCTGGTCGTGGTGTCGTCGGCCACCGCCCCGGCCCCGCGGCGGCCGGTCAGGATCGCCGATCTGGAGGGCGAACCACTGGTGATGTTCCGGCACGGCTACGACCTGCGCGAGCTGACCGTGGCCGCCTGCCGGGCCGAGGGGTTCGAGCCGTCGTTCACCGTGGAGGGCGGTGAGATGGACGCCGTCCTCGGTTTCGTACGGGCCGGTCTGGGCGTGGCGGTCGTCCCGAGCATGGTGGCCGCGCGGGCCCGCGATCTGCGGGGTCACCGCGCTGGCCAGGCCGGGGCTGCGCCGTACGATCGCCCTCGCCCACCGCAGCGATGTCGCCCCGCCGCGCGCCGCCCGGGAACTGCAGAGGGTGCTGCTCTCCACTCGGACCGCGGCCCCGGGCGAGACCAGGACCGCGGGCGCGCCCGGCCGGGGCACGTCGGACAGACCCCGCTAGACGGCGTCCGCGAGCGCCAGTGTGTGCAGTTGCTCGGGCGGCCCCGGTCTGGCGTAGTACCAGCCCTGGGCGGTGTCACAGCCGAGCCGGCGCAGATGCTCCGCCTGCGCCCCGGTCTCCACACCCTCCACCGTCACGGCCAGCTCCAGGCTGTGCGCGAGCGCGACGATCCCCTCGACGATCTTCAGATCGACCGGGTCCGCCGGGTGCTGCTGCATGCCCTGGGTGAAGGAACGGTCCAGTTTGAGGACGCTCACCGGCAGCCTGCGCAGATTGGCCAGGTTCGAGTAGCCGGTGCCGAAGTCGTCGAGCGCGATGTCCACACCCATCTCGGCGAGCTGGCGCAGCGGCTTGAGCAGATCCTCGTCCGCGCCGATCAGCGCGGACTCGGTGACCTCCAGGCACAGCGCGCCCGGCGGGAGACCGATGCGCTCAAGCACCTCCACCGTGTCGGCGACGAGCCCGGGGTGGTGCAGCTGGGTCGGCGAGAGATTCACATTGATCCGCAGCGGTCCGCCGAGCGCGCCCTCGGGCAGCTGGCGCTGCCAGAACATGGCCTGCCGCACGGACTGTTCCAGCACCCAGCGGCCGAGCGGCACGATCAGTCCGGTGTGCTCGGCGAGCGGGATGAACCGGTCGGGTCCCAGCACGCCGTGCTGCGGATGGGACCAGCGCACCAGCGCCTCCGCGCCGTGCACCGTGCCGTCGTCCAGATGCACCAGCGGCTGGTACTCGATGAAGAACTCACCGCGCTCCAGGGCCGCGGGCAGCGCCGTGGTCAGTCCGTGCCGGGTGATGGCGCGGGCGTCGGCCTCCGGGTCGGCCACCTCGTAGCGATTGCCGCCCGCGGCCTTGGCCCGGTACATGGTGATGTCCGCGCTGCGCAGCACCTCCGCGGGGCTCCGTCCGGCGGAGGGCCCCTCGACGATGCCGATACTGCCCCGGACCGTGAACTCCCGTCCGTCGAGCCGGATCGGAGTGGCCAGCACATGGAGGATCCGGGAGGCGAGATCGGCCACGCCCTGCTGGGTGTCCGGCCCGGTGGTCAGCGCCACGAACTCGTCGCCGCCCAGCCTGGCCACCATCTCGCCCGGCGCGGCGACACAGCTCTGGAGCCGGTCCGCGACCTCGACCAGCAGCCGGTCGCCCGACGAGTGGCCCAGGCTGTCATTGATCGCCTTGAAGCCGTCGAGATCGAGATAGCAGAGGCCGAAGCGCGCGCCGCCGCCCGCCGAGAGCGTCTTCTCCAGACGCTCGAAGAACAGCGTCCGGTTGGGCAGTCCGGTCAGCGCGTCGTGCGTGGCCTCGTACCGCAGCCGCAGATTGAGCAGCCGCCGCTCGGTGGTGTCCTCCATCAGCGCCAGCTGATACTGCGGAACCCCCTCGGCGTCCCGGAGCAGCGAGAGGGTCAGATTGGTCCAGAGCACCGTGCCGTCGTTGCGGTAGAACGGCTTCTCGACCCGGAAGTGCTCGCGCTCGCCGCGTACCAACTCGTCGTAGAGGCGCCAGACATGGGGCGCGTCCTCGGGGTGGACCCACTCGCTCACATTGCGGCTGCGGACATGGTGTTCGAGTCCGCCGAACATCTGGGTGAGGGTGTCATTGACCTCCAGCACATTGCCATCGAGATCGGCGATGCCGATGCCGATGGCCGCGCCCTCGAACACCGCGTGGAAGCGTGCCTGCGTGGCGTGCAGCGCGTCCTGGGCGTCATTGCGCGCGGCGAGCGCCGAACGCGCGATGGCCTCCTGCTCGCTCAGGGTGCGCTCACGCAGCGCCTGGGCGAAGCCGGCGGCGAGGGAGTGCTGGAGCCGGGCGCAGCGGGCGCGGTTGTCCTCCCCGGTCAGCTCCTCCGTACCGCAGTACAGCACCAGATAGGAGTCGACGACGCCGAGCGTACGGCCGAGGGCCTCGGGGTCGGTGCAGTGCGCCGCCACGAGGGCGGCACCGACGCGCGTGGCGGGCGCGGTGTCGAAGGGGTGCGCGTGCAGCGCCTCCTGCAACTCCCGTGCCAGCGGCAGCAGATGCGTCTCGAATTCGGGGCGCGTCAGAGACGTGGCTGTCGCCGGGAAGACCGCACGGCTCCAGATCGTCGCGAAGCGCCTGAGTCTGTCTTCCAAGCCGTCCGGTTCGCTCTCGGCGGCTGTCGACTGCGGAGGGATCGTCACGCTTTGCGTCCCACTCCGCCGAACCCCGAGAAGGCGTACGGGTCTTCCTGGTCGGCGGGGCTGTCGGGCCGCCAGTGCGGCATGGACACCAGACCGGGCTCGACCATCTCGAAGCCGTCGAAGAACCGGGCCGTCTGCTCGCGCGTGCGCATGACCAGGGGGTTACGGATGTCCTTGTAGACGGCGACCGCCGCGCCCGTCTGCTCCTGCGGGAGCGGCACACCGTCGTAGGAGGCGTGGGTGAGGACGAGCAGACTGCCGGGCGCGAGCACGTCGCGCAGTTCGGCCACCGCGCCGTACGGGTCGTCCGCGTCCTCCAGGAAATGCAGGACGAAGACGAGCAGCAGTGCCACGGGCCGCTCCAGATCCAACAGCCCGCGCGCCTCGGGGCTCTTGAGGATCTGGCCGGGCTCGCGGAGGTCCGCGCTCACGATGGCAGCGTTGTCGTTGCCGTCGAGAACGGCCTGGCTGTGGGCGACGGCGACCGGATCGTGATCGACATAGAGCACCCGGGCGTCGGGGTCACCGGCCTGGGCGACCTCATGAACATTTCCGTAGGTCGGAATACCGGATCCGATGTCGAGGAACTGTGTGACGCCCTCGTCCAACGCGAATTTCACCGCGCGACGCATGAACGCGCGGTTCGTCTTCATGATCGTCGGAAGCCCCGGCATGAACCCCATTGCCTTGCGTGCCGCTTCCCTGTCCACCTCGAAATTGTGCGAACCGCCCAGATAGTAGTCGTAAATGCGGGAAACGCTCGGCATCGATATGTCGATGCCCTGCGGTGCCCAGGCGGGACGCTCCATCGATGTCTCCAACAAGTCGCCACGGGATGCGGCCAAGGTACACGGCCGGTTGTTCGAGCCGAGGCTACTGATCGCCCGCCAAGAGAGCGAGCCCAAACGGAAATTAGCGATCCGTTCTTGGTCACACGCCGCTGGCACGTGCGACCGGTCCGCCGCCGCACCGAGCGGTGCGGCGGCGGACCGATGGGCGTCTGACGCGCGGGGTGGAGACTACTTGGGCGCTCCGACCAGCTTGGAATCCGGGGAAACCGCGAACCAGGTGCCACCAACGCCCTGACCATTGGTATCTCCCGGCTTTGTGTCGCCGGCGAAGGTGTAGATCGGCCAGCAGTCGATGCTCTGCTGCTTGATTCCGTCGGGTCGGTCGAAGGTCACGAAGCCCTTCTTGATGATCCCCTCGGTGTCATTCTTCTCGACGGGAGCGACGACCGGCCACTTCTCCAGACAGGCCCCGGTGCAGGCCGACTTCATCGGCCAGGCGGAGTCCTTCGTGAACCGATAGACCGTCATTCCCTTCGAATCCACCACAATGTCACCGAGCTTGGGGTCCTTGCGCACCGAAAGCCCGGGAAGATCGGCGGGGGTCGCGCCGGCGTCCGAGCCGGCACCGGCCACGGCCGCCTTCTTGCCGTCGGGGGCCGAGGCGAACCACGTACCGCCCACGCCCTGGCCGTTGGCGTCACCGGGGCTGGTGTCCTTGGCGTACCGGTACATCGGCCAGCCGGCGACGGTGAGCTGCTTGGTGCCGTCGGCGCGGGTGATCTCGCCGAGCAGTGTGGCGTCGGTGCCCGCGGCGGCCTTGGCGTCACCCGCGGCCACCACCGGCCAGGCCTTCACGCAGTCGCCCTCGCAGTTCGACTTGGGCGGGCTCGCGGTGTCCTTGTCGAAGCGGTAGAGCGTGAACCCCTCGCTGTCGGTGAGCACCTTGCCGAGCTTCTTGCTGTCCCACACGGCGAGTTGACCGGCCGGCTTGGCCGCCGCGGCGCCCGCCGTACCCGTATCGGATCCGTATCCGCTGTCCGCGCCGTATCCGGCGTCGGCCGGCTTGGCGGCGCCGACGGACTGGCCGTTGGTGTTGGTCCCTTGGTCCTGACCGCACGCCGTCGTCAGGGCCAGTACGGCCACCGCGGTCACCGCGAGCGAGGCGTTCCGCCAGGTGTTCATGTCAACTCCCGTTATCTGTAGGCCAGTTGAGGCGCCTGGGTGCGCTGCTCATGGTCCTAAGTACGCAGCGGGGGCGGCCTCGCGTTCAACGCGGCAGGAAAAAACTTCCGGAGCGCAAGACATCGACGTCACATCCCCCTATTCGGGGGAATTCGAGCGACTTCCCGCGTGCCGCGGCCATATGGGGAACAAAATCCTGCCCGTGTATGGATCACTCGTCGGACGGCTGCTCGCGGCCGCCGCACTCATATCCCTGTCGGCACTCCCGCTGCCCGCGCTGGCCGGCAGCTGCGCCTACGCGTCCCTCGGATCGGGTGGTCCCGGTGGCCCGGGAGGAGCCGTCGCCGTCGCGGGCAGCGGCCACTGCCGGCCGACTCCCACTCCGACCCCTCCCCCGCCGCCCGAGCCACCGCCGAAACCATCGAAACCGCCGAAGCCGCCGAAGCCGACCAAGCCACCCAAGCCGACCAAGCCACCCAAGCCACCCAAGCCGTCGAAACCGCCAAAACCACCGAAGCCGTCGCGGCCTCCCAAGCCCACACCGCCGCCGCCACCGACACCCCCGGCACCGCCGCCGCCCCGGCCGTCACCACCCGCGCCGCCGCCGGCCCCCAGCGTCGCACCGGCGCCACCCCCGCCGGTCGCCCGGACGCCCCTGAGGCAGCCCCGGCCCGCACCGCCGCCGCCCGCACCGCCGCCCGCACCGAAGCCACCGGCTCCGAGTCCCACGCGGCCTTCGCCCACCCCGTCGGCGGCTCCCACGCCGTCCGCGGTGGCACTGCCCGCCTATCGGAAGACGACCCGTGATCAGCCGAAGGGCGGCCCTTCTCCCGTTCTGCTGATGCTCCTGATCACGGCCCCGGCCGTGCTCGCCGTAGCCGTCCTGCGTCCCCGCTCCCGCTGATCCCCGGAGATCTCATGTCGGAATGGCTCGTTCTGAGCATCGCGATGGCCGCCGCCTGCGCGGTCGTCCTGACCATCGTCGTCATCAACAACCGCCGCGTCCGCGAGGACGACGACACCTCCGGGACCCCCGACGTCATGGACTACATGACGATGATGATCGGCGTGATCTACGCGATCGTGCTGGGTCTCGCGATCGCGGGCGTCTGGGAGGGCCGCAGCGCGGCGCAGGAGACCGTACGCCAGGAGGCCCAGGCGCTGCACGAGATCCAGCAGCGGGTCCAGGTCTACCCCGCGGAGGTACGCGACCGGATCCGCGCCGACGTGGCCGCCTATGTCACCTATGTCGTCCGCACCGAATGGCCGCACATGTCCGAGCACGAGGCGCTCAGCGCGAAGGGCACCCAGCTCTTCGACCGGATCCGCACGGACGTCACCCAGTACGCGCCCAGAACCGATCTGGAGGGACAGGCCTACCAGCCGCTGGTCGACCAGGTGGCCGCCGCCGATGACGCCCGGGGCGCGCGGGGGCAGAGCGCGGGCGCCACCATGCCGGGGGTCGTCTGGTTCGGTCTCATCATCGGCGCCGTGGTCACGGTGGGGCTGATCTTCGTCCTGCAGATCCGCCGTACCTTCCGGGAACTGCTGCTGGCCGGGCTGTTCAGTGTGCTGATCTCGTTCCTGCTCTTCCTCATCTGGGACTTCGACGCTCCCTACGGCCGCGGGATCAGCGCGACCGCGGCACCCTTCCTCGATCTGTTTCCGTGGATCGGGTCCTGAGCGAAGGCCGGATTCCGAGTGGAGTACGGGCGTCCGCCGCCCGGGGGACACCCGTGCCCCATTCGCCCGCCAGCGATCGCGGCTGTGATAACGCGCTCCTAGCGTTTCCGGCATCGAGGTGCATTCCCTGCCTTATGTGGAAACGGTTCCGCAGCTGCTCCTCGGGGACCCGGAGGATTCATGATGCGCGCGATACGTGCCGCGTCCGCCGCTCTGCTGGCAGTGTCCGCACTCGTACTGACCGCCCCCACCTCGACGGCCGCCGTCAACGGCGGAAACGCGCCGTTCGGATTCACCGTCACGCCCTCCACGGTCGCGGCGGGGGGCAGGGTGACCCTCTCCGTCACCAACTGCGGTACGACCGCCACCGCCTCCTCCGGGGTCTTCGACACGGTCAATATCCCCTCGGGCAAGTCGGCCACCGCCACGGTCGACTGGGACGCCAAGGCCGGCGCCACGTATCAGGTGACCTTCACCTGTAACGGCCAGTCGGGGACGACCAGTCTCCGGATCTCGGGAGCCACGCGGAACCCGACACCGGCCGCTACGGTCACCCGTACGACCGACGCCACGGTCGTGCCCTCGGGCGTGCGAGGAGGTCTCGGCGGCAGCATTGGCGGGATCAACACCACCGAACTTGTCGCCGGTGCGGCGCTGGTGGTCGCGGCGGCCACCGGAACGATCTATGTCGTACGCCGGCGGACGGCAAGCCGTCAGCACTGATTACCGGACAGCACCGATCACCGGCGGCCGGTCACCGGCCGCCCGAACACCGGACGCCCCCGGGCGTCCCCACCCATAGGAAAAGGCCCCCGCCCCGAGTCCTCGGTCAGGACTCGGGGCGACGGGCGTTCGGGGCCCCGCGGACCCCCGGTGGAGGCTGCCGGGAGAAGGGCACCCGGTCAGATTCCCGCACCGGCCGGCCGGCGACGGCGTGCGAGGAAGAGCGAACCGCCGACGGCCGCCGTGGCGACGAGCCCGCCGCCGACCGCCATCTCCGTGGAACTGGGACCGATGGAACCGCCGAGCCCGCCCAGCGCGCCCCGCCCCTCAAGCACCCGGAACTGGTGTGTGGCGACCCGGTCGTTGTCCGTGCATCTGACGGCCAGGTTGTAGTTGCCCGGCGTGGCGTCGTCATGAATCCTGGCCCTGGCCGA
The DNA here is from genome assembly GCF_040681655.1 of Streptomyces sp. NPDC051662. Classification (NCBI taxonomy): domain Bacteria; kingdom Bacillati; phylum Actinomycetota; class Actinomycetes; order Kitasatosporales; family Streptomycetaceae; genus Streptomyces; species Streptomyces sp. NPDC051662. Next base: position 106,500 of record NZ_JBFAZD010000008.1, read on the forward strand.
GGAGTGCCCCGACGCGTTCACGGACAGATCGACCCGCCGGAAGGCGTTCGAGGTGACGGTGCCTCCGTGGCCGCAGCCCCGGGCGCTGATCTCGATCGTGCTGCCCTGGTGGACCTCGAACGGATTGATGGTGACATTGGTCGGACCGTTGGTCGCGACGGCCAGCGGAGCGGAGAGCGCCACGGCCGCGCAGGCGGTGGCGGTCACCGCCAGAGCACGTGAAGCACGCATCGTTGAACCTCCAGCGGAAGGCGCCCCAAAGCGGTGCTCCGGGAAATTCGACGAGTACGCCCTCCATGACGAACCCTCACCGGGCTCTTCGGACACCGCATTTCGGCACTGGTCCACCCCGGTGAGCCGACACACCGCCAGGAGGACGTACGGCTGATGGATCCGCAGGTCACAGACCGTCAGAAATTTTATGTGCCGAATACTCGGATGGGTCAGCCCCGCTGGCCCCGCCACCCGTTCGCCTTTCAGTGATCGCCGCCACGGGGCGACGCACTTACCGTGCCTGCAGACGTCCACGAAGGGAGAACTATGCGCATGAACCACAGCGCCCGCGAGTCGAGGAAGCGCTCGCCCTGGGGCGTTCTGGCTCTCGTCATGCTCACCGGCATCGCGATGATGCGCAACGGGGTGGACGTACCGCTGGGACCGCCGCAGCCCGCGGCGGCCGCCGCGCTGGACAGCGTGCCCGATCCGGCGGTGGCCGCCGCCACCACCTCCCACTCCGCACCGATCGTGCGGCCTCTGCCGTACGCGCCGATGTCCCGGGTGAAGATCCCGATGCTCAGGGTCGACGCGCCGGTCGTGGATGTGGGGCTGGACCCGGACGGCTGGATCGCCGCCCCACCGCCGCGGGACCCGAATCTGGCGGGCTGGTACCAGAACGGCATCGCGCCCGGCCAGCGAGGCACCGCGGTGGTCGTCGGCCATGTCGACAACAGGTCGGGGCCCGCCGTCTTCTTCGGTCTCGGCTCGATGGAGAAGGGCGCGCATATCGAGGTGGAGCGCTTCGACGGCAGGACCGCCGTGTTCGAGGTCTACGGGGTGGAGGTCTATTCGAAGAACGACTTCCCGGCGGCCCGGGTTTACGGCGACTCCGGCCATCCCGAGCTACGGGTGATCACCTGCGGCGGCGGCTACTCGAAGAGGAACGGCTACGACGGCAATGTCGTCGTCTTCGCCCGGCTGGTCAGGACCCACTGACCAGCCGGGGGGGGCGACCGGGGACGGTCTCATCGGTGGGGCACGGCGATGCGGTACCCGTCGTCCAGCAACTGGGGCAGATAGCGGCGCAGCGCCGCCACGCTCTGCGAGCGGTCGCCGCCCGCGTCGTGGTTGAGGACGACGACCCCCGGCCCGGCACCGTCCAGCACTCTGCGGACGATGCTGTCGGTGCCGGGCATCTCCCAGTCGAGCGAGTCGACGGTCCAGGCGAGCGGCTCCATGCCCATCTCGGACCCGATCTCGAAGGCGTACCGGTTCCAGGCGCCGTAGGGCGCGCGGTACCACAGGGGTGGGGTGCCGAGGATGTCCTCGACCACGTCGCTCGTGCGTCCCATCTCGTCACGGATCTGCGAGGGTCTGAGCGCGGTCATCAGCGGATGCGACCAGGTGTGGTTGCAGATGATGTGGCCGTCGTCGTCGGCCTCCCGCAGCAGATCACGATGGGCGTCGGCCATCTCGCCACAGACGAAGAACATCGCGCGTACGTCGTGTTCGCGCAGTGTGCGCAGGATGCCGGGGGTGTAGTCGGGGTGGGGCCCGTCGTCAAAGGTGAGGACCATCGTTCGGCCCAGTTCGGGCATCTCCAGGATCGGTACCTTGCGTACCGGCGGCGCGGGCCTGCGGTAGCCGGACTGTGCGCCCTCCGTCATCGGCTGGAGCCGGTACGTGGAGGGTTTGCGAGGGGCGCCCGCCCCGCTGACCGGCTGTCCTCCCCCGGACGGCGGCGGCGGGGTGGGGCTGCCTGGTGTCTGGGCCTGCCCCGCGGTCAGCAGCCGGGTGGTGAGCGCGGCGCCGAGGCAGGCGGCGATCCGCAGGACCGCACGGCGCCCCGGAATCATCTGATCCTTTTTCATGACCAATGGCTCGCACGGTGGATGCTCCGTGCCGCTCACCAACACCGGTTATCCGGGGGAAAGTACCCGATGGGGTGAGCCATGAAGGGAACGCGGCGCCGGTACTCCGGCGCGGGAAGCAGTGTCTCACGAATGGCCGGAGGTCCTGGAGTCACGGGTGGGGCGTGACCCTGCGGTCAGCGCGCCGGGGAGACCGCCGCAGGTCCGTTCGCCGGGAGCGGATACCCTGCGTGCCGTGACTCAGCAGCCCACTCAATTCGAACGTGGTACCGACGGCCCGAAGGTGATCGTCGTCGGCGTGGACGGTTCACAGTCCTCATTCCGCGCCGCCGCGTACGCCGGCGGACTCGCCCGGCGGCAGAACGCCCTGCTCGCCATCGTCTATGTGCAGCCCGTCATGCCTGCCGGCGCCGCCCTCGGCGCCCCGGTCGCGGAGACGACCGGGGAGATCGCCGAGGGGCTGGTGGAGGAGATCCGGGTGGCCATAGAGCGGGTCAGGGACGTCTGGGACGTCCGCTGGGAGTTCCACACCTTCCACGGGGATCCGTACAGCGGACTGGTGACGGCGGCCGACGAGCTGAAGGCGGACGCCGTGGTGGTGGGCGCCTCGGAGTCGGCGGGGCACCGGATCATCGGTTCGGTGGCGGTACGGCTGGTCAAGGCGGGCCGCTGGCCGGTGACGGTCGTCCCGTAGCCCCTGGCCGTACGGCCCCCCGCCGGGCGCTCCTGCCCCGGCGTCCCCGCGACGCGCTCCCGACGCCCTCTCAGCGGCCCGCGGTGAGGCCGTCCGCCGCCGCGCCGCGGCTCAGGACCGCCTCGCTGATCTCCGACTGGATCTCGCGGTAGTCGTCCCGCTCGGAATCGCGCCGTACGGCCTCCGGCAGATTCACCACGCGTCCGGTGTCGAGGTCCCACATCTGCGGGATGAACTCGGCCTTCTTCACCGGCCAGCGCTCCCCCGGCGCGGCGGGCGGCGCGAAGGTGAACCGGCCGATCGAGCCATGGTTGCCGCGCCCGTCCAGCTCGCCGTCGTCGTTGGTCATCGTCCCGGCGATCTGGTCGCCCATCCCATAGATGACCCAGGTGCCGTTGACCTTCTCGTACGGCTGCGGGACATGCGCGTGGGTACCGAGGATCAGATCGATGTCGGGACGGCCGTTCGTGCGCGAGGCGGTGAGCTTCTTGCCCATGCTCAACTGCTCCTCGTCGGGTTCCATCTGCCATTCGGTGCCCCAGTGCAGGCTGATCACCACGACATCGGCGCCCGCCTTACGCGCGGCGCGGGCATCGGCGATGATCTTCCGCTCGTCGATGAGGCGGACGGCCCAGGGCTGTCCGTCGGGAAGCGGATAGTCGTTGGTGCCGAAGGTGTAGGCCAGTTGGGCCACCTTGGCACCGCCCGCCGTCAGCAGGGCGGGGCGCGCGGCCTCGGCCGCCGAGCGTGCCGTACCGGCGTGCCGGACGCCCGCCTTGTCGAAGGCGTCGAGGGTACGGCGTACCCCGTCGGCTCCGTCGTCCAGGCTGTGGTTCGAGGCGGTGGAGCAGGAGTCGTAGCCGGTGGTCCGCAGACCGGCGGGGATCTCGGGCGGGGACACGAAGGCCGGATAGCCGCTGTACGAGCCGTCCTCCTCGCCGAATACGGTCTCCATGTGGCAGATCGCCACATCGGCGCCGGAGACCACCGGCTTCACACTGTCGAGCATCGGCCCGAAGTCATAGCCCTCGCCGTCCGCGTCGGCGCTCGCCCGGTCGATGACGGAATCGTGCGGCAGCACGTCACCCGAGGCGACGAGAGTGAATCCGCGCTGCTGCGCTGGGGCGCCGCCCGCGGCCGAGGGTGCCGCGGAGCCCGCCCGCGGCGGGCCGTGCGGGATCTGGTCGGCGGGGCGCTCGGGAGCGGCGCAGGCCGCCGCCGTACCGATGAGCAGCGCCGCAGCGGCCACCACTCCCTGTCGCATGCGCTTGGTCATCGGGCAGGCTCCAATTCCGGGGGATACCGTCCCAACGAATCCATATATTCATATAATTGGATGTCAAGCAACCAAGCCGACAGTGCTCACGAAAGGGACCAAACGCCACCGGCCGACCGTTCACCGCACCACTCGCCGCAGTGAGCGACCGCTCGTCGCAGACCTCGGTGCGCTGTCTGTCCCTCGGCGCCGGTATGCGTTCGGATACGCCACGCGGCAACGGAGCCGCGTACGACGGCGACCCCGGCGGGAAGGGCGTTCACGATGACCACATCCATGGCCGAGGAGAGGACCGACGAGCGGGCGCTGACGGAGCTTCAGCGCGAACACGGACCGGCCCTGCTGAACTTTCTGCTCGGCCTGACCTACGGCGACCGGCAGCGCGCCGAGGATCTGCTCCAGGAGACGCTGGTCCGCGCCTGGCAGCATCCCGAGGCGTTCGACGGCCCCTTCGACTCCATGCGGCCCTGGCTGTTCACCGTGGGCCGCCGGCTGGCGATCGACGCCCGCAGATCCCGGCTGGCCCGGCCGACGGAGGTCAGCGACGGGATTCTCGCCGCCACGGCGGACCCCGAGGACCGCACCGAATCCACCGTCGCGGTGCTCGATGTACGGAAAGCGGTGCGGACGCTGAGCCGTGAGCACCGCGAGGTGCTGACCCAGATCTACTTCCGCGGCCTGAGCGTGAACGAGGCGGCGCGGGTGCTCGGGATACCGCCCGGCACGGTCAAGTCCCGCTCGTACTACGCACTGCGGGCGCTGGCCCGTTCACTGCCCGGCTACAGCGCGGCCGGCTACCGCAGGTCGTCCTCGTCCAGGAGCGCCAGCAACGACGGCGCGTCGGCCACCTCCAGATAGGCCGCACCGCACGGGCCGCACTCCACCAGATGGTCCGCGACGCGCCGGTCCTCCTCGGGCGCGAGCGCTTCGAGCACATAGGCACCAAGGAGCGACCGCACATGCGGGCCGGAATCGTCCGCTCCATCGTCGGACGCGTCACCGTCGGCCACACCCGTCACAATCCTCTCCTGTCCGCCGACCGATCCTGCCTTTCTGGCCACGCGGGGCGGCCACCGCCGGTTCAATGCTCCGTGAAGCAGGCTTCGGGGGAGGAAAGGAAGGCGGAAAAGCGATGCGTCCGGAATGTACCGAAGGGTCGGGTGGTGGGGGCCTCCTGGTGCCCATGGCTTGGATGTACGCGGAGTACATCGCCGACGAGCTGTTGCGCACCGGTGATCTGATGCCGCCGACCACGCTCGAATACCGGGCGGGGCGGGGCGCGCTGGCCCTGACGATCTTCCTCTCCGACAGCTCGGTGGGCGGTCCGCGTGTGGTGGCCAGGATGGAGGAGTGGCGCTCGCTCACGGCGTACGGGACCTGCTGGCGGGAGTGGGTCTGCGGGCGGCTCGACCGGCTGGAGGCGGCGGCGTTCGAGTCCGGCCCGGAGACCAGGGATCCGGATCTGGAGCTGGCGGGCGCGGCGTGGCGGTGGCTGGAGGAGACGGAGCTGCTGGCGCCGGATCTCGATGCCATGGGCCCGGCGTACGGAGATCCGTTCCCGGCCGACGAGGCGGAGGGTCCCCAGGTCTGGACGCCGGCCTGGCAGCTCGGGCTGCCGCTGGGCCATCTGGCGATCCATCTGTTCTGACCGGCTGGTTCTGACCGGCTGTTCTGACCGGCGGTGCACGCGGGCGCGGCGCTCAGGTGCCGTGCACACCCGCGCGGTACTTGGGAATCCGTACCGTGATCTTCGTACCCGCACCCACGCCCGTCTCGATGACCAGGCCGTACTCGTCCCCGTAGACCTGGCGCAGCCGTTCGTCCACATTGAGCAGTCCGATCCCCGTGGACGCGCCGCCCTCGCCGCGCAGAATCCGGCGCAGCCGGTCCGGCTCCATACCCACCCCGTCGTCCTCGATCACCACCTCGGCCTCGGCGCCCGCGTCGAGCGCGCTGATGGTGATCCGGCTGGTGGTGACCGCCCCTTCGAGGCCGTGCTTGACGGCGTTCTCGACCAGCGGCTGAAGGCAGAGGAACGGCATCGCCACCGGCAGGACCTCCGGAGCGACCTGGAGCGTGACCGAGAGCCGCTCGCCGAACCGGGCCCGTACGAGCGCCAGATACTGGTCGATGGAGTGCAGTTCATCGGCGAGGGTGGTGAAGTCGCCATGGCTGCGGAACGAGTAGCGAGTGAAGTCGGCGAACTCCAGCAGCAGTTCCCTGGCGCGCCCCGGGTCCGTCCGGACGAACGAGGCGATGGCGGCGAGGGAGTTGAAGATGAAGTGCGGGGAGATCTGGGCCCGCAGCGCCTTGATCTCGGCCTCGATCAGCCGGGTGCGGGAGCGGTCCAGCTCGGCCAGTTCCAGCTGTACGGAGACCCAGCGGGCCACCTCGCCGGCCGCCCTGGCGAGGACCGCCGACTCGCGCGGCGCGTAGGCGACCAGAGTGCCGAGGACCCGGTGGTCGACGGTCAGCGGCACGGCCACACCCCAGCGCAGCGGGCAATCGAGATCGCCGCAGCCGCCCGCGAAGGCGGTGCCGCGTCCGCTCCCGAGCACCCCCTCGACCTGGGCCATCACCTGCTTGCCGTGGTGTTCGCCCACCCCGTCCCAGGCGAGGACCCGCTCGCGGTCGGTGAGACAGAGCGCGTCGGTGCCGAGCAGGGAGCGCAGCCGGCGGGCCGCCTTGCGGGCGCTCTCCTCGGTGAGACCGGCCCGAAGCGGGGGCGCGGCGAGCGAGGCCGTGTGCAGGGTCTCGAAGGTGGCGCGCTCCACGGGCGTGCCGACATCGCTGGTCCGCTCGGGGCGTGCGGTGCGCCGGCCGAGCACGAAGCCGCCCGCGAGGAGCAGCGGACCGAGCACGATCAGGACGGCGAGAGCGGCTCCGCTCATCCGGCGCCTCCGGATGTGCTGGTGTCACCGGCTCCGCCGCCCGTCGTCCTGGCGCTTCCGTTCGCACTCGTGTCGCGGCCACCGGGCATCAGAGCCTCCGGCAGATGGAAGCGGGTCATCACCGCGTTGGTGCCCGGTGGTATCCGGCCGCGCGTGGCCAGGGACACCAGGATCATCGCGAGGAAGCCGACGGGCACCGACCAGACAGCGGGCCAGGCGAGCAGCGCGTGCGGCCAGCCCGACCGTACGGTCCCGCTCACCGTGATCACCGTGGCGGCGAACGCCAGACCGCCGCCGAGCAGCAGTCCCGCGATCGCGCCGGGCGGGGTGAGCCGCCGCCACCAGATGCCGAGCACCAGCAGCGGGCAGAACGACGAGGCGGAGACCGCGAAGGCCATTCCCACCGAGTCGGCCACGGGCATCCCGCTGACCAGCAGTGACCCGCCGAGCGGTACGGCCATGGCGAGCGGGGTGGCCAGCCGGAAGTGGCGTACGCCGCGTGAGGGAAGGACATCCTGGGTGAGGACGCCCGCGACGGCCATGGTCAGCCCGGACGCGGTGGAGAGGAACGCGGCGAAGGCGCCGCCCGCGACCAGCGCGCCGAGCAGATCCCCGCCGAGCCCGCCGATCGCCCGCTCCGGCAGCAGCAGGACGGCGGCGTCGGCGTCCGTACCGTAGGGGAGTTCCGGGACATACAGCCTGCCCAGCGCGCCGTAGACGGGCGGCAGCAGATAGAACGCGCCGACCAGCGCCAGGACGATCACGGTGGTCCGACGGGCGGCCCGGCCGTTGGGGCTGGTGTAGAAGCGGACGACGACATGGGGCAGCCCCATCGTGCCGAGGAAGGTCGCCACGATCAGACCGTAGGTCGCGTACAGCGGATGGTCCGCGCGGCCGACGACGGCCGCCGTCAGATCGAGGCCGGCGCCCGGCCGTCCGTCGCCCTGCCAGGCCAGCAGCAGGAAGACCGCGGGCACCAGCAGCGCGGTGAGCTTGAGCCAGTACTGAAACGCCTGGACGAAGGTGATGCTGCGCATCCCGCCCGCCGCGACCGCCACCACCACGACCACGGCGACCAGCACCCCGCCGAACCAGTCGGGCGCGCCGGTGAGGATCTTCAACGTCAGCCCGGCGCCCTGGAGTTGGGGAACGAGATAGAGCCAGCCCGCGCCGACCACGAACACACTCACCAGCCGCCGCACCGCGCGCGATTCGAGCCGGCCCTCGGCGAAGTCCGGGAGGGTGTACGCGCCGGAGCGGCGCAGCGGGGCGGCGACGAAGAGCAGCAGGACGAGATAGCCGGCGGTGTAGCCGACCGGGTACCAGAGCATGTCGGGGCCGTGCAGCAGCACCAGTCCCGCGACACCGAGGAAGGAGGCGGCGGAGAGATACTCGCCGCTGATCGCCGCGGCGTTGAGCGCGGGCCGTACCGTGCGGGAGGCGACATAGAAGTCGGAGGTGGTACGGGATATCCGCAGCCCGAAGCCGCCGACGAGGACGGTCGCGAGAACGACGACCGTGACGGCGGTCACCGTATAGCTCTGGCTCACGGAACGGGCCGGCCCTTCACGAGCCGGGCGAAGTCGCGTTCGTTGCGCTCCGCGCGCCGTACGTACCACCAGGCGAGCAGGGTGAGCAGCGGATACGCGGCGAAGCCGAGCACCACCCAGACCGCCGTCGCGTCGCGCAGGGTGGCGAAGGCGAGCGGCAGCGTGCCAGCGACCAGCGCGAGGAGCGCGAACGCGGTGAGTCCGGCACGTAGTTGACCGCGCATCAGGGAGCGGACATAGGCGTCGCCGAGCGCGGTCTGCTCCTCGATCTCGGCCTGGGCGCGGTAGCGCGGGAGGGGACGTACACGACGGGGCTCACCGGTGACCACCTCGCGCCGGGGCGCCGGCTGCCGTGCCCCGGGCTCGCCCGTCATATCCGTCCCCCTGTCTCTCCGGCCCTCCGCCCTCCCGCCCCGGCCCGTGTCGGGCGCGGCGGAGTGCTCGGGCCCGGAGTGTACGCAGCCCGGTGATCCCGGGGGAAGTCCCTGGTCAGCGCCCGCCCTGCCGCATCAGCAGATCGCGCAGCGCGCGGGCGTGACGCCTGCTGACCGCCAGCTCGGCATCGCCGACGCGGACACTCATCGCGCCGGCGTCGAGCCGTAGCTCATCGATCCGGGCCAGGGCGACGAGATGGCGGCGGTGGATCCGTACGAAGCCGCGGGCCCGCCAGCGCTCCTCCAGCGTGGTGAGAGGGATACGGACCAGATGGCTGCCGGTGTCGGTGTGCAGCCGTGCGTAGTCGCCCTGGGCCTCGGCGTAGGCGATGTCGTCGACGGCGACGAAGCGCGTCACCCCGCCGAGTTCGACGGCTATCTGATCGGCGGCGGGGGCGGAGACCGGTGCCCGCTCCCCCACCAGTTCGGCGACCCTGCGTACCGCCTCGGCCAGCCGCTCCCTGCGGACCGGCTTGAGGACATAGTCGACGGCCTTGAGATCGAAGGCCTGGACGGCGAAGTCCTCATGGGCGGTGACGAAGACGATCAGCGGTGGCTCGGCGAAACCGGCCAGCAGCCGGGCGACATCGAGGCCGGTCAGCCCGGCCATATGGATGTCGAGGAAGACCACATCGACGGCGGCGGGGTCATCGGAACCGGCGTCGAGCGCCGCGCCGATCCGCCGCAGCGCCTCCGTCGCGCTGGTGGCGCCCTCCGCGCCACGGATCCGCGGGTCGGCCCTGAGCAGGTACAGCAGTTCCTCAAGGGCCGGTTCTTCGTCGTCCACAGCCAGTACACGCAGCATGACGCCGGAGTGTAGGCGGTGGCCCGCCCACAAGGACTCCCCCGGCTTGAGTCATTCCGTGTTCCGTTGCGTAACAGACAGCATGCGGACCTTGGACCTCCATCGTGATGCCGGCGCCTACGCACTGGGCGTGCTCGACGCCCCGGACGCCTTCCGGTTCGAGGACCATCTGATGGACTGTCCGCGCTGCTCGGAGCTGCTGGCCGAATTCGGCGGGGTGAGGGAGCAGTTGGACGCCTACGCGCGGCGTACCCCCGCCGAGATGGCGCCGTTCACGGCCGCGCGTCCGGAGCTGCTTGCCGGGCTGCTCGGCCGTACCGCCGCGGTGCGGCGCCGGGGCCGCGGCCGGCGGCTCGCGCTGGTGGCCGCGGCGGTGGTGCTCGCGGTGGGCGGTCCGCTCGCCGTCCTCGCCGTGACGCCCTTGTCTCCCCCGGCTCCCCCGGCGGATCGCGGCACACCGGTGAGCCGGTGGACCGCATCGGACGGGTCGACGGGAACGGCGGCGGTGGTGACGGCGGCGGAGAAGGCGTGGGGGGCGGATATCGGTCTGGAACTGGTCCGGTCCGGCGACTTCGGCTCCTGTGCCCTGATCGCGGTGGGCCGGGACGGGTCGCGGGAGACCGTGACGTCCTGGGCGGCGCGCGCGGGCGGCTCCGTGCCGCTGGTCACCCGGGGTGGTGCGGCGCTGCGGCCCGGCGAGATCGACCACTTCGAGGTCCGGGCCTCGGACGGCCGCCGGGTGATGACGATCGGCGGGCGATGACGGCCGGCCGCTGAGCGCGCGGCGCGGTCCGGCTCAGAAGAAGCTCAGCAGACGCTCGGAAGGCCGCTCGGGTGGCCGCTCGCTTGAGGAGCAGCTCACTTGAGGAGCCGCGACAGTCTGCGGTCGGCGAGCGGCTTGCCGCCCGTCTGGCAGGTCGGGCAGTACTGGAGCGAGGAGTCGCTGAAGGAGACCTGGCGGATGGTGTCGCCGCAGACGGGACAGGATTCACCGGTACGGCCGTGTACCCGCAAACCGCTCTTCTTCTCCGCCTTGAGCCGTCCCGCCGCCACCCCGCGCGAGCGTTCGACGGCCTCGCGCAACGTGCCCCGCAGCGCCTCGTAGAGCGTGCTGATCTCGTCCTCGGAGAGGTTCTTCACCGGCTTGAACGGCGACATCTTCGCCGCGTGCAGAATCTCGTCGCTGTAGGCGTTGCCGATACCCGCGATCAGGCGCTGGTCGCGCAGCGCGCCCTTGATCTGCCGGTTCTCACCCGCGAGCAGCCGGGCGAACGCGGCGCGGTCGAAGGAGTCGTCGAGCGGATCGGGGCCGAGCCGCGCGATCCCGGGGACGTCCGCGGGATCGCGTACGAGATGTACGGCGAGGCGCTTGGTGGTGCCCGCCTCGGTCAGATCGAATCCGTCGCCCTCACCGAGGACGACGCGCAGCGCGAGCGGCCCCTTGCCCGGTCGAGGGGGCGTCGCCGGGAACGAGTCCTTCCAGCGCAGCCAGCCCGCGCGGGCGAGGTGGAGGGCGAGATGCAGTTCGCCGTCCCCGGCATCACGCGCGACGATGTCCAGATACTTGCCGTGGCGGGCGATGGCGGTGACCGTGGCGCCCTCCAGTGCGGAGAGAGGCGGATCGTATGTTTTGAGCACATTGATGGTCAGTGGCAGAACACGGACGATCTCCTTGCCCACCAGCTGGCCGTCGAGGAACTCTCGCAGCGCTTCGACTTCGGGTACTTCCGGCATGGGTCCAGGGTGCCGCAGGGGCCGTGCGAACGCCCGGCGGGCAGGTCGGACGGTCCACGAGCGCCGCGGCGACGAATCCGTTCGCCGGATCGTTCATGGAAGAGCCCCGCCAAAGGTGCCCCGGACAGTCCCCGGGCTCCCGCCGTCGGAAGGAAGGCCCATGTCCGTACGCGATCGCCGAGGCGCGGTCCAGCCCGCGCTCGTTCTCGACAGAACCGCCGCGCGGCCCCGCGCCGTCGTCCTGCTGCTGCACGGCGGGCGCGAGGCGGGCGTGGAGCCGCCGGCCCGGCTGAGTCTGCCGGGCGCCCGGATGTGGCCGTTCACCCGTGCGGTGCTACGGGCCACCGACGGATACGACGTGGTGGTGGGCCGGGTGCGCTATCGCTGCCGAGGCTGGAACGGCAGCCGGGCCGACGCGGCGCGCGACACCCGCCGGGCGCTCGATGAGCTGGAGCCCCTGGTCGGCCCGGTTCCCGTCGTTCTCGTGGGGCACTCGATGGGAGGCCGTGCGGCCCTGGCCGCCGCCGGGCATGAGCTGGTCAGCGGGGTGGTGGGGCTCGCGCCGTGGTGCCCGCCCGGTGAACCGGTGGCACAGCTGACGGGCTGCCGCACCGTGCTGCTGCACGGCGACCGTGACCGGGTCACGGATCCGCGCGGCAGCGTCGAGCTGGCCGCCCGCGCCCGTGCGGCGGGCGCCGAGGCCTGTGCCGTACTGCTGCCCGGCGGTGATCACGCGATGCTGCGCCGCCCGCGCACCTGGCACACGCTGGCCACCCACTCGGTCACCGCTCTGCTGGGCATGGAGCCCTTCCCGGGCCCCGTGCGCCATGCCTTCCCGGAGCCGGCCGACGACGGCACGGACCCGGTTCAGAGCGTGTAGACGCGTCGCGCGGTCTCCCGGAAGACCGCGCCGCGCTCGTCCTCGCTCAGTCCGTCGGTCAGGGCCCGGGCCGCGTCGAGGACCTCGCCGTATGCGGCGGCCAGCAGGCACACCGGCCAGTCGGAGCCGAACATCAGCCGTTCGGGCCCGAAGGCGTCGAGGACCGTATCGGCGTACGGACGCAGCCCCTCGGCCGTCCAGGAGTCCCAGGCGGCCTCGGTGACCATCCCGGAGAGCTTGCAGACGGTGTTCGGCCGTGCGGCCAGCTCCCTGACCAGGCTCGCCCATGGCTCTGTCGCGCCTCCGGCGATCGGCGGCTTGCCGAGATGGTCGAGGACGAAGGTGAGTCCGGGCACCAGTTCGGCGGCCTTCACGGCCGCGGGCAGCTGATGCTCCAGGATCACCAGGTCGTAGACGAGCCCGGCGGCGGCGACGGCGGCCAGCCCGCGACGTACGTCCGGGCGCAGCAGCCACTCCGGGTCGGGCTCGCCCTGCACCTGATGGCGTATCCCGACCAGCCGGTCGCCGCCGGGCAGCTCGCGCAGCGCGGCGAGGGTGTCCGCGACCCCGGGCGCGGTGAGATCGGTCCAGCCGACGACACCCGCGACGAGATCGCTGCCGTCGGCGGCGGCAAGGAATTCGGGGGTCTCCTCGGGGACCCCGATGGTCTGAACAAGGACGGTGGCGGACACCTGTGCGGTCCGGGTCTCGGCGGAGAGATCCGCGAGGGTGAAGTTCCGGCGGATGGGAGCCATCGCGGGTCCGGTGATCCAGTCCTGGTCACGTACGGACAGGTCCCAGATGTGGTGGTGGGCGTCGATCACGCCGGGCGGTGTCATGGCAGCTCCCAGACGACGGGCAGACCGGCGTCGGCGCCGGCCGCGGAGTAGTCGTGCACGACATCGAGCAGCTCGGCCATCCGGGCCTGCCAGGCCACATTGACCGGAAGCCGGTCCAGCTCGGCGAGCAGACGCGGGTAGTCCTCGCACTCCAGCAGATGGAAGAGATCGGTACCGCTGCGCCAGATCGTCCAGGAGGTGGCGCCCGCGGCCCGGATCGCGGCGGTGAGTTCGGCGGGCACCTCGCGGTGCGCCGCCTCGTACTCCCCGATCCGGTCGGCACGCACCCGGGTGTGCAGGGCGACCCTCATGACAGCGCTCCGTCCTCGGCCGGCGGTCCCTCGGCCGGCCGTTCGGTCAGCAGTCCTTCCGCGCGCAGTTCGGCCCACAGGTCTTCGGGGACGGTACGGTCGGCCAGTTCGGCCGCGTCACGTACCTCCGCCGCGGAACGGGCACCGACCAGCACACTGGCGACAGCGGGATGGCGCAGGGGGTAGTGCAGGGCGGCGGCGCGCAGCGGCACTCCGTACCGCCGGGTGACGGCGTCCATCCGCAGGGCCCGGTCGAGCAGTTCGGGCGGGGCGGCGGTGTAGTCGTATGTCGCGCCTGGGCGCGGGTCGGCGAGCAGCCCGGAGTTGAAGACCCCGCCGACGACCACGCTCCTGCCACGCGCGACGGCCTCGGGCAGCAGCTCGGTGAACGCCGACTGGTCGAGCAGGGTGAAGCGGCCGGCGCACAGGACGACATCGGCGTCGGTGTCACGGAGGAACCGGGTGAGCATCGCAGTCTGGTTCATCCCGGCGCCGATCGCCCCGACGACCCCTTCGGCGCGCAGCCGCTCCAGCGCCGGATACGCCTGCTGGAATGCCTCTTCCCCGTGGTCGTCGGGGTCGTGCAGATAGACGATGTCGATACGGTCGGTCCCCAGCCGCCGGAGACTGTCCTCGATGGAGCGGCGTACCCCGTCCCCGCTGAAGTCCCAGACACGGCGGTGCGTGGCGGGTACGGCGAAGCCATGGGCGAGATCGTCACCGACGGGTCCGCCGTCGGATACGGGGACGAGCAGCCGGCCCGCCTTGGTGGAGAGGGTGTACGCGGCGCGCGGCCGGTCGCGCAGCGCCTCGCCGAGCCGCCGCTCGGAGAGCCCGAGGCCGTAGTGCGGCGCGGTGTCGAAGTAGCGGATGCCCGCGTCCCAGGCGGCGTCCACCGCCGCGGCGGCCTGCTCGGGTCCGACGGGGGTGTAGAGATTGCCGATCCCGGCCGCCCCGAAGGAGAGTCCGGTCACCCCGACCGTTCCCTGTCCGAGCGTGGTGTGCCGCATACCGCTGCCGCCTCCCGATGTCGCCGCCGCCGACCGCCCCCGGGCGAGGGTGGTCACCATGCCGATCACGATGAATATTCATCGGATGACTGGACGCGTCAACACCCATGAAGCAGCTATCTGTACGGACTTCGCCGTCAGCTGTCCGATCTCTCGGGTTTCCGGGGGCTCTTCATGGCCAAGGATCCTCCGGCGGGGGCCGCCCGGTCGGAGTCGCCGGAGCGGTTCCGGCCGCTCGGATCGGCGACCCGGAGCAGTTCCCGCAGCTCCTCGGTCATCCCGCGCGCCAGCCGGTCGAGGTCCGGTACGGCCTTGCCGTCGGCGACCAGCCCCACATGCACCTGCCCGCCGTAGGTGGACAGCGCCACCGCGAGGGACTGTCCGCGGGCGAGCGGTGCCATCGGATACACCTCGCGCAGGGGGCAGCCGCCGAGCGAGAGCGTCGAGCGCGGCAGCGGGACGCTCGTCACCAGGATGTCGAAGAGCATCCTGGCCGCGCTGCCGGCGAGCGGCGCCCCGAGCCGGTGGGCGAGCGGCGGCAGTTGGTCCGCGAGGACGGCCACCGCGCCGGCGCCGCGGGAGGGCCCGTCGGACTTGTTGCGGTCCATGCCCCGGCGTACGGCGGCGAGCCTGGCCCTGGGGTCGGCCTCGGCGACCGGCAGAGCGAGAAGATAGGCGGAGAGCCTGTTGCCGGAGCCGGGCGGACTGCCCGGTCTGCGCCGGGAGACCGGCACGAGCGCGCGCGGCGCGGCGACGGGCAGCGGCTCGCCCCGTTCGAGCATCCAGCGGCGCAGCGCGCCGGCCACGGTCGCGAGGAGGACATCGTTGGCCGTGCCGCCCGCGGCCCGGCGGATCCGCTGGACATCCTCCAGATCGAGCAGGGCGGTGGCCAGCCGCCGTGTCCCGCTGGATCCGGCGGAGAGCGCGGGCATACCGCGCGGGTCGAGCCGGCTCGCCCGTACGACCGAGGCGCCGATACCGACGGCCCGGCCCAGCTCCTCGATCCGGCCTCTGGCCAGTCCGGCCACCTGCCAGGGGCCGGGCAGCCAGGACCGGGGCGGCACCGGGCGCGCCCGGCGGCCACCGGCCGCCCGCGCGTCGGCGATCTGGTCGAAGATTCCGGCGCCGATGGCGACGGCGCGGATGCCGTCGGCCAGCGCGTGGTGCAGCTTCACCAGGACGGCGAACGGCCGGCCGCCGCTTACCGCATCCCCGGTCCCGCCCCGGCCACCGCCCTCCGCCGTCAGGACATACATCTCCCAGGGCGGGATGCCGCGTTCGAGCGGACGTTCCATCAGCTCGCCCGCCAGCCGCGCCGCCTCCGTCGCGAACTCCCCCTCGGGCAGCGGCAACCGCCGCACATGACGGCGTACGTCGAACTCCTTGTGCACCGCCCACGCCGCGCCGCCGACCGGCAGCCAGACGTCCCGTACCCGCATCCTGAGCCGGGGGATGGCGGCGGCGCGCGCGGCGAGCAGTTCCAGCACGCCCGCTCCGCCGGCCGTGCCGGGTGCCGCGGTGAAGACCGCGAGCGCGCCGAGGTGCATGGGATGGTCGGCGGATTCGAGATGCCAGAAGGCCAGATCGAGAGGTGCCAGCAGCTCGGTGGTCAAGGGAACCCCAGGTCTTGGAGGCAGGAACGGCGACGGGCAGAGCCAATCGCCCTTGTTCGGTTACGGTCAAGTACGATCAAGACACCTACAGTTAACGACGAAAAACGTTCAACGTGACGGTCGGTTCGGCACGATGAACTCGCACCACACGCACTTGCCGCAGCCACGCGACTCCACGCCCCACTCGTCCGCCAGCGCTTCCACGAGCTGGAGTCCGCGCCCGGAGACCCCTGAGTACCCGGCGTCCCGACGGTGGGGCAGGGCGCTCGAATCGTCCTCGACCTCGACCCGCATCCGTCGCTCCGCCCCGGACAGCACCCGTACGGTCACGACGGCCCCGCCCGCGGTGTGCATCAGCGCGTTGGTGATCAGCTCATCGGCGGCCAGTTCGATCTCGTCGGAACGCCCCCTGGCCCCCCAGGCGGCCACCGCCGCGCGGATCATATGCCGGGCGGTGCTCAGCCCCTCCGGGTCGCCCTGCACGACCCGCTGCTGGAGCC
This sequence comes from Streptomyces sp. NPDC051662, assembly GCF_040681655.1. NCBI lineage: Bacteria > Bacillati > Actinomycetota > Actinomycetes > Kitasatosporales > Streptomycetaceae > Streptomyces > Streptomyces sp. NPDC051662. The sequence goes on from NZ_JBFAZD010000008.1 coordinate 123,124, forward strand.
GGCCGCCGGAGCGCGGGGCGCGCGCGCCGCCGCGGCGCAGCAGCAGCACGGCGACATCGTCCTCGCCGCCGCGCGCGTCGACCACCTCACAGAGCCGGTCGGCCAGCCGCTGGAGATCGCGCGGACCGTCCCGTACCAGCGCGGCCAGCAGTTGCAGCCCGTCGTCCAGATCGGCGCCCGGCTGCTCGACCAGGCCGTCGGTGTAGAGCAACAGGGTCTGGCCGGGGTCCAGTTCGATCGTCTCCACCGGGTAGTCGAGCCGTCCGAAGGCCGCGGAGAGCCCGAGCGGCATCCCGCCGGGCACCGGCAGTCTGCGACAGCTGCCGTCGGTGTCCCTGATCAGCGGATCGACATGGCCGGCCCGGACCAGCTGGACCACTCCGGTGGCCAGGTCGGCCTCCGCGTAGGTGCAGGTCGCGAAGCGGTCCGTGTCCAGTTCATGGAGGAAGACCGAGGCCCGCGCCATCACCGTGGCCGGTGCGTGCCCCTCGGCCGCGTACGCGCGCAGCACGATGCGCAGCTGTCCCATCACGGCGGCCGCGTGGGTGTCATGGCCCTGTACGTCGCCGATGACCGCCCCGACCCGGCCGCCGGGCAGCGGGATCACGTCGTACCAGTCGCCGCCGATGTCCCGGCCGAGCCGGGCCGAGCGGTAGCGGACCGCGATCTCGGCGCCCGGCACGGCGGGGATCCGGCGGGGCAGCATCGCCTGCTGGAGCCCCTCGGCCAGATCGTGTTCCTGCTCGAAGAGGACGGCGCGCTGGAGACTCTGCGCGATGCTGCTGCCGAGCGCGACCAGCAGATTGCGGTCCTCGGCGGTGAAGCCGCTCTTCTCCTGGTAGAGCAGCCCGAGGGCACCGATGGGCCGCGCCTGGGCGATCAGCGGCAGATAGGCGGCGGCGTTGATGCCCAGCCCGCTGATGTGCGGCCACAGGACGGGGTAGCGCTCGGCGAACTCCTCGGCGGACTCGATGAAGCGCGGGACGAGCGTCCGTACCACCTCGCTCATCGGGTACTGCTCATCGGTGCGGGTGACCCGCGTCCCCTGTACGTAGGAGCCCTCGGGGCCCTCGGCGACCAGATGGATGCGCCCCGCCTCCATCAGCCCCATGACCAGACTGCTGGCCCCGAGGTGTGCCAGGCCGCGGGAGTCCTTCAGTACGTCGATGACGTCCTGGACGGTCCTGGCGTGGGCGAGCGCGGCGGCCGTGCCCTCGACGACGCTCGTCCGCACCCGGCGCACCGCGCTCAGTTCGAGTCGCGCGGCCGAGTCCGCGAGTTCCTGGGAGGCGTCGCGGACGATGCCGATGACGCGGTAGGGACGGCCCGCCGGGTCACGGCGGATGGCGCCCTGGGTGTGCGTCCAGCCCAGGTTTCCGTCCCGCCGCCGGATACGGAGGTACGCGCCATAGGTGACATTGCCGTCTCGCAGCGCCCGGTCCACCACCTCCTTCAGCCGGCTGCTCTCGCTCGGCGACACCCGCGCCTCCAGGCTGCTCAGCCGGCCGTCGTACTCGTCGGGGCGCAGATCCAGGACCGCGAGCGCGGGGGCGTCGAGATGCAGGAGCCCGCTGTCGAGGTGCCAGTCGAAGGTCCCCATCCGGTTGAGGGACAGACTGATGCGTGGAGGGGCGGGCCAGTCGGCGGGGAGCGCCAGGGGACCCGCTTCCCGTTCAACCATGGAGACACTCTGTCATCATTTGTCGGATTCTTCGAGCGGTCCTGTCAGCCTCGGGCCCTCCCGTCAGCCCGCGAACGCATCGGGGCCGATCAGCTCGACGCCGGCCTCCGGGCCGTCCGGCAACGGGGCGGACAACTCGTCGCCGGGGACCACCGCGGGGTCGTCAGGACCCGTCAGAATGTCCTCGTCGGACAACGGGACATCGCCATCGCCCGCGCCGCGCGGCCCGGGCTCCACCGGCCCGTCGGGCGGGACCACTCCGTCGTCCTCGATGAGCGGCGCGTCCCCCCGCTGGTCGGGCACACCCCGGCCCCGGTCCGGGGTGGACCTGCCCTGCTGGGAATCCCCGGACCCCGACCCCATGCCCGCGGGGACCTCGGGCAGTCCTGACCCCGGCAGCTTCACCGCGTCCGGGTCCGTGATGTCGGCCTCCGGCCCGTACCGCGGCGGCACCTGGGGCGGCTTGTCCCGCCGGCCTCCGGTACCGATCTGCCGTTCGATCCAGCTGTTGGCGGCGAGATCGACGATGACCAGGCTGGTGATGGCCTCGGGGGTACGGGTGATGACGACGACCCGGTCGGGCAGATAGCCCTTCCACTTCTCGCCTCTGTAGCGCACGGAACCTTTGGCCGCGATCGGCGGGCGCAGCGGGCTGCCGTCGGCGCAGCGCACCCTGGGCACACCCCTGTTGTCCACCATGACGGCGGTGCCCGCCTGCAGTACGGACTGGAAGGCGGCGGCGGACCCGTCGCGGTAGCCGTGGTTCGTCACCCGGATGTCGGGCCGCAGCACCACGGGGGTCAGTCCACGCAGGAAGTCCGGGACGGACGCCTGGGTGACCCCCGCTCCCTCGGCGAACGCGCGGGCCTTCGCCCGGTCCTGGGTGAGGAGACGGGTCTGCCGCTCCACCTCACAACTCGCGACGGCGGTGCCGCCGTAGAGTCCCGGCGTGGAGCCCGGCAGGGCGCGCGGTGCCCGTACGGTCCCGCTCGCTCCGCCCTGGGCGTCCGACGACGGGGGCCGGACCGCCGGACTGGTCACGGAATCAGGGCTCACGGTGGACCGGGTGAACGGATCGGGTCCCCGGTCGGCGGCCGGTTGGAGCAGGAGCTCCTCGGCGCTCACCATGTCCTCGCCACCCTCGTCCCCGCCACAGCCGGCCGTGATCAGAATCCCCGCGGACAGCACGGCGAGCGTGACATACCGACGACGGTGGGGTGAGCGCACCAGAATCTCCCGACTCTTCCTCCATGGATGTCCCCTTATGTCTGCCGGAACTCTCTCCACCCCGCAAGCGGGAAAGGGGAGGACGGACCTGGGGCTCGCACACGTTCAGGCGGGGGATACACGCCCGTCGCGGTACGTGGGCATGGTGAAGTCGGAGGGGTGGCGTGGGATATAGGTGCTGGTCAGCCGTATCGCGACGGCCGGTACGCCGACGATCGTCCGCGCTGTGGGGCGGTCACCGGGGCAGCCGCGCGACGCGACCGGGACCGGTCTGCCCGCACTACGCCGCCGGTGGCCGGGGCGGGGGAGTCCGGGGCATGGTGTCGCCAGGGGTGTCATGCGTCGTCCCGCACCCCGACCGGCGCGGGATACGGGACGTACGGCGATCCGTCGGTCGATCCGGTGGGTCAGTCGATCCCGGGCAGGATGTGCGGCTCCGCGAGGTCGTCCTCGTAGCCGGCGAGTCTGATCGGAGCCGACCTGGCCCATACTTCGAGATTTCCGAGCTTCTTGTCGGGCCGGCGGTTCCGTTCCACGTACTCCGCCGGACGCTGCTCGTGCTTCGTGAGGTCTGGTGTCACCGCGCACTCCTCTGTGTCGCGCAACTCTGGGACAGGACACGTTTCCGTCGCGGTGGCGCCTTTGTCGGACGGGACCGCGGCCCTGGTAGTGGGCCTGTCCCAGCACAGCCCTGGGGATGGTGTATCCCCTGCTTGGCCGTCCGTTCGCACCAGCGTAACCATATGAGCGTCAACCCGCTCGATAGGGCTCGCATTCGAGTGAAATTCCGGCCACTCGGCCCATGACCAGTGGGCCGGTGGCCGCCTGACGGGTGATGAGCCCGTCGGCCGCCCGGCGGCGGCTACCAGTTGGCGGGCGCGTAGTCCTTGAGGAAGCAGCCGTACAGATCCTCGCCACTCTCGCCCCGCACGATCGGGTCGTACACCCGGGCCGCGCCGTCGATCAGGTCCAGCGGGGCGTGGAAGCCCTCGTCGGCCAGGCGCATCTTGTCCGGATGCGGGCGCTCGTCGGTGATCCAACCCGTGTCGACGGCGGTCATCAGGATGCCGTCGCTCTCGAACATCTCCTGGGCGCTGGTTCGGGTCAGCATGTTCAGGGCCGCCTTCGCCATGTTGGTGTGCGGATGACCCGCGCCCTTGTAACCACGGCTGAAGACTCCCTCCATCGCGGAGACGTTCACCACGTAGGCACGGGCCGCCTCGGCCGCCGCCATCGCCGGACGCAGCCTGCTGATCAGGATGAAGGGCGCGGTGGAATTGCACAACTGGACTTCGAGCAGCTCGACCGCGTCGACCTCGGAGACGGTCTGCACCCAGCTGTTGGTGTCGTGCAGGTCGGGCACCAGTCCCCCGGCGTCGATCGCCGTGCCCGCCTCGATCCTGGCGAGCGTGGCGGAGCCGCCGACCAGCGCGAGTCCGGTGACATCGGAGGCGCTCAGCGCCTCGGCGCCGGCGGCGGGCAGTACGGCCTGAGCACCGCTGCCGAACGCCCCGATCACCTGGGAGGCGGGGAGTTCACCCGCGGGCAGCGGCGCGGACTCGGCGGCCAGCAGCTCGCTGTACGCCTGCGGGGAGCGGCGCACCGTCTGTGCGGCGTTGTTGATCAGAATGTCCAGCGGGCCTTCGGCGGCGACGGCGTCGGCGAGGGCGACGACCTGCGCGGGGTCCCGTAGATCGATACCGACGATCTTGAGGCGGTGGATCCACTCGTCACTGTCCGGCATCGCCTTGAAGCGGCGGATCGCGTCGCCCGGGAAGCGGGTGGTGATGGTGGTGTGGGCGCCGTCGCGCAGCAGTCGCAGCGCGATATACATGCCGATCTTCGCCCGGCCGCCGGTGAGCAGTGCGCGCCGTCCGGTGAGGTCCGTACGGGCGTCACGGCGGGCGCGGTTCTCGGCGGCGCACGGCCGGCAGAGCTGGTGGTAGAAGGCGTCGACCTCGGTGTAGCGGGTCTTGCAGATGTAGCAGGAGCGGGGGCGCTGGAGTATGCCCGCGATCTCACCGCCGGCCGAGGAGGAGGGCAGCAAACCCTGGGTCTCGTCGTCGATGCGCTCGGCGGAGCCGGTGGCGGTGGCTTCGGTGACGGCCTTGTCGTGGGCGGTCTTGGCGGCCCTGCGCTCCTGGCGGCGGCGCTGCTTGACGGTCCGGTAGATCCCGGCGGTGGCGCGCCGGACCGCGATCGCGTCGGGGTGGTCGACGTCCAGCTTGTCGAGTTCGTCGAGTACCGCCAGACAGACGGCCATGCGCTCGGGGTCGATGCCGGGACCGTACTCCTGGCTCTCGGCGTACACCGGGCTCTCGGCATACGGCCGGCTGTCGCCGTACGCCGGGCTGTCCTCTGTCACCGTCATCGCTGCTGCCGTTCCTCGATCACTCGTACACCGGGGTCACTCGTACGCCGGAGTCCCAGATGGGGCTTTTCTTGGCCTTTGCGGCCATCCCTGCAGGTCAGGAGCATACCGACGCGCCGGGGGCCAACAAAATCCCACTATCTTAGCCGGTCGCGGCCCCGGCCCCGACGCTCCGGGACTCACCGGCCGGGACCCGGACCCCGAGGAACCTCGTCGTGCCGCGCAGCCGGAAGCCGAGCGACTCGTACAGCCGGATGGCGTTCGTATTGGACGCCGCCGCGTGCAGGAACGGCCGCTCACCGCGGGCCTTGATGGAGTCGGCGACCGCGAGGACGAGGCGGGCCGCCAGCCCCTGGCCCCGGAACGCCGGGTCGGTGCAGACGGCGCTGATCTCCACCCAGCCCGGGGGATGCAGCCGCTCCCCCGCCATCGCCACCAGCGCCCCTTCGCGGCGGATACCGAGATACGTGCCCATCTCGATCGTGCGCGCCAGGAACGGCCCCGGTCTGGTGCGCTCGACCAGGTCGAGGATCTCCGGTACGTCGGTGGGAGACAGGGGTACGGCTTCCTCGTCCGGAACGGTCCTGACGTCGGTGCCGACGAGCTGCACTCCGTCGGCGCTGAAGGTGACCTCCCAGTCGTCGGGCGGCGGAACGCGATAGCCGGCGAGCGCCAGGGATCCCCCGGGGCCCGCGAGCGCGGCGGCGTCGGCCCAGTCCGCGGCGTCGGGGGCGTCGGGCAGCGCCAGCCACGGCGAGACATCGGGCGGATAGCGCAGCAGCCGGCCGCGCCGCTCGGCGAAGTGCGCGTGCGGTCCGGTGAGCGAGGCCAGCGTGGGATGGTCCAGCGGATGGCCCGGCACGGCCGGGGGCGGCTCCGGCGTACGAGACGAGGACGGCTCCTGCGTACGGGACGAGGACGGGCGGGGCGCGGGCGGGCGCGACAGGGAACCGGGCGTGCCGCTCATGCGCCGACCTCGATCACGATCTTCCCCTGGACATGCCCCGCCTCGACCGCGCGCAGCGCCTCGTCCGCGCGCTCCAGCGGGAAGGTCCGGGTCACGAACGGCCGCATCGCTCCGCTGACCACGAGCTTCGCGATCTCATCGAGGACCGCGGCGGTCCGCTGCCGTACGACCACCGCGCCGCCCAGCTGGGGAACGGTCGCCTTGTCCGCCACGCTGAACAGTTTCGTACGGTCCACGAGCAGCTCGGCCGCGTCCCGGAGGGTGTCGCCGCCGACGAGATCGAGGACCGCGTCGACACCGTCGGGCGCCGCGGCCCGTACCCGCGCGGGGAGGTCGGGTCCCGGCGGGACATGGACCGCGCCCAGGGACTCGACGAACTCCTTCTTGCCCTCGCTCGCGGTGCCGATGACCCGCAGGCCGGAGTCGCGCGCGAGCTGTACGGCGGCCACGCCCACTCCCCCGCCGGCGCCGGTGATCAGCAGCGTGGCGCCGGGCGGCAGATCGGCCTGGCGCACGGCGTCGTACGCGGTCGCCGCCGCGACCGGCAGTACGGCCGCGTCCGTGAACGACAGCGCGTCCGGCTTGTGCGCGGTGATCCCGACCGGCAGCAGGGTGTACTCCGCGTATCCGCCGGTGAGGGTGGAGCCGAAGACCGCGTCGCCGACGGCGAAGCCCTCGACGTCCGGGCCGATCTCCTCGATCACACCAGCGGCCTCGCTGCCCAGCGTCTCGGGCAGCGAGGCGGGCGCGGAACCGGGCCGGCGGTAACCCCCGCGCAGCTTCCAGTCGACGGGGTTCACACCCGCGGCGCGCACGGCCACCAGCAGCTGGCCGGGGCCGGGGCTCGGCGTCGGCCGGTCGACGAAGGACTCCACCTCCGGACCGCCGTGCCGGGTGAAGACATACGCCTTGGACGTGGCCTTGGGCATCGGGGCTCCTCGCTCTGACCGGTGGCTTCCGTTGCCGACCTGGCACCATCGGGCGCGGCAACAGCAGATTCAAGGTGGATCACCGGCCAGCCTATTCCCGAGGTCACACAGCGTTCATATGCCCCCGTGTTCATACGGCCCGGCACGCACGAGCCCGCGCGTGCCCGAGTCCGCGCGTGCCCGAGCCCCGGCCCGCCCCGGATGCGGGCGGGCCGGGGCCGTGGGCGGATCAGGAGGTGGCGCACTCCATCGACGCCGGGTCGGAGGCATCACGGATCAGCGCGTCGTGCGCCGCCTTGAGCCGCTCGACATCGGGCTTCATCACCTTGCGGTCGTAGGTGAGCAGTCCGTTGAGCTCGCCCTCCACATCGGTGATCTGGGTAAAGACCGCGCCATTGCTCCCCTGACAGGCAAGCTTGCGGACATTGCCGAGCTGGGCCAGATACTCGTCGGTGTACGCGGCCTGGTCGACACCTACATAGGTGTGCTGCACCGGCCAGGCGTGGCCGGGCACCGCGAGCCCGAGTCCGCCGTACTCCCCGCTGACCAACGCCCGTTTCCCGTCGGGCGCGGGCAGTTGCGGGGTCGGATAGCCATGGGCGTCGGCGATATCGCCATTGCCGCCGTCGACCGCGCCGCAGCAGTTGACCCCGCTCATGTTGTTGACCAGCCGGGACGGGTCCCACGCCGTGGCCTGGTCGGCGATCCGCGCCTGGTCGTACTGGCCCCAGCCCTCGTTGAAGGTGACCCACATGACCACCGAGGGGCTGCTGCTGTGCTGGTCGATCATCTTCTTCATCTCGTGCTCGTACTGGGCACGGGACGCGGCGTTCGGAGTGATGGTGTTCATCGCCGGCATGTCCTGCCAGACGAGCAGCCCGAGCCGGTCCGCCCAGTAGAACCACCGGTCGGGCTCGACCTTGATGTGCTTGCGTACGGAGTTGTAGCCGAGCTTCTTGTGCATTCTGAGGTCGTACGCGAGCGCCTCGTCGGTCGGCGCGGTGTGCAGCCCGTCGGGCCAGAAGCCCTGGTCGAGCGTGGCCATCAGGAAGGTCGGCTTGCCGTTGAGCACCGTACGCGGCACGCCGTCGACCTTCTCGACCGTGAGGGAGCGCATCCCGAAGTAACTGCCGACCCGGTCCTTACCCGCCGTCACCTCCAGCCGGTAGAGATGGGGATCGTCCGGCGACCACAGGCGCGGGTCGCGGACCGGCACGTTCAGTGTGCTTCCGGTGCGGCCCTTGACCGTGCCGACCTTGCGCTTGCCGTCGTACGCGGTGGCCGTGACCGGCACACCGTCCCGTATCCCGCGCACCTCGACGGCGAGCTTCTCGCCCGCCACATCGGGGGTGAGCCCGAGCGAGCCGACATGGTCGGCCGCCACCGGTTCCATCCAGACGGTCTGCCAGATCCCGGAGGAGGGGGTGTACCAGATGCCGCTCGGGTCCAGCCGCTGCTTGCCCATGGGCGGGTTCTCGCCGTCCGCGGCGTCCGTCGGGTCATAGACGCCGACGATCAGCTCCTGGGTGCGGCCGGGCTTGAGTGCATCGGTCACATCGGCGCTGAACCGGTCGTAGCCGCCCTTGTGCTCGGTCACCTTCGTGCCGTTGACGTATACCTCGGCCTGCCAGTCGACGGCGTCGAAGTTGAGGTTCAGCCGCTTGTCCTGGCCTATCCGCCAGTTCGGCGGCACGGTGAAGGTACGGCGGTACCACATCCGGTCCTCGTGCCGTTCGATCCCGGAGAGCTGCGACTCCACGGGGTACGGGACGAGGATCCGCTCGCGCAGTGTGGTGCCGACCGGCGGGCGCTCGCCCTTCTCGGCGGCGGCGAACTGCCACTGTCCGTTGAGGTTCTGCCAGGAGTCACGGGTCAGCTGCGGCCGGGGGTACTCGGGCAGCGCGTTCCCGGGGCGTACCTCCTTGGCCCAGGGGGTGGAGAGCTGGTACTCCGAGGTGTTGGGCCCGCTGCTCCAGAAGGCCGCGACCGGCTTGCCCTGCTGGGCGGCGAGACCGCCCGCGCCGTCATAGCGCAGATCTGCGGAGCCGCCCTTGCCGACGACCGGTTCCTTCAGGGTGACCAGCAGCCGTCGGGCGTCCTGGGGATCGCTCCGCACGCTCCCCAGCGGCCATGCGGCGCCACCGATGATCGCGCTGAGATGGGAGGCGAGACCGGCGGGCGGGGCGGCGAGCTTCTGGACGAAGTCGAGCCGCAGGGTGCGGCCGTCCGGCAGTACGGTGGCGGCGGTGGCGCCGTCGTACGCGAAACCGTCGGGCAGCCGGAACGCGGACTGGGGCACCGGTCGCTTGCCGCCGCCGGGCTCGGTCCACCTCAGGTGGAGGTTGGAGCCTCCGGAGTGCTCGAAGTACTCCACCTTGATGTCGTAGGCCCGGTCCGCGGTGAGATCGACGGGCGGGGAGGTCTGCTCCTTGTCCCAGTCGTCGACCCAGTGGTCGATGGTGAGCCGGCCGTCGATCCAGAGCCGGAATCCGTTGTCGCCGGTCATCGAGAAGGTGTGCGCGCCGGTGGTGGCCGGCACGATCTTCCCTGTCCAGCGCACGCTGACGTCGTCGGCCTGCCCGGTGGCGGCCGCCAGCCGCGGTTCCAGATTGGCGAAGTCGATGGTCGGGTCGAACGCGGTGGCCTTGAGTTCATGGAAGTCGAAGGCTCCGGGGGCGGACTGGGTGTAGTACTCCCCCTTGAGCCCGTGGGCCTCGACCGTGTCGTCGGCAGCCGAGGCCGCCGGGACCGCGGCGAGTCCCGCGAAGCCCAGAACGACGGCGAGCAAGAGGGCCAGTTTTCTTCGGATGCGCACATGTCCTCCACTGAGGTAGCGGCTCGTCGTGGGACTCTGTACAACGTTGGAAGGAACGGCAGTTGGCATGACAGCATGCCGTTCCGCCCGCTGTCCAGGGTCAGGACAGAGCACGGCCGGTTCCGTACGCATCGATCTACGCGCAGGCGCTCGACCGTGGCCGGTGGTCGCAGGCCGGAGCCGCTACGAAGGGCAGCGTGGCCGCCCCCGGCGTCGCGAGCCCCCAGCGTCGCGAGCCCCGAGCCGAGCGAGGCCGTGGCGCCTTCCGGCATCCGGTCAGGCAGAGCGCCGCGCGGACGCGAGAAGCTCCTCGTACACCGCGTACGTACGGCGGGCCACCTGGTCCCAGCCGAACTCCCGCACCGTGCGCCGCCGCCCCGCCGTTCCCATCCGGGCCGCCGACTCCGGGTCGTCGAGCACACGGTTGAGCGCTTCGGTGAGACCGGACTCGAAGGCTTCCGGGTGGCGTTCGTCGTACGGCACGAGCAGGCCCGTACCCCCGTCGTCCACGACTTCGGGGATTGCGCCCACCGCCGACGCGACCACGGCCGTGCCGCACGCCATCGCCTCCAGATGGACGATGCCGAGCGGCTCGTACACCGAGGGGCAGGCGAACACCGCCGCGTGGGTGAGGAGTTGGATCACCTCGGGACGCGGCAGCGTCTCCGGGATCCAGAACACCCCGTCGCGGGTCCGCCCCAGCTCCTCGACCAGCTCATGGAACTCGGCGCCGATCTCGGGGGTGTCCGGGGCGCCCGCGCACAGCACCAGCTGGGCGCCGGGGTCGAGGGCGCGGGCCGCGCGCAGCAGATGCGGGACGCCCTTCCGGCGGGTGATACGGCCGACGAAGAGCACGAAAGGGCGGTCGCGGTCGATACCGATCCGGTCCAGTACGGCGGTCCCGGGGTCCGGACGGTAGAGCCGGGTGTCGATGCCGTTGTGGACGACCCGCACCCTGTCCGGGTCGAGCGAGGGATAGCGGGCGAGGATGTCGTCACGCATGCCCCGGGAGACGGCGATGACGGCGTCCGCGCCCTCGACGGCCGTACGCTCGGCCCAGCTGGAGAGGGCGTGACCACCGCCGAGCCGCTCGGCCTTCCAGGGGCGCAGCGGCTCAAGGGAGTGGGCGGTCATCACATGCGGAATGTCGTACAGCAGCTTGGCGACATGGCCGGCGAGATGGGCGTACCAGGTGTGGGAGTGGACCAGTTCGCGGCCCTCCAGGGCGGCGGCCATCGCCAGATCCACCGAGAAGGCGCGCAGCGCGTCATGGGCTCCGTCGAGTCCGGGTGCGGCCCGGTGGCGCGTACCACCCCGGGCGCGGGGTCCTCGTCGCCGTCGCCCCAGCAGTGCACTTCCAGCTCGGTCAGGGAGCGCAACTCCCGTGCCAGGAACTCCACATGGACGCCGGCATCGCCGTAGACGTCCGGCGGATACTCGCGGGTGAGCAGCCCGAGTCTCACGCCATCCCCCGTTCTCGCCCCGGCGATCGCAGCCCTGTCATGGTCACCCGGAAACCGTTGGCGTGGAAGACCGCCGCGGTGGCCGGTCGAAGACGCAGTCCCCGCACAGTCCGCCCGACGGGCACCGGTAATAGAGACAGCAGCTGCGCCGGCGGAACGATCCGGCCACGGTACCGCCCGTGGCGCGCAGGTCCGGGTGTGCGAACAGTTCGGCCGCCAGCGCCCCGGCCCGTTCCGCCACCTCAGGTCGCCCGTTTCCCTCTCCCCAGACGGTCAGTTCCCGTACGGCTCCGGCCAGCGCGGAACCCGCGTTTCCCCACAGCAGCCGGGGCGAGATCCGGCCATCGCGCCGCAGGGCCTCGCCGAGCGGGACGAGATGGCCGTACTGCACCACCTCGCGCACGGCCCCGGCGGTGCCGGGCAGCGCGCGCGGACCGGTCAGCACGAGGTCGTCCGGTGAGGTCCGCGCCGGATCCCAGTGGAGCCGGCGCGGGTCCAGATCGGGGACCACGTCCGCGAGTACGGCGCTGCCGAGCGCGATCGACCAGAGCCGGGCCGCGAGGCCGAGCTGTGCCACGGACGCGCCGATCCTGCGCTCGGGTGCGCGCAGCCGGGCCGCGACCCTGTCGACGCGGGCCGTCAGCGGGGCGAGGTCGCCCGCGTACACCCGGGCCAGCGGGACCTGACCGGCGGCGGGTGTTCCCGTACGCAGGGCGAAGAACCCGCCCACGGCTGCGACCCGCGCCAGGACGGGCGCCAGGTCCACCGGCCCGATCGGGCCGGTACCGTCCACCCGTTCCGTGCCGTCCACCCGGTCCGTACCGTCCCCTCGGTCCATCCCGTCCACCCCATCCAAAGGACTACATCCAGCCTCACTGTGTACTACGACGGCAGTACGCCGAAATGACCTCTCCAGGACGACGCCGAGATCACGCCGACAAGAGATCGTGACTCCATGAGTGCACTCGCGCTGTCCGTGCTGCTGTCCCTGGTGTCGGCGGTCGCCTATGCCGCCGGGGCGATCCTCCAGGAACGCGTCGCGACGGACACCGCCGACCGGCCGTACGCGCCCCTGCACCACGGGGTCTGGTGGGCCGCCGTGGCCCTGAACGGCCTGGGCGGGGTGCTGCATGTCGTCGCGCTGGCGTACGGGCCGCTCAGCCTGGTCCAGCCGCTCGGTGCGCTCACCATCGTCTTCGCGCTGCCCATGGCGGCGCTCTTCGTCGGCCGCAGGGCCGGGCACACCGCCTGGCGGGGCGCGATCATGGCGTCCGTGGGGCTGGCCGGACTGCTGGCGCTGACCGACGGCGCCGATTCCCGGTCGCTGGCCGGCGAGGAGCGGCTGGTGCTGGCCGCGGGCGCCTTCGGCGCCGTGGGGCTGCTCTTCCTGGCCGCGCGGGTGGTGGGGGGCCCGGTCGTACGGAGCGTGCTGCTGGCGGGCGCGGCCGGTGTCGCGTTCGGGATCTCCTCCGTCTTCACCAAGACCGTCGCCGTGGACTGGACGTCGGCGGAGCCGACCGTGCGGGCGCCGAGCCTGGTGGTGATCGCGGTCCTCGCGGTCTGCGGGCTGCTGCTGTCGCAGGCGTCCTACCGGGGCGCCGGGCTGGCCGCGCCGCTGGCCACGGTGACCGTCGTCAATCCGGTGGTGGCCGCGGCCGTGGGACTCACCCTGTTCGACGAGCGGTTCAGCTACGACGTGCTCGGTACGGTCCTGGCGCTGGGCTCGGGTGTGGTCGCGGCGGGCGGGCTGATCCTGCTCACCACCGAGCGTCTCGCCCCGCCCCCGTCAGATCCTGACGCCGAGCGCCCGCAGGTAGGCGAGGGGGTCGATGTCGGATCCGTACCCCGGCCCCGTACGCATCTCGAAGTGGAGATGCGGTCCGGTGCTGTTGCCGGTGGATCCTGACCGCGCGATCCGCTGGCCGCTGCCGACCTGTTGGCCCTCGCGCACATTGAGCGCGGAGAGATGGGCGTACTGGCTGTACTTGCCGTCCGCGTGCCGGATGACGACCTGATAGCCGTACGACCCCTCCCAGCCGGCCGAGACCACGTGTCCGGCGGCGACGGCCTTCACCGATGTGCCGGTGGGGACCGGGAAGTCCACCCCCGTGTGATAGCCGCTGGCCCAGGAGCCCGACTGACGGTACTGCGTGCCGGTGGAGGCGGAGACCGGGGCGTTGGCCCCGCTCGTCCTGGGCTTCTCGGCGCGGACGGGTGTCTTGGCCTCCTCGCGCTTCTCGGCCTCCTTCGGCTTCTCGGTCTGCTTGGGCTTCTCGGTCTGCTTGGGCTGCTCCGCTTCCTTCGGTTTCTCCGCCTGCTTCGGCTTCTCCGCCTGCTTCGACGCGGCGGGCTTGGGCTGGGTGACGGGCTTCGCCGTCTGCTTCGGCTTCTCGGCCGGGGCGGGCTTCGCCTCGGACTGAGCGGGGGCGCCGCCCTTCGGCGCCAGAACGTGCAGGACGAGCTTCTGGCCGGGGAAGATCAGATCCGGGTCGCTGCCGATGAGCCGGCGATTCTCCTCGTACAGCCGCTGCCAGCCGCCCTTGACCGACTCGTCGACGGCGATCTCGGAGAGCGAGTCGCCACGGGCGACGGTGTAGCCCTCGCGCCGCGTCGGCACGGAGGTGGGCGACGCCTTCTCGCGTGCGACCGCCGTGCTCTTCGCCTGGATCGGGCCGCTGGTCTTCCGGGTCGCCGTACGGGGCGCGTTCGCCGCGTCACGGGCCTGGTCCGGCGTGATGTCCGGCGCGTCGCCGCCCCGGGTCAGTCCGGCGCGGACCGAGCAGGCGGGCCAGGCCCCGGGGCCCTGCCCCTTGAGCACCTTCTCCGCGACGGCGATCTGCTGGTCCTTGGTCGCGAGGTCGGCGCGCGGGGCATAGCTCCCGCCGCCGTACGCCTCCCAGGTGGACTGGGTGAACTGGAGCCCGCCGAAGTGGCCGTTACCGTTGTTGATCTGCCAGTTGGTGGTCGACTCGCAGGCCGCCACCTTCTCCCAGACATCGACCGAGGCGGCGTGTGCCGTACCCACGGCGATGAACGGCAGCGCCATCCCCGCGCCACCGGCCGTGACAGTCAGGGACGCGCGGTTGATACGGCTCGGCTGGTATCGGCGGTGCCGACCGGTTGCGGCCATGGCTGGGCTCCCCCACTGGCTGTAGGACACGTCACAAGCGGCCAACTTAGAGGCTTGGCACAGACCATGACAAGGCCTCAGCTACTCCCCGGCCACCCCTGCGTACTCAGCGTGCCATCCCGGACCGGGCCGCGTCTCAAGGAGCCGCGAATTGGCCGCCGTTGACATGGCCGCCGAGGTCCGGGGAATCTGTGCGAGGGGAGCTGGAGAGCGCTCTCCCATCGCACGAAGGGGGCGGGTATGGACGGGACGGGCATGACCGACGAGGAGATCGGCCATCTGCTGGAGAAACTGGATCTCGGACAGAAGGTGCGACTGCTGACGGGCGCGAGCACCTGGCGTACGCACGCCGAACCGGCCATCGGGCTACGGGCGATCACCTTCTCCGACGGGCCGACGGGGGTACGGGGCGAAGCCTGGGACGAGCGGGACACCTCGCTCGTGCTGCCCTCCCCCACCGCGCTCGCCGCCGCCTGGGACGACGAACTGGTCGCCGAGCTGGGCGGCCTGCTCGCCGCGGAGGCCCGGCGCAAGGGCGTCGACGTCCTGCTCGCGCCCACCCTCAATCTGCACCGGTCACCGCTGGGCGGACGGCACTTCGAGTGTCTCTCCGAGGACCCGCTGCTGGCGGGGCGCACCGGCGCCGCGCTGATCGGCGGCGTCCAGTCCGGTGGAGTCGCGGCCACCGCCAAGCACTTCGTCGCCAACGACGCGGAGACCGACCGGCTCACCGTCGATGTGCGGGTGGACGAACAGACGCTCCACGAGGTCTATCTCGCGCCCTTCGAGGCCGCCGTGGACGCCGGTGTCTGGGCGGTGATGTCCGCGTACAACCAGGTCAACGGCGCCACGATGGCGGCGGCGCCGCTGCTGGAACAGCCGCTCAAGAGCGAGTGGGGCTTCGACGGTCCTGTCATCTCCGACTGGGGCGCCGTGCGCTCCCTGCTCGACACGGCCCGCGCGGGGCAGGATCTGGCGATGCCGGGACCCGGCGGCCCGTGGGCCGACGGGCTGCGCGCCGCCGTGGAGCAGGGGCTCGTCCCTCTGGAACGGATCGATGACAAGGTACGGCGACTGCTGCGGCTGGCCGAACGGGTGGGCGCTCTGGGGCCTGCCCGTTCGACCTCCGCGGTGCCGGACGTCGCGGGCCCGCGAAGATCGTCCGGACAGGACCTGGGCGATCCGCCCCGGGTACGGCGGCCGACGGCCCGGCCGGCCGGCGGGCCCGGGGGCCCTCCCCGCGCGCTGCTGCGCCGGGCGGTCGCCGCAGGCACCGTTCTGCTGCGCAACGACGGGGAGTTGCTGCCCCTCGACCCCGCGCGGCTGCGCTCCGTCGCGGTCATCGGGGCGCACGCCGCGGCGGTACGGATCCAGGGCGGCGGCAGCGCGGAGGTGTTCCCCGCCTCGCTGGTCTCCCCACTGGACGGCGTCCGGGCGGCCCTGGCCGGGACCGCCGAGGTGACGTACTCCCCCGGTCTTCCCCCGAGCGCGCTGCCCCGGCCGCTGGACCCGGCGGGGACCGACGGGCCGTTCATCCGCGATCCGGTCAGTGGTGACCCTGGCGTGCTGGTACGGCTGTTGGACACGCACGGCGCCGAACTCCACGCGGAACACCGGCTGTCCGGCCGGATCGTGGAACCGGCCAGGGTGCCGGGCGCGGAGACCGTGGAGATCCGGGCCCTGATCCGGCCCCGCCGGGGAGGCGAGTGGACACTCGCGGTCGGCGGCTGGGGACCGCTCTCCCTCTCCGTCGCGGGCCGGACCCTGCTGGCCGGCACCTTCCCGCTGGACTCCGACGATCCGACCCGGGTCCATGTCGCCCCGCCGTACCGGTGCGTACGTACCGCACTGGCCGCCGGGGAAGAGGTGGAGGTCGTCGCCAGACGCGGCCTGGCCGCCGGTACCGGAGTGGCGACGATCCTGGCCGCCGCCCCGCCCCCGGGCGACGCCGCGGCGGCGCTCGCCTCGGCCGTCGCGGCGGCCACGGACGCGGACGCCGCCGTGGTCGTCGTGGGCACCACCGAGGAGAGCGAGTCGGAGGGCCGCGACCGTGACACGCTCGCACTGCCCGACGGCCAGGACGAGTTGGTACGGGCCGTCGTCCGCGCCAATCCCCGTACGGCCGTGATCCTCAACGCGGGCGGTCCCGTCGCCCTCCCCTGGCGCGCCGAGGTGCCCGCGCTGCTGCTCGCCTGGTTCCCGGGGCAGGAGGCCGGGGACGGACTGGCGGACGTCCTGTTCGGCCGCGCCGAGCCAGGCGGCCGGCTGCCCACCACCTGGGCGGCGGCCGAGGCGGACGTGCCCGTCCTGAACACCCGCCCGGAGCGGGGTCAGCTCCACTACTCCGAGGGCCCGTACATCGGCTATCGCGCCTGGCTGCGCTCGGGCGTCTCCCCGGCCCACTGGTTCGGCCACGGTCTGGGCTACACCAGTTGGTCGTACGAGGCGATGGAGGCACCGTCCGAGGTGATCGCGGGCGAGCCCTTCGAGGTACGGATACGGCTGCGCAACACGGGCCGCAGACAGGGCCGCGAGGTGGTCCAGCTCTATCTGTCCTGCCCCTCGCCCGCGAGCGGACCGGCGACGCGGCGGCTCGTCGGATACACGGCGGCCGTCGCGGACCCGGGCGAGGAAGTCGTCGCGGTGGTACGGGTGGACGGCCGGGCGACCGAGCGCTGGTCGGCGGAGCGCCACCGCCGGGAGACCGTACCGGGCGAACTGCTGCTGCGCGGCGGCCGGTCGGCCGGAGATCTGCCGCTCAGCGCGGTGATCACGGCGTCCGCACCGCCGGGAAGGTCACCGGGGGCGACCACGGAGAGCGCTCTCCGCTGATGCTATAAATGGGGCCATGACGGAAGACCCGAGACCGGCCGGTTCACCCACGCTGGAGGATGTGGCGCGAGCGGCCGGTGTCTCCCGCGCCACGGTCTCACGGGTCGTCAACGGGGTCCGCAATGTCGACCCGGTGATCCAGGAGTCCGTACGGCAGGCGGTGGCCGCGACCGGCTACACCCCCAACCGCGCGGCCCGCTCCCTGGTCACTCGTCGTACGGACGCGATCGCCCTGGTGGTCTCGGGCGCGGGGGACGACCCGGCTCCGGAGGACGAGGCCGCCGCCCCGCACCCCGCCGGACCGACGGGCGGCGACGGCGACCGCGACGCGCGCCGGGCCGATGAGCCCGACGGCGGGGCCGGATCCTCCTTCACCGCCGAGGTGTTCGCCGACCCGTTCTTCGGCCGGGTGGTGACCGGGGTCGTCAACTACCTCCGGCCGCGCGGGATGTATCCGGTCCTGATGTTCGCCGAGACCTCGCGCGCCCGCGACGAGGTCGTCTCGTATCTCCGTCAGGGCAGCGCCGACGGCGCCCTGGTCGTGTCGACCCATGCCGATGATCCGCTGCCCGCCTTGATCACGGATGCCGGGCTGCCCGCCGTTCTGTACGCGCGCCCCTCCCGGCCCACCCGGATCAGTTATGTCGATCTCGCCCACCAGGACGGCGCGCGACTGGCCGCCGAACATCTGCTGGCACGCGGCTGCCGCCGGATCGCCACGATCACCGGACCGCTGGACGTGCCCGCCGGACAGGACCGGCTGGCGGGTTTCCGCGACACGATGGCGCGCGCCGGGCAGCCGTATCTCCCGCTCGCCGAGGGCCGGTTCACCCAGGAGAGCGGTGAGGCGGCCATGGCCCGGCTGCTGGCCGAACACCCGGATGTGGACGGTGTGTTCGCGGCGAACGACCTGATGGCGGTGGGTGCCTGCCATGTACTGCGGGAGCACGGCAGACGGGTGCCCGAGGATGTGGCGGTGATCGGGTTCGACGACAGCAGCGCCGCCGCCGCGTGCCGGCCGCCGCTGACCACCGTCAGACAGCCCGTGGAGGAGATGGCGGCGGAGATGTCCCGGCTGCTGCTGGACCGGCTCGCCGGCTCTGACCGCGCGGTGACGTCGGTGATCTTCGAGCCGTCGCTGGTGGTACGCGGATCGGCCTAGGTTCTGACCGCCCGCGGGGAGATTGGCGTACTCCTCGACGCGCTTGATCCCACCGGCCTTGGCGCCAGGCTTCGTATGGGCTGCGCGGCAGGCAACCCCGGGTGCCGGGGCGTCAGACGCGGCGAGCGGCCCAGACCGTGCGCTCGGTGCGTACGGCGAGATCGTCGCGGCGCAGGATGCTGTTCGGGCCGTCCGTGTCGAGAAGCTTGTCGAGTGCGGCGAGGTCCTCGGGGCCGAGTGCGGGTGCGGCGACGCCGCGGATGCGCTGCAGGCTGCTGTAGGCGTAGCGGCCGATCGCTTCGCCGCGCTCACCTTCGATGTTCACGGTGATGGTGCGCTCGGCTTCGACGGTGAAGCCGGCGGCGGTGAGCATCGGGCCCCAGTCGGCGCCCCGGTGCGGGACATGCTCGGCGTGGAAGCTGTCGGTCGCGGCATGGGCGCGTTCTTCGAGCCCAGGCCGGTCCTCGGGGGCGTCGGCCGGCAGGAAGCGGGGGAAACCCGCGAGCTCGACGACGGCGAACAGGCCGCCGGGAGCGAGCAGGTCGTGGACGCTCGCGAGGGCGCGGTCGGGGTTGGCCATGTGGTGCATCGAGGCCGAGGCCCACACCAGGTCCGGTGTGCCGAGGTCGGGCCAGTGGTGGGTGTCGAGGTCGGCCCGCACGGTGCGCACGCGCTCCCGCACGCCACGCGCGCCTGCCTTTTCGCGCAGGAGCCGGAGGTGCCCGGTCGAGGTGTCGACGGCGGTGACATACGCCTCGGGGAAGCGGTCGAGGAGCGCGAAGGTGCCCGCTCCTGTGCCGCAGCCCAGGTCCACGATCTGGCGCGGCTCGCTCTTGAGCGGCAGCCAGGCGGTGATGGAGGCGATGTGCTCGGCGAGCACATCGGCGTCGAGGTCGAGGATTTCCGCCTGGCCACTGTCGTCGTGCGACTGGTGGTGGCCGTGTGAGTCGCCATGGTGGGACGTGTGCTGGTGCGCTGGGGTCATGGCAACACCGTAAGACGGTCATGCGTAGTTAGCACGACTGTTTGCGGAATACGCAAGAAGGTGGCCCGGTGCGCTGCCCATCACGCAAGATCTCCCGGCGGAGCGGGGTCTCCCGGCGGAGCGGGGTCTCCCGGCGGAGCGGGGTCTCCCGGCGCGAGCCGCCGGGTCCTATTCGCAGGGGCCCCGCTCGCCTCCGCAGTCGGCTTCGGTGCCGTCGGCGCCGGCGTCTTTCCGGTGGCCGCGGCGGGCGTCGCGGTCGAAGATCCCCATGATCTCGCACGGTCCGCCCTCGGCGCCGATGGCGTGCGGCATCATGGTGGGGAACTGGGCGGCCTGGTTGGTCTCGATGCGAAAGCGCCGGTGGCCGAGCATGAGGATGGCCGTGCCGGACAGCACGACGAGCCATTCGCGGCCGGGGTGGGCGCGCATGCGGGCCGGGTTGTCGGGCGGCGGGCCGGTCATCCTCTGACGCATCACGCTCATGCCGGGGTCGCCCTTCATGGGCCAGCGCATCAGGCCGTGAGCGCTGTCGATCATCGGGCTGATGATGACTTCGTCGGCGGCGTTCTCCACGAGCTGGTCCAAGGTGGTGTCCAGGGCGCGGGCGAGAGTGACGAGCTGATCCAGGGCGAGGCGGCGCTGACCGTTCTCGATGCGGCTCAGTGAGGACTGGCTGAGGTTGGCGCGGGTGGCCAGTTCCTCCAGTGACCAGCCCTGCGCGACGCGCAGCGCGCGGATCCGTTTGCGTACGAGGCTGTCCAGCTGCCCATCTTCTTGCGTCATGAGCAACATGGTATGCCCTTGATGCAAGACGGGTTTAACGTCGCATACAGCTGGCCGGCAACGCCACCGACCTCACCACCGCCGTCCAGCGGTCCGCGCGGTAAGCGAGTCCCTCTCTCTCACCAACCTGGCGACCGGTCCTGTCCCGGCGCTGATTCCGCATGCCCTTTGGGAAGGAAATCATGAGTATCAATCAGTCTCCACGGACGGCGGCCGCGCCGACCGCCGGCGAGGGTACGCCGGACGCGCGTCAGCTGCGCGCGATCCTGATCAGCGTCTCGATCGCACTGATGGCTGTCATCGCCTCGGTGTCAGGGCTGAACGTCGCCCAGACCCATATGGCCGTCGAGTTCGGCGCCTCGCAGAGCACCGTCCTGTGGATCATCAATATCTACACCCTCGCCCTGGCCGCGCTGCTGCTGCCGCTCGGCGCGATCGGTGACCGTCTGGGCCGCAAGCCCATGCTGATCACCGGACTGGTCATCTTCAGTGCCGCCGGAATCGTCGCGGGTCTGGCCCCGTCGGCCGGGGTAATGATCGCCGCCCGTGTGGCCGCCGGCGTCAGCGCCGCGATGATCATGCCGATCACGCTGGCCGTCATCACCTCCACCTTCCCTGAGGAGGAGCGGGGGAAGGCGATCGGAGTGTGGACCGGTGTCGCCGGAGGCGGCGGCATCCTGGGAATGTTCCTCTCCGCCCTGCTGGTCGATGTCGCCGACTGGCGCCGGCTGTTCGTGCTGCCTGTGGTCCTGGCCGTCGTCGCGCTGGCGATGACACTCAAGTCGGTGCCCAACTCCCGTGAACGCTCCTCCCATTCCTTCGACACCATCGGTGCACTGGTCTCCACCGTCGCCGTGATCGGTCTCATCTTCGTCCTGCAGGAAGGCCCCGAGCGCGGCTGGACCGCCCCCATCACCCTGATCGGTCTGGCCGTCGGCGTCGTCGCCGCCATCGCCTTCGTGGCCTGGGAGCTGCACCGCCGCGACGCGTCGCTGCTGGACGTACGCCTCTTCCGTGAGCGCGGCCTGGCCTCCGGCTCCATCACCCTGCTCGTCGTCTTCGGCGTCCAGGCCGGTATCGCCGTCGTTCTCTTCCCGTTCTTCCAGGCCGTACTCGGCTGGTCCGGGCTGCTGTCCACCGTGGCGATGATGCCGATGGCCGTCATGATGATGATGACCTCCGGCCTGGCCCCCAAGATGGTCGCCAGGATCGGCGCCCGCTCCACCATGACCGTGGGCGTGGCCCTGGCCGCTCTTGGCCTGACCCTGATGGCGCTGTTCGTGTCCGTTGACGGCGGCTACCTGTCCATCCTGGCCGGCATGCTCGCCATGGGGATCGGCATGGGTCTGTCGATGACACCCTCCACCGAGGTCATCACCAGCTCACTGCCCCGCGCCAAGCAGGGCGTTGCCTCCGCGCTCAACGACGTCACCCGCGAGTTCGGCACCGCCCTGGGTGTCGCCATGCTCGGAGCTCTGCTGGCCAGTGGCTACCGCGGCGCCATCGACGGCAAGCTCGACGGCATCCCCGGCGGGGCCGCGGACACCGCACGCGAAGGCATCGCCAACGCCATCGAGGTCGCGCCCACGACCGGCAGCCACGCCCAGGACCTGATCCACGCCGCGCAGCGGTCGTTCGTCGACGGCTGGCAGCAGGCCATGTGGATCGGCGCCGCCGTCATGGCCGTCCTGCTCGTCTACGTCGCCCTGCGCGGCCCGAAGAACAGCGCGCCCCCGCGCTTCAACCCGGGGCGGCGACGGTCATGAGGGCTCTCCCGACGTGGCGGGGGCCGAGTTGGCGGAGGCGCGCCGCCAGCGCTGCGGCGCCACCGCCCCGCCCGGCTCAGCCGGACCCGCCTGGCGGGGAACGCTCGGGCGGCTCCCGCCCCGTGCGAGGAAGGCGGCGAGCGGCAGCGTGGCCGCGCCGACCGTGACCGCGTCAGGACCCAGTTCGCCCAGCTCGATCGTGGTACGCGCCGCCGCGTGGCCCAGCGCGTACTGCTCCGCGTGGCGCCGGATCGCGGGCAGCAGACGCGGGCCGATGAGCAGCCCGGCCCAGCCGCCGAGCAGGATGCGCTCGGGCAGGAACAGATTGATCAGATCGCCGACGGCCGCGCCCAGGCATTCCGCGGTGTCGTCGAGGAGCGAGACGGCCAGCGGGTCGGGCGGGGGCCCGCCGGGTCCGGGGAAGGCGGCGAGCAGCAGGGCGGCGAGCGCGGTCTCGTCGTCCGCGTCCTCGGGGAGCGAACCGCCCGCCTCGTACCAGCGTTCGCGCAGCGCCTCCGCTCCGGCGTACGCCTCCAGACAGCCGATGGAGCCGCAGCGGCAGCGACGACCGCGCATCCGTACCGTGGTGTGGCCCCATTCGAGGGCGCTGCTCCGGCCGCTCTCCTCGATCAGGGCGCCGCCATGGATGACGCTCGCGCCGATGCCGGAGCCGATGAGCGCGATGGCGGCGGTGCCCGCGCCCCGGCCGCCGCCGAACCACATCTCGGCCTGGCCGAGGGTCTTGGCGCCGTTGTCGATGAACAGCGGTACTTCGGAGGGGACTTCGAGGACGGCTCGGAGCAACTTCTCGAAGGGCACCGCGTGCCAGCCGATGGTGGGACCGTGGACCGTGGCTCCGGCCGGGCCGCCGTGCTCGATGATGCCGGGGACTCCGATGCCGATGCCGAGAAGCCGCTCCGGGTCGGCACCGGCGTCGCGCAGCACATCGGAGACGCCGATCCGGACGTGGTTCACAATGCGTTCGACGTCGTAGCCGTGCCGGGCGGGCCCTGGGGCCTTTCGCTTGGATCCTGCCGGGCTCGCGTGCCCCGGTGCCGCGCCTCGCCACGTTGTCGTCGGTCGCCGACGCTCCGCGTCGGCTCCCTCCTCCGCCGTGCGATCCACGGCGCCGGATCCCGCTCCCTGATCCGGCCTGATCCAGGCGAAAGGCCCGAGCAGCCGGTCGGTGCGGGCCAGTTCGGTGAGCGACAGATCGAACAGCTCGACCCGGACACGGGTCTCACCGATGTCGATGCCGATGAGCAGACCGCCGCCGGGGGCGACCCGCAGCAGGGTACGGGGACGGCCGCCGTCCGAATCGACCACGCCCGCTTCTTCGAGAAGGCCCTCGGCGGCCAGTTCCGCAACGACGTTGCTGATGGATCCTGAACTCAGTCCGGTGGCGGGACCGAGCTCCTGGCGGCTCAGCGGACCGTCGAAATACAACCGCCGCACAACCCGGGCACGGTTCCCCCTGCGCAGGTCACGCACCGTCCGTCTGTTGCGTTCTGCCATGTTGCTCCTTCCCTCGACGCAACATACCCCGGTCGCAGACCTTGACGCGACCTTCGCTCACCTCTTAAATCACGTCATAAATTAAGTCATGGAGGCCGTTCGACTCTCGAACGCAGCCATCCCCGGAAAGGGGCCACCTCTCATGCGCAAAGCCAGAGCCGCCGCAGCCATCGTCCTCGCCAGTACCCTCACCGCCGTCGCCGGATGCGGCGGGGGCTCCTCGTCCGATGGTGGCAGCAACGAGTCACCCAAGACGCTGACCTACTGGGCGTCCAACCAAGGGCCCAGCATCGAGGCGGACAAGAAGATACTCACCCCTGAACTGAAGAAGTTCGAGGAGGAGACCGGGATCAAGGTCAAGCTGGAGGTGGTCCCCTGGGCCGACCTGCTCAACCGGATCCTCGCCGCCACCACCTCGGGACAGGGCCCCGATGTGCTGAACATCGGTAACACCTGGTCGGCCTCGCTCCAGGCCAGCGGCGCGCTGCTGCCGTGGGACCAGAAGAACTTCGACGCGATCGGCGGCCGGGACCGGTTCGTCGACTCGGCGGTCGCCTCGACGGGCGCGGAGGGCCAGGACCCCGCGGCCGTACCGCTGTACTCGCTCGCGTACGCGCTCTATTACAACAAGAAGATGTTCGCCGACGCCGGGATCTCCCAGCCGCCGGCCACCTGGGACCAGTTGATCGCCGACGGCAAGAAGATCTCCAAGGACGGCAAGTGGGCGCTGGGCGCCGAGGGCTCCAACCTCTCGAACAACATCCACCAGGTCTTCGCCCTCGGTAAGCAGCACGGAGCCGACTTCTTCGACAAGGCGGGCAAACCGACCTTCACCTCCGACGGCGCCGTCGCCGCCGTGAAGCAGTACATCGACTTCATGGCCAAGGACAAGATCATCGCTCCGGGCAACGCGGAGTACGCCCAGAACCAGTCCCTACAGGACTTCGCCAAGGGCAAGACGGCGATGGTCCTGTGGCAGGCCGCGGCCACGACCTTCGCCTCCCAGGGCATGAAGCCCGAGGACTGGGGCGTGGCGCCCGTACCCGTGGCGTCCGGCACCCCCGGCACCGGCCAGAACCTCAACTCCATGGTCGCCGGTATCAACATCGCGGTGTTCAAGAACACCAAGAACATCGACGGCGCCAAGAAGTTCGTGAAGTTCATGACGAGCGACGCCGAGCAGACGCTGCTCAACAAGACCTTCGGCGCGGTCCCGCCCGTCAAGGCCGCGCAGGACGACCCGGCGTTCTCCGCCCCGGACGTGAAGGTCCTGCGTGACACGCTGGCCACCAGCGCCGCACCGCTCCCCCAGGTCGCGAACGAGTCGCAGTTCGAGACGACCGTCGGTACGGCCGTCAAGGGTCTGTTCGCCGACGCCGCGGCGGGCAAGCCGGTGACCACCGAATCCGTCAAGGCGGCCCTGACCAAGGCCCAGCAGCAGATGGCGCAGTGAGGCTCTCCCCATGACCGCCACCGTGACCCCCAGCAGTGGGCACAAGGCGGGCAATACGGAGAAGACGGACAGTGGGGGTGCGCGCGGACGACGTCTGCCGCGCATCCCCGACCGGATCCGTCAGGGCGGACTGCCCTATCTCCTGCTGCTGCCTGCCGTCGCGCTCGAACTGCTCATCCACATCATCCCGATGGTGATCGGGATCTGGGTGAGCTTCCGGCAGCTCACCCAGTTCTTCATCCGGAACTGGGGCAACTCCCCCTTCGCCGGCCTCGACAACTACAAGATCGCCATCGACTTCGACGCCCCGATCGGTCAGGCGCTGCTCCACTCGTTCCTGGTGACCTGCGCCTTCACCGTGCTCTCGGTCGGGCTGTCCTGGCTGCTCGGCGTTACGGCGGCGATCATGCTCCAGGAGAACTTCCGCGGCCGGAGCGTCCTGCGGACGATCTTCCTCGTCCCGTACGCCCTGCCGGTGTACGCGGCGGTGATCACCTGGGCGTTCATGTTCCAGCACGACAACGGCCTCATCAATCACCTCCTGTACGACCAGCTCGGCCTCACCGACAAGCCGTCGTTCTGGCTGATCGGCAACAACAGCTTCGTCGCGCTGGTCGTCGTCTCGCTCTGGAAGTCCTGGCCCTTCGCGTTCCTGATGCTGATGGCGGCTCTCCAGAACATCCCTCGTGATCTCTACGAGGCCGCCTCCATCGACGGGGCGGGCATCTGGCAGCAGATCCGCAGGATCACCCTGCCCTCGCTGCGCCCGGTCAACCAGGTGCTGGTGCTCGTGCTGTTCCTCTGGACGTTCAACGACTTCAACACGCCGTATGTGCTGTTCGGCAAGTCGGCGCCGGAAGCGGCGGATCTGATCTCGATCCATATCTACCAGTCGTCGTTCGTCACCTGGAACTTCGGTTCCGGATCCGCGATGTCCGTCCTGCTGCTGCTCTTCCTGCTGCTGGTCACGGCCGTCTATCTGTTGCTCACCTCACGGGGAAGGAAGGGCTCGGATGTCTAGGCCCAGGTCTCCGATGGCACCGCCGCGGTCGTTCCTCTGGACGCGCCGGGTCATTCTGACGGGGCTGGCGGCCTTCGCGCTGCTGCCCGTCTATGTGATGGTCAGCAGTTCGCTCAAGCCGCTCCAGGATGTGTCGGGGAAGTTCCAGTGGTTCCCGACGAACCTCACGATCCGCCCGTACTTCGACATCTGGAAGACCGTCCCGCTCGCCAAGTACTTCGTGAACTCGCTGATCGTGGCGGGTTCGGCGACCGTACTGTCCGTGGTGATCGCGGTGTTCGCCGCGTACGCGGTGAGCCGCTACCGCTTCCGCGGCAAGCGCCTCTTCACGGTCACGGTGCTCTCCACCCAGATGTTCCCCGGCATCCTCTTCCTGCTCCCGCTGTTCCTGATCTTCGTGAACATCGGGAACAGCACGGGTGTCGAGCTGTACGGCTCGCGCGGCGGTCTGATCCTCACCTATCTGACGTTCTCGCTGCCGTTCTCCATCTGGATGCTGATCGGATACTTCGACTCCATCCCGAGAGAGCTCGACGAGGCCGCGATGGTGGACGGCTGCGGACCCATCCGCGCCCTGTTCCGGGTGGTCGTGCCGGCCGCGGTCCCCGGGATCGTCGCCGTCGCCGTCTACGCGTTCATGACGGCGTGGGGCGAGGTCCTCTTCGCCTCCGTCATGACCAACGACACCACCAGGACCCTCGCCGTCGGCCTCCAGGGCTACGCCACCCAGAACGACGTCTACTGGAACCAGATCATGGCCGCCTCGCTGGTCGTCAGCGTGCCGGTGGTCATCGGGTTCCTTCTTCTCCAGCGCTACCTCGTCGCCGGCCTGACCGCGGGCGCCGTGAAGTGAATCCTCCAGAAAGGCAGTCCGTGAACGACCTCAACGCCCTTCCCCACGATTTCACCTGGGGCGTCGCCACCGCCGCGTACCAGGTCGAGGGAGCCGTGGCCGAGGACGGCCGTGCCCCCTCGATCTGGGACACGTTCTCGCACACCCCGGGCACGATCGACAACAACGACAATGGCGATGTGGCCTGCGACCACTACCACCGGGTGCCCGAGGACATCGGGCTGATGAAGCGGCTCGGTGTGGACGCGTACCGCTTCTCGCTCGCCTGGCCGCGGATCGTCCCCGGCGGCGACGGACCGGTGAACAAGGCCGGTCTGGACTTCTACGACCGGCTGGTGGACGGCCTGCTGGACGCCGGCATCACACCGTTCGCCACGCTCTACCACTGGGATCTGCCGCAGGCACTCCAGGACCGGGGCGGCTGGCCGGTACGGGACACCGCCGAGCACTTCGCGCGGTACGCGTCCGTCGTCGCCGAGCGCCTGGGCGACCGGGTCAAGGACTGGGCGACCCTCAACGAGCCCCTGTGCTCGTCATGGATCGGCCATCTCGAAGGCAAGATGGCGCCCGGGATCACCGATCTCACGGCGGCTGTCCGCACCTCGTTCCATCTCCATCTCGGACACGGTCTGGCGGTGCAGGCGCTCCGCGCGGCCTCCTCGGACGCCCGGATCGGCATCGTCAACAACCTCAGCCCGATCGAGCCGGCCAGCGACAGCGAGGCCGACCGCGCGGCGGCGGTACGGGCCGACGGCCATACGAACCGCTGGTGGCTCGACCCGATCCACGGCCGTGGCTATCCGCAGGACATGCTCGATCTGTACGGCGTGGAACTGCCCGAGCGCCCCGGCGATCTGGAGACCATCGCGGCGCCGCTCGACTGGCTGGGGCTGAACTACTACTTCCGCCAGATCGTGCGGGACGACCCGACCGGGGCCGCCCCGTTCGCCCAGCAGATCGACGTACCGGACGCGCGCCACACCCATATGGGCTGGGAGGTGCACGCCGACGGTCTTGAGCAGCTGCTGCTGCGGCTCACCGAGGAGTACGGCGCGCGGCGTGTCTATGTCACCGAGAACGGCGCGGCCTTCCCCGACACCGTCGCGGCGGACGGCACGGTCGACGACCCGGAGCGCAGCAGGTATCTGGACGAGCATCTGGCGGCCTGTGCGCGGGCGGTGGCGAAGGGCGTCCCGCTCGCCGGCTACTTCGCCTGGTCGCTGATGGACAACTTCGAGTGGGCGTACGGCTACGACAAGCGGTTCGGTCTGGTCCATGTGGACTACGAGACGCAGCGGCGCACCATCAAGGGCAGCGGCCACCACTACGCGGACATCATCCGCGCGGCGAACGCCCGGGGCCGTAAGGCGGCCTGACACGGGTGGTCCCACGGCGACGGCCGGAGCCACCACCCCGTCGGTGAGGGGTGGTGGCTCCGGCCGTCGCGGGGACGTACTCGAGGGTCAGCCGAGCTCGCCGGCGGGCAGCGAGGGTTCCGTACCGGTCTGCGCGACCACCGAGGCCGCCACCCGGGAGGCGAGGACGAGCATCTCCTCCAGCCGGTCGCGGGACAGCCCGGCCACCCCGCCCTCGCGGTGCGCGCCATGGGCGCTCAGCCAGCTGAGGACAGCCGCCATGAAGGCGTCTCCCGCGCCGATGGTGTTGACCACTTCGACGGCCACCGCGGGCACGGAGACCGGTTCCGCGGCGCCCGCGTAGGCCGTGCTGCCCTTGGCGCCGCGGGTGAGGATCACGAGCCTGCCCTCCCCCGCGAGCCGCCGGCAGGTCTCGTCCGGATCGGCGTCCGGCCACAGGCGCGCGAGATCCTCGTCGCTCGCCTTGACGACCTGTGCCAGCTCGCACAGCTCACGCAGCCGGCGCACGCTCAGCGCCGGGTCGATCGTCCGGTCCTCGCGCACATTGGGGTCCACCACCAGCAGGGACCGTTCGGCGCCCGCGCGCGCGGTGGCCGCGACCGCCCCGGCCGCCGGTTCGACGACCGCCGCGACCCCGCCCACGTACACCGCGGCGAACCGGTCCACCACCGCCGAGTGGTCCGGCAGCCGGAAGGTCGCGGTGTCCTGGAGATGGAAGTGGTAACTGGTGCCGTCCGGGCCCGGGTCGGCGACCGCGAGCGTGGTGGGCAGCTCCGAGCGCGCGCACAGGCCCAGTTCGGTACCGGCCGAGACCAGCCGCTGTTCGATCATCCGGGCGAAGCCGTCGCCGCCGAGCGCGCCGGCGAACCAACTGGGCGTGGCCAGCCGGGCCAGCCCCGCCGCGACATTCGCGGGCGCGCCGCCGGGCTGGGCCCGGTAGAGCTCCGGCTGGTCCGGCACCGGTACGAGGTCGATCAGCGCCTCTCCCATCACCAGGACGGCGCCGGAGGCGACCTCAAGCCCCTCGCTCACGGCTGGACCACGATCTTGCGGCCCTGGCCCGCCTTGAACCGCTCGATCGCCTGCGGGTACTCCTCCAGCGGCAGCCGGTCGCTGATGAAGACCGCGGGGTCGAGAACGCCGGTGGCGAAGAGCGCGGCGGCCCTCTCGTAGCTGTGCAGCACCGCCATGGAGCCGGTGATCGTGATCTCCTGGTTGTAGATGCGGTACGGCTCGATGACGGCGGTCGTCGCGTAGTCGGCGACGCCGAACTGGAGGAACGTACCGCCCTTGGCGACCCGGCCGAGGCCGTCCTGGATGGCGCCCGCGTTGCCGGTGGCGTCGATCACCACATCCCAGCCGCCGGACCGGTCGAACTCCTCCGCCGAGGCGCCGGTGCGCGAGCAGCCGAGCCGGTTGGCGGTCGCCAGCCGCTCCGGGTTGATGTCCAGGACATCGACGCCCGCGGCGCCGGTGCGCTTGGCCAGCTCCAGCATCATCAGACCCATGGTGCCGGAACCGTAGATCAGCACATCCGCGCCGAGGGTGGAGCGGAGCACGTCGTAGCCGCGGACCGCGCAGGACAGCGGCTCGATCAGCGCCGCGTCCTTGACATCGATGTGCTCGGGCAGCTTGACGCAGTTGGCGACCGGCGCGACGGCGAACTCGGCCGCGCCACCGGGCTTGCTGACACCGATCGCGTTCCACCGGTCGCACAGATTGCCCCGGCCGGAACGGCAGTACTTGCATTCGTTGCAGTACAGCGACGGATCGACAGCGACCTTGTCGCCCACGGACAGTTCGGTGACCTCGGAGCCGATCTCCACGATCTCCCCGGCGAACTCATGGCCGGGCACGATGGGCAGGGTGGGCGCGAACTCGCCCTGGAGAATATGCAGATCGGTACCGCAGATCCCGCACGCGGCGACGGCGACAACCACATCCCGGGGGCCGGGGGTGGGGTCGGGAACCGTCGTGACGGAGACCTTGCCGACGGCTTCGACGATCGCTGCCCTCATTACTTAACAGCTCCAAGAGAAAGGCCCTGGACCAACTTGTCCTGGGCGGCGAACCCCGCGGCGAGAACCGGCAGGGACACAACGACGGACGCGGCGCACAGCTGGGCGAGGAAGAGCCCCTGGCTGGTCACGAAGCCCGTCAGGAATACGGGGGCGGTCTGCGCCGTCACACCGGTGAGCACCCTGGCGAAGAGCAGCTCGTTCCAGCTGAAGATGAAGCAGATCAGGGAGGTGGCCGCGATACCGGGCGCGGCCACCGGCGCCACCACCCGCATCAGCACGGTGGGCAGCCGGGCGCCGTCCACCTGCGCGGCCTCGATGATGGAGACCGGCACATCCGCGAGGAAGGACTGCATCATCCATACCGCGATCGGCAGGTTCATCGAGGTGTAGAGGATGACGAGCAGCCAGATGTTGTCCAGCATCCCGATGTTCTTGGCGAAGAGATACACCGGCAGCAGTCCGGCGACGACGGGCAGCATCTTCGTGGAGAGGAAGAAGAACATGACGTCCGTCCACTTCTCCACCCGCTTGATGGAGAGCGCGTACGCCGCCGGAAGCGCCAGCACCAGCACGAACAGCGTGGAGAACAGTGACGCCGTCAGGGAGTTGATCAGCGGCGGCCAGGGGCTGGCGCCGCCTCCCTCGCCGAAGAACACCCGGTAGCTGTCGAGTGTCAGGGGCGCGCCGATGGACGGCGGGTTGGTCGCCGCGTCCGCCTCCGAGTGGAAGGAGGTCAGCAGCATCCACAGGGCCGGCAGACAGAAGACGATGCCGACGATCCAGGCCAGCAGCCCGAGCCCGGCGGAGCGCCGCCTGGCCCGCCGGGCGGCGGGGGCGTACTTGTCGATGCGGGGGCGTGACGCCGCGGTGGTGTTCGGTACGGAGAGTGTGCTCATGCCCGGTTCGCCTCCTCACTGAAGAGGGACGAGACGACACGCAGGGCGAAGGTCGCGATCACGATGGTGCCGATCACGACGACGACTCCGGCGGCCGAGGCCAGTCCGTACTCGTGAGCCTGGTAGAAGGTCTGGTAGATGGTGTACGGGAGGTTCGCGGTGCCGAGTCCGCCCGAGGTGAGCGTGAACACCGCGTCGAAGTTCTGCACGATGTAGATCGACCCGAGCAGGACGCCCAGCTCCAGATAGCGGCGCAGATGCGGCACGGTCAGAAAGCGGAACATCTGCCAGCCGGTCGCGCCGTCCAGCTTCGCGGCCTCCATGATCTCGGCGGGCCTGCTCTGGAGTCCGGCGAGCAGGATGAGCATCATGAACGGCGTCCACTGCCAGATCAGGGATGCCTCGACCGCCAGCAGCGGCATATCGGAGATCCAGTCGGGCTGGGCGGGGCTTGAGACCCCGAAGAGTCCGGTGAACCACGCCCAGCCGCCGTTGAGCAGACCGTACTCGGGGTTGTACAGGACGTGCTTCCACAGCAGCGCGGCCGAGACGGGGACCAACAGGAACGGCGTGATGAGCAGCGTACGGACAAAGCCGCGACCGATGAACTTACGGTCGAGCAGCAGGGCGAGCAGCAGTCCGAGGACCACACTGACGATCACCACGGTCGCGGTGAGCAGCACGGTGGTGAAGACCGAGTCGCGCAGACTCGCGTCGGTGAAGACGGAACCGTAGTTGGAGAGCCCGGCGAAGCTGCGGTCGTCGGGGGCGAGTGAGTTCCAGTCGAAGAGTGAGATCACCAGCGTCGCCACGAACGGCAGCTGGGTGACCGCGATCAGGAAGATCAGGGCGGGCAGCAGTGGGGCACGGGTGGCCCAGGCGCGGGCCCGGCCCGGGACTCCCCGGCCGGCGCGCCCGGGCGCCGGGGGGCGCCCGGCGCCGGCCGGGGAGAGTGGGGGGGTGCTGACGGAGGTACTCACTTCTGGTCCTTGCCTACCTTCTCGGCGAGCGCCTGCGAGTTCTTGAGCGCCTCGGCGACCGTCTTCTTGCCGGCGATGGCCGCGCTGATCTCCTGCGAGACCTTGGTGCCGAGGTCGGTGAACTCGGGGATGTCGACGAACTGGATACCGACCGTGGGACGCGGCTGGGTGCCCGGGTCACGCGGGTTGGCGTTGGCGATGGCCTGCTTGGTGACATCGGCGAAGGCCGCCGCGTCCTTCAGATAGTCCGGGTTGGTGTACGTGGAGGCGCGCTTGCCGGCGGGCACATTGGACCAGCCGATCTTCTCGCCGACGAGGTTCTCGTACTCCTTGCTGGACGCCCAGGAGATGAACTTCCACGCGTTCTCGGTCTTCGTGGACGCCTTCTGCATGCCCCAGGCCCAGGTGTACAGCCAGCCGGAGCTCTCCGTCTTGTCCACCGGCGCGGGTACGTAGCCGATCTTGCCCTTGACCGGGGAGCCCTTGGCCTCCAGCGAGCCGGCGCCGGCGGTGGCGTCGTACCACATGGCCGACTTGCCCTGCGTCATGTTGTTCAGGCACTCGGCGTAGCCGGCCTGGGGCGCGCCCGCCTCACCGTGCTTCCGTACCAGGTCGACATAGAACTGGGTGGCCTTGGTGAACTCCGGGGAGGTGAGCTGCGCCTCCCAGTCCTTGGTGAACCACGTGCCGCCCATGGTGTTGACGACGGTGGTGAGCGGCGCGATGACCTCGCCCCAGCCGGGCAGCCCGCGCAGACAGATGCCCTTCATGCCGGCCTCCGCGCCGTCCGCCTTGGCGGCGAGGTCGGCGACCTGCTGCCAGGTGGGCTTCGCGGGCATCGTCAGGTTCTTCGCCTCGAAGACGTCCTTGCGGTACATCAGGAAGGACGACTCGCCGTAGAAGGGCTGGCCGTAGAGCTTGCCGTCCTCCGCGGTGAGCGACTCCTGGAGCGGCTTGAGGATGTCGCCCTGGTCGAAGGCCTTGTCCTTGGCGGTGTACTCGTCGAGCGAGTGCAGCCACCCGTTCTTCGCGAAGAAGGGCACCTCGAAATTGCTGATGGTGGCGACGTCGTACTGGCCGGCCTGGTTGGAGAAGTCCTGGGTGATCTTGTCGCGGACGTCGTTCTCCGGGAGCACCGTGAAGTTGACCTTGATCCCGGTGTCCTTGGTGAAGTTGTCCGCGGTCAGTTTCTGCAACTCGACCATCTGCGGGTTGTTCACCATGAGCACGTTGATGGTGTCGCCACCACCGCCGGACGAAGAGGCGCCGCCCGCGCCGCTGCACCCCGCGAGAAGGGCCACCAGGGCCGCGCTCGCACCCACACGCACGCGGAGGACGCGTCGTCGTTGCTGGAGGGGCATGAGATTTCTCCTGATCATCGTTACGAGAGGGGTTTTTGGGACGGCTCTGCCCTGCCTCCCGACCGGGGAACGGACCGGGGGAAGAGAGCGAAATAGGGGGTAGTACCCGCTGATTCAGACGCGGATGACCTGCGGGCCCAGCAGTGAGTACCGCTGTGCCTCGGCCGACGGCAGACCGGCGTCCGTCACGATCGACTCGAAATCGCCGACCTCCGCGAAGCGGCAGAAGCTGACGGCGCCGAACTTGGTATGGATCCCGGCGAAGACCCGGCGGCGGGCGCTGCGCATGGCCTGGGCCTTCACCTCGCTGACGGCCGGATCGGGGGTGGTGAGGCCGTACTCGCGGGAGATGCCGTTCGCTCCGACGTACGCCAGGTCGATGACGAAGTCGGAGAGCATTCTGGTGGTCCAGTGATCGACCGTGGCCATGGTGGAGCCGCGCACCCGTCCGCCGAGCAGCAGTACGGCGATCTTCTCGGCGTCGGCGAGTGCGGTCGCCACGGCGAGGGAGGCGGTGACCACGGTCAGCTGCCGGTCGCGCGGCAGCGCCTCCGCGACGAGTTGGGGGGTGAAACCCTCGTCGATGAAGACCGTTTCCGCGTCCCCCAGGAGGTCGGCGGCGGCTGCCGCGATCCGTGACTTCTGGGGTACGAGCCGGGTGGTCCGTACCGCGAGGGTCGTCTCGAACCCGGCGCTCTCCACCGGGTAGGCACCGCCGTGGGTACGCCGTACCAGTCCATGACCTTCCAAGGCGTGCAGATCACGCCGGACGGTCTCCTTCGCGACCCGGAGTTTCGTGGCCAGTGCGCTGACTTCCACTGACCCGTCACGTCGGGCGATCTCAAGAATTTCTCGTCGTCGTTCGTCGGTGTCCACGGTGACACACTTCCCTGCTTTGCTGCGGCTCAGCACCCGTTCGGGCTCATGGATCGTTTGTACAAGCAAGGGACCCGCTGCGACCAGCTTCTTCGCTGCATCGACTGTGTCCGTTCATGCCCGTTTCGTCAAGAGCGTTTGCGCTGGTCATCACGGGTTAAAGGGTCGGTGTTGCGCGGATCACTGCCCGAATACCGCTTCCTTCGCGCCCGTTCGGTGCCCGGTGCGGTCCGTGCTTTACACGCGGGCGGCGCCCGTATACGCAAAATCGCCCGCTAAACATTCCGCGGCGGGCCACGGAGAATCCATGGCCCGCCGCGGGGTTCCGCGCTACCGGTGAGGTCAGCCGTACACCCCGAACTCAAAGAGCGAGTAGCCCCAAGCGGTGCCCCGCACAGTCGCGTTGATCCGCACATACCGCGCGTCCCCGGCGACGTCGTGGTCGTCGATCCCGCCGTTGCCGTCGGTGACGGTCCTCAGCGTGGCCCAGTCCTGACCGTTGTCGGAGGTCTGGAGGGTGTAGCCCTTGGCGTACGCGGCCTCCCAGGCCAGCTGCACATGCCGGAACGTTGTCTTCCGCCCCAGGTCGACCTGGATCCACTGCGGGTCGCTCCAGTCGCTGGCCCAGCGGGTGTCGAACGAGCCGTCGACGGCGTTGCCCGCGGGGCAGGGGCAGCCGGTGCCGCTCGGCTGGAACGAGGAGGCCGTGGCCGGCCTGCCCTGGGCGAGATTGGTCCCGTCCACCGGCGGCGGCACCACCTTGAAGGACTTCGTCTCGATACCGACATTGCCCTTGCCGTCGGACGCCTTGACATAGACCTTCCACACCCCGAGCCGCTCGGGCGCGGTGACCCTGAAGGTGCCGTTGCCCGTGTCGGTGAATCGGACGTCCGTCAACTGCCCCGAGTTGTCGAGGTACTTGCTGCCCAGGAGCAGTTGGTAGGTGAGCGGATCGCCGTCCGGGTCCGAGACCGATGTCCGTACGGTGAACTCCCGGCCGGCCGGGACCGAGGCGGCGCCGTCGACCGACATCGAGGAGATCACCGGCGGAGTGTTGTCGGCGGAGGTGTTGCCGCCGTAGGCGCGCTTCACCGCGTAGTACGAGAGCCGCTTCTGGCCCGCGGGGAGCAGATTGAACCAGACGCCGCCGAAGTCGTACTCGGTGCCGTAGTGGAAGAGCGTCGCACCGAGCGCCACACCCGGGTGACCGGTGATACAGCCCCACGCCTTGGTGTAGCCGCTCGCCTTGGCGGTGTCGGCGGGCTCGTCGGGCACTCCGTTGGCGTCGTCGGGCACCTCCCACTCACCGGCGGGACCGCCCTCGGTGACGATATACGGCTTGGTGTAGCCGCCGTCCTCCCAGGTCTTGCGGATATTGCAGACATCGCCGTAGGAGTTCACCGCGTACAGATCGAGGTCCGGCGCGTTGCGCTTGTAGTACGGCCAGGCCCCGGTCCAGGCGTCCGTCGAGGTCACCGGGTGGTTGGGGTCGACCGCGTGGATCTTCTTCGTGATCTCGTTGACGAAGGTGGTGTACGCGTCGCGCTGCTGCTCCAGCGCGGTGCCGCTGTAGCAGTTCTGCAGCCCGAGGACGGACTCGTTGCCCACATTCCACATCAGGACGCCGGGGTGGTCCTTGTAGGTCTCCACCCATCTGGGGAACTCCGCGAGCATGTTGTTCTTGTAGGTGGTGTCCGTCAGATAGTCGACACAGCCACCGCTGCCGGGACCGCCGCCCGGCTGGAGCCAGAAGCCGGCGATGACCTTGACTCCGTTGGCCGCCGCCGCGTCGAACAGCGGTTTGCTGGTGGCGTCGGTGCCCCAGGTGCGTACGGTGTTGGCGCCCATCGACTTCACGTCGGGCATGTACCGCGCGGCGTCCGCCACCGCGGGGCCCCAGGTCAGGCCCTTGACCTGGTAGGGCGCACCATCGACGGTCAGCTGCCAGGAGCCCTGCGATCCGGTGACCTTGACGACGCTGCCGGCGGCGTGCGCGGCGGGGGCCGGGAGGGCCACCGCGCAGGCGGCGAAGAGCGCGGCGACGGCGACCGGGGCCAGACGGCGCGCTCGGCCGGCCGGCCGGCGGACCGGGTGTACGGCGGGTGGGTGCATGAGGTGGTGTCTCCTCGGGAAGTGGGGGGCGTGGGGTGCGGGCGCGAGCATGGGAGAGCGCTCTCCTCGATGGGTGCGCGGCATCCATCGGGGAGAGCGCACAGCTCAGGGGAGTTCGTAGTCCGTGTTGAGCGCGGCCCCCGCCTCGGGGTGGGTCTGGTCGTAGCCGCGGGCGTCACACTGGAGTCCGCCCACGACACAGTGCTGGACCAGCGCGTTCAGCGTCGCGTCGTCCCACGCGTTGAAGAAGTCGTAGTGGAACGAGTGCCCCGTACCGCTGGCCAGTCTGACCTGTGACATATCGCCGTTGACGGGCCAGGCCATCTTGAACTCGATCATCGGCAGAGCCACCGGATGCGAGGTCGGGCAGACGTCCTGGTTGGCGCCCTGCGCGACCGGATAGGCCATATGGCTCTGGTGGTTCGGGGTGTCCAGATACTTTCCGTCCCAGCAACTCGGCGCCTGGAAACGGAGGTTGAGCTGAACGTCCTGGGCTGTCGGGCAGGACGCCGGGAATTCGGTGTTGTTGTACTGGTTCCCGCACTCCCAGCCCTCCACCCAGCCCGGGTGGTTGCGGAACTCGGCGGCCGACTGCATCGGGTTGCCGACGACATAGCGCAGCCCCTTGGGGAAGGGCCGCACCGAGCGGTAGTCGGTGACACCCGACTTGTAGTAGATGACCTGCGGACCGACCGGCGGGACCGCCACATCACCCTTGAACAGGGTCGGCATCCAGTACGCGGACCTGTCGCCCGGCGCCTTGCACGCCGTGCCGCCGCCGCTCAGCGAGGCCGTGGTGCTGTAGGCGTCGGTCGTCCTGTTGCCCATGAACGTGTGATCGTGCGACTTGCCGGGCTGACCGGGGAACACGATCGGGTCGTCCGGCCTGGTGTGGGTGACCGAGCAGTTCGCCTGGAACTCGTGGAAGTAGCGGTGCGGGGGTATCTCGGTGGACGGCTCCACCCCGGTCACGGGCGGGTTCGCCGGTATGTAGCCGTCCCCGTCGGGATCGTCGCCCGACGGTACGGGGACGGCGGGGGCCATCTTGTGCCCGGCGTGGGCGGCCGACGCCGCCTGCCCGGCCGCGGCCGGCCGGTCGGCCGCGCGCGGGGTGGAACTGGCGTTGGCGCTGTCCGGAATCGCGGAGAACCCGAAGGCCACCAGAGCCAGTGCGGTGGCGACGAGTAACGCGGACATCAGGGCGGTGGTGCGGAATCTCTCGGCCATGCGGACCTCCATGCCGCTTGGAATCACTGCGGGAGAGCGCTCTCCAAGGCCGTGTCAGTGTTACGCCGTCGCTGAGAGGGTGTCAATACTCTGTGAACGATCCCGGGCGCGGCCCTTGTTGCCGCTCACGCGCCGGACACGGCACGATGCGACAAGCCCGGAATGCGAAAGCTCCCGGGCGGCTTGACGATTGGTGAACGGCCGCGTTCGGCGGTGCGTATCCCTCCCCGGCGGGACGCACTGGCGGGGCACGGCACATCCGACGGATAACCAGGAGCGCACGCATGAGTGGTACTGCCCAGATCGGTGTCACGGGGCTCGCGGTGATGGGCCGCAACCTCGCCCGTAACTTCGCCCGCAACGGCTTCACCGTCGCCGTGCACAACCGCACCGCGTCGAAGACCCGCGCTCTGGTGGACGAGTTCGGTGACGAGGGCGCCTTCGTCGCCGCCGAGTCGGCGGCGGAGTTCGTCGCCGCGCTGGAGCGGCCGAGGCGTCTGGTCATCATGGTCAAGGCCGGCGAGCCGACGGACGCCGTGATCGAGGAGTTCGCCCCGCTGCTGGAGGACGGCGACGTCATCATCGACGGCGGCAACGCCCACTTCGCGGACACCCGGCGCCGGGAGCGGGAACTGCGCGAGCGCGGTATCCACTTCGTGGGTGTGGGCATCTCGGGCGGTGAGGAGGGGGCGCTGCACGGGCCGAGCATCATGCCGGGCGGATCCGCCGAGTCGTACGCGTCGCTCGGCCCGCTGCTGGAGCGGATCGCCGCGAAGGCCCCCGATGGCGCGCCTTGTGTGACACATATCGGCCCCGACGGCGCGGGCCATTTCGTGAAGATGGTGCACAACGGCATCGAGTACGCCGATATGCAGCTGATCGCCGAGGCGTACCACCTGCTGCGGTCCGTGGCGGGCTACTCCCCCGCGAAGATCGCGGAGACCTTCCGGTCATGGAACACCGGCCGGCTCGACTCGTATCTGATCGAGATCACGGCGGAGGTGCTGGCCCATACGGATGAGGCGACCGGCAAGCCGTTCGTGGACATCGTGACCGACCAGGCCGAGCAGAAGGGCACCGGCCGCTGGACGGTACAGATCGCCCTCGATCTGGGGGTTCCGGTCTCCGGCATCGCCGAGGCCGTCTTCGCCCGTTCGCTGTCCGGCCACGCCGCGCTGCGCGAGGCGTCCCGGGAGCTGGCCGGTCCGACGGCCGCGCCGCTCGGCGAGGCGGACGCGGCGCGCTTCGCCGACCAGGTCGAGCAGGCGCTGTACGCGTCGAAGATCGTGTCGTACACACAGGGCTTCCACCAGATCCAGGCGGGCAGCGAGGAGTACGGCTGGGACATCGACCTCGGTTCCGTCGCCGCGATCTGGCGGGCGGGCTGCATCATCCGCGCCGCGTTCCTCGACCGGATCCGCGGGGCGTTCGACACCCGGCCCGACCTGCCGAGCCTGCTCTCCGACAAGCAGTTCGCGGAGGAGATCGGCGCGGCGCAGGACGACTGGCGCGCGGTGGTCGCGGCGGCCGTGCACCAGGGGGTGCCGACGCCGGGCTTCGCCGCGGCGCTCGCGTACTACGACGCGCTGCGCGCCGAGCGGCTGCCCGCCGCGCTCACGCAGGGGCAGCGCGACTTCTTCGGCGCACACACCTACCGGCGCACGGACCGTGAGGGCTCGTTCCACACCCTCTGGGGCGGCGACCGCTCCGAGGTCTCGGCCGGCTAGGTCTTGTCCCGGGAGCCCAGTGGCCCCGGTGAGGGCTCCGGCTCCGGTACGGGGTCGGGGCCCGGCGGGTGCGGGACGGGTGCGGGTTCGGGCATGGGCACGGGGCTCGGCGGTGAGGGGATGGGCTCCGGCGCGGGGCCCGGCCCCGGCACCGGCCCCGGCGGGCCCGGCGGCGGGGTGGGCGCCGGCGGTACGGGATCGGGGAAGGAGCTGGTCATGCCGGACCTCCAGAAGTACGGGAGTCGTGCGTTCCCAATGTCTCCCGGAGCGCGTGCCCACGCTCGCCGGATCCACGCGTAGCCGTACGCGTCCGCTCGCCGGATCCGCGCGTACCCGCGCGTGTCCGCTCGCCGTACCCGCGCGGGGGATCAGATGGCGACGGCGGCGGCAGCGGCGGCGTTGAGCCCGGGACGCGGGCTGGAGAACACGGGGATGTCACTCGTGGCGCGCTCGGCCGCGTCGGCCATCGACGCCTGGGCGAGCACGATCACATCGGCTTCGGTGACGGCGTCGACGGCGGCGGCCACCGCGTTCAGATAGCCGTCGCGGTCGCCGGCCTCGAAGCGCTCCCACGCGCCCTCGACCAGTACGGTACGCACCTCGATACGGCGCTCCCCCGCCTCCTGCCGGATCAGCGCCACCGTCGCTCCCAGGGTGCTGTCCAGCGCGGCGACCACCACGACCCGGTCGGCCGCGGCGGCGGCCACGGCCATGGGCCGGTCGACCCGCAGGACGGGCACGCCGAGGGCGGGGGCGGCCCGCTCCGCGACCTCGCCGATGGTCGAGCAGGTGCACAGCGCGGCGGTCGCGCCCTCGGCGACGGCGACGGCGAGCGCCGATTCGACATCGGCGGCGACGGCGTCCGGGCCCTCGGCCCTGGCCCGGCTGAGCAGGGACTCGTCCACAAGATGACGCAGGACGAGTCCTGGATGGTCGGCGTCCCGCAGGGCGTCGAAGACCGGAATGTGAACCGGTGAGGTGTGCAGCAGCGCC
The DNA here is from genome assembly GCF_040681655.1 of Streptomyces sp. NPDC051662. Classification (NCBI taxonomy): domain Bacteria; kingdom Bacillati; phylum Actinomycetota; class Actinomycetes; order Kitasatosporales; family Streptomycetaceae; genus Streptomyces; species Streptomyces sp. NPDC051662. The sequence continues at coordinate 163,646 of NZ_JBFAZD010000008.1, forward strand.
AGCATGATCGCGATGCTAGACGGCCTTCGGCCCCGTGTCGCGCCGCGCGCTCACCAGCGCCGCGGCGAGGCTTTCAGCTCTTCCTGTGCGGCCCTGACGGTCTCTGCCGGGGCCTCGGGTGCCTCGTCGGGATGGCGCTGCGCCCATCTGGCCGCGTACGAACACAGCGGCACGACGGGCACCCCCTCGCGTGCCGCCAGCGCGTAGAACTCCCGCACCAGCGTGCCGCCGATGCCCTTGCCCTCGTGCCCCCGCTCCACCACGGTGTGCACCGCGACCAGCGCGGGTGGCGTGGCGGCCAGCGGGAAGTAGGCGATGACACCGACCGCCTCGCCGTCCTCGTACGCCTCGAAGCGGCCCTGCGGCCGGTTGTCACGGATATTGAGATCTGCCATGGCGTGGTGAGCCTCCCCGGTCGGACCGGTCAAGGAGGACGCCGGGAACGACGATGGCTGCCCGTACCGGCGTGCCGCTCGCCTCGATCAGGTGAGCGCCGTGACGCGGCGGTTACTCCCTTGAGGGTACCGAAGGACGGCGGCTCAGCCCGCGGCGTCGCCCCGCTGGTCGGCCGCCAGCGCCCTGGCGCGCTTCTCGATGATCGCGATCGCCGCCACCGCGCTGGCCGCGAACGCGACCGGGATCATCCAGGGCTGGTCGAGACGGTGGCAGGTGGCGTGGTCGAGGGAGTAACGGCCCGCGCCCATCAGGCCGATGGAGGCCGCGGTCCAGCCGAGGACGGCCGGGTATTCGAAGCCGCCCGACTGGGCGAAGAATCCGTTGGGGACACGCACCGACATGGCTCCCGCCATGCCGCCCGCCGCCGCTGCCCCGGCCGCCGGTACGGCCAGGCCGAGTGCCAGCAGTACGCCGCCCCCCGCCTCGGCGAGCCCGGAGGCGATCGCGCTCGGTCTGCCCGGCCGGAAGCCCATCGCCTCGAACCCCTGGGCGGTCCCGTCGATCCCGTCGCCACCGAACCAGCCGAAGAGTTTCTGGGTGCCGTGCGAGGCGAGCACCGCTCCGGTGCCGATCCGCAGGGCGAGCAGGCCGAGATCACGTCGGCTGTAACAGGACATGGCGGGCTCCGTGGGTGTGGGGGCGGTGCGCGGGCGTACGACTCCACTCTCTGCGGCGTGGCACGTGCGAGGGCGGCGTTGCTGGGCCGTACGGGTTGGACCGGATCCACCCTCACCACTCATGTCATCTTGACGATAAAGGGGATGTCTCGATATCGTCCCGTTGACGAAAAAGAGGGGGGTCCCTTTCCATGGCCGACATCACGCGCCGTCTCGGATGGCGTCATCTGCGCTCCGCCCCGACCAGCCATGTACGCCACCACCGACGCGGCCGGCTCGTCCACGACGGTCCCGGACTGAGTTTCTGGTTCCGGGCGTTGACCGCCGCCCTCTCCGAAGTTCCGGTGGACGACCGCGAGTTGGCCATGGCCTTCCATGCGCGTACCGCCGACTTCCAGGACGTCACCGTGCAGTCCACCGTGACCTACCGGATCAGCGAACCGGCCACCGCCGCCGCCCGGCTGGACTTCTCCGTCGATCCGGACACCGGCGCCTGGCGCGGCGCTCCGCTGGAGCAGCTCGCCACCCTGCTCACCGAGACCGCGCAGCAGCACGCCCTCGATGTGCTGGCCCGCACACCGCTGTCGGCGGCACTGGCCGACGGCGTCACGGCCGTACGGGAGCGGATCTCCGTGGGGCTCGCGGCGGAGCCCCGGCTGCCCGCGACCGGTATCGAGGTGGTGGCGGTACGGGTCGTCGCGATCCGGCCCGAGCCCGAGGTGGAGCGCGCGCTGCGTACGCCCGCGCGCGAGCGGATCCAGCAGGAGGCGGACCGGGCCACCTACGAGCGCCGGGCCGTGGCGGTGGAGCGTGAGCGGACCATCGCCGAGAACGAACTCGCCAGCCGGATCGAACTGGCCCGCAGGGAAGAGCGGTTGGTCGAGCAGCACGGTACCAACGTCCGCCGCGAGGCCGAGGAGAGCGCGGCGGCCGATGCCGTACGCGCGCGGGCCGAGGCGGCGCGTACCGTACAGCTCGCGAAGGCCGAGGCCGAGGCGGCGCGGGAGACCGGCGAGGCGCGGGCCGGGGCGCAGTCCGCGTGGCTCAGGGTGCACGCGGAGACGGACGCCGCCACGCTGCACGCGCTGGCCGCCACCCGGCTCGCCGAGAATCTGCCGCACATCGAGAGCGTCACCCTCTCCCCCGACGTTCTCACCGGGCTGCTGGCCAGGCTGGGCCGGGCGGGCGAGGAGCGGGAATGAGCCTGGCGCCACGCGCCGTCCTCGTCCACCGCACCAGTGAGTACGAGGAGTTGCTCGCCCGGCACGGCACCCATGGCCAGGCCGCCTTCTTCCTCTCCTCGCGCGGCCGGTCGGTCGACGAGGTGGCGGACCGGCACCACCGGGCGCGGCGCGCGCTCGCCGCGGTGGCGGGCGCGGTGCCGCCGCGGTGGCGGCGGGCACGGGTGGAGCGGGCGGATCTGGACCGGTTTCTCTTCGCCCCGGAGGATGTGGTGGTCGTGGTGGGCCAGGACGGGCTGGTCGCCAACGTGGCCAAGTATCTGTCGGGCCAGCCGGTGGTGGGGATCGACACGGATCCCGGCCGGGGTCTCGGTGTGCTGGTGCGCCACCGCGCGGCCGACGCCCCGGGACTGCTGCGTGCGGCGATCGACGGCGCCGGCACCGTCGATGAACTGACCATGGTGGAGGCGGTCGCCGACGACACCCAACGGCTGCTCGCGCTCAATGAGATCTACCTCGGCCGGCCGGACCACCAGACCGCGCGCTACCGTCTCGGGCCGGACGACGAGAGCGCCCCGACCGAGGCGCAGGCGTCGTCAGGCGTACTGGTGGGTACGGGCACCGGCGCCACCGGCTGGCTGCGTTCGGTACGGCGGGAACGCGGCAGCGCGCTGCCGGTTCCGCGCCCCGCCGATCCCCAACTGGTCTGGTACGTAAGGGAGGCGTGGCCCTCCCCCACCACCGGCACCACGCTGGTGGAAGGGGTGCTCGACCATGCGGAACGGCTCAGGCTCACCGTCGAGTCCGACCGGCTGGTGGCCTTCGGCGACGGTATGGAGAGTGACGCCCTGGAGCTGACGCGGGGTCAGACAATCCGGTTCGGCAGGTCCGCCACCGCACTGCGGCTGCTCGGCTGAGCCGCGCGAGCGTGCGTGCCGGGCGACGCCGGACAGGCGGGACTTTGAAGACACGCCCCAGCGGCCCCGGGGGCGGAGGCCGTACGCGCCTCCGCCCCCTCGTACCGCGACAGCCGTGACTTATCGGCCGCAGCGCAGCCCGCGTACGTCGACGGTGTCGCTCATGACCTTCATCCCCGCGTCGTTCGGGTGCAGATGGTCCCCGCTGTCGTACGCGGGCAGGATCTTCGACGGGGCCGCCGGGTCCTTGACCGCGGCGTCGAAGTCCACCACCCCGTCGAACGCGCCGCTCTCCCGGATGAAGGTGTTGACCTCCTGGCGGACCGCTTCGCCGCCCGCGTTCCACTCGCGCCAGCCCTCGTACGGCATGACGGTCGCGCCCACCACACAGGCACCGGCCGCATGGGTCCGGGCGATGATCTCCCGGTATCCGGCGATGACTTGGGCGGCCGTGGGCGCCGGAGTCGCCTTGATGTCGTTGACGCCTTCGAGCAGGATCACCGTGCGCAGACCGCGCTGCGACAGCACATCACGGTCGAGCCGCTTCAACGCGCTCTCGCCCGCCCCGTCGGAGAGGACCTTGTTGCCCGAAATCCCCTCGTTGGCAACGCCCTTGAGGGAGGTACGGGGATCGCTCCGCAGCCGGCCGGCGAGGAAGTCGGGCCAGCGGCGGTTGGCGTCGGCGGTGGAGATGGCACCGTCCGTGATCGAGTCGCCGAGCGCGACGACGGCCCCGGTGCCGCGCGGGGCGTCGACCACGACCGCGTCGAGGTAGTAGCGGAAACCGGTCTGCTGGGTGAAGGGCGTGGCGGTGTCCTCGGCCGCGTGGTCACCGCCGGGCGCGATGTAGGAGGTCTGGAGCCCCATCCGGTGCCCGGTGGCGGTTCCGGCCGCGTCCTGTACGTACACACTGATGGCCAGATCGGACTGCGGACGTACGGTGCCGGGCAGCGGATCGCTGTATACGGAGCCGCCGGCCGGGACGGTGACCGAGGCGGCGCCGCGGAAGGACAGCGCGCGGTTGCTGCCGGGCACCAGGGCCGCGCCCGAGGCCCGTACCCCGGCGTAGGCGCGCCCGAAGGTCACCGGCTGCTCACCGAAGGCGTTCGACAGCCGGATCCGCAGCGCGCTGCCGCCCGCGCTGGTGTGGACGACGACCCGGTGGGTACGCGCGGGGACGGCGGCGTCGAGCCGGTCGGCGCTCGCCGCCCAGGTGACGACGGGGGTGGTGGCGGCGGGGGCGGCTGCCGGGGCGACGGTGGAAGCGGGAGGCGCGGCGGTGGGGACGGGCAGGGCGGAGGACGCGGTCGGGACCGCGAGGACCGAACAGAGAGCGAGAACGGCAACGGCGACCGTGCGCCGGACGCGTCGGGGTAACTCCGGTCTGTTCATTGCGAGGTGATCCCTCTCATAGCGAAAGTCGTGCCCATGTCATTCATGGCACGGATGGAAAGCGCTTCCGGTTCGATACTCGAACGCGTGCGGCTGATACCTGACCGCGTCACAATGGAAACGGCCACTGAACGACGCCGTGCGAGTACGGACCGATCGCCACGGCGTCCGCCGGACGGAGGAGGTGCGTCGTGCCGACAGCCGGCACCCGCGAGGCCGTACGGGACCTGCTCGACACCCTTGGCCGGACGTACGCCGATGAGGCGGGTATCCATCTGCGCAACACCCCGCGACCGCTCTACCAACTGCTGGTGCTCTCCTGTCTGCTGAGCGCGCGAATCCGCAGCGGGACCGCTGTCGCCGCCTCCCGCGCGCTCTCGGACGCCGGACTGCGCGACGCGCGCCATATGGCGGACGCCACCTGGCAGCAGCGCGTCGACGCGCTGGGCGAGGGGGGCTACCGACGCTACGACGAGCGCACCGCGACACAGCTCGGCGTGGGCGCCGAGCTGCTGCTCAAGGAGTACGGAGGGGATCTGCGCCGGCTCCGCGAGGCCGCGGCCGGCGACATCACCACCCTGCGGTCGCTGCTCCGGGAGGTCCCGGGGCTCGGTCCCGTCGGTGTGGACATCTTCCTGCGCGAGGTCCAGGGAGTCTGGCCCGAGGTCGCCCCGTATCTGGACGCGAAGGCCCTCCAGGGAGCGCGCGGACGCGGGCTGCCCGACGAGCCCAAGGCGCTGGCGCGCTTGGCCGGTGACACCGATCCGGCCCTCTTCGCGGCGGCGATGGTGCGGGCCGCCCTGGAGCGGAAGAAGCGGGACTGAGCAGGAAGCGGGACCGAGCACGGGACCGAGCAGCGGAGGAAGCAGGGGTACGCCCCCTGCTCCTTCGGCCCTGCGCCCCCTCAGCAGCCCTGCGCCCCTCAGCCCTGCGGCTCAGACCTGCGGCGGCCTGTCGTCCCTGGGCTGCTCCGTGCCGAGCTGCTCGTTGATCTTCTTCTGGGCGATGTCGACCTGGTCGCTGTACTTGTTGCCCGTCTTCCGGTCGAACGCGTCGCCCGCCTTCTCCACCCCTTGGCGCGCCTGGTCCTCATGGCCCTTCAAGAGGCTCTTCAGCTTGTCGAGCATCGACATTGTTCGGCTCCTCGCTCGGAACGGTGGTCACGTCCACCATCACCGCTGCCGGGCGATCCCGCATCCGCAGCGGCAGGGGTCCGGCGCGGTCCCCTGCCACCACCCACCTGTCACGGAGCGGCGTTGAGCAGATCGAGGGCGCTGTGCTGGCGCGCGGCGTCCGCCTTGTCGAGGGGACCGCTCCAGCGCAGCCCGTACTGGTCGAGCGGATCGCGGTCCCGGGCGTACGCGGTGTCGGCCTGCTTCCTCAGATACGCCGTGTAGGGATGGTCGGCGAGCGCCGCGTTGAGCTTGCCGAGGCCTCGTACATGCGCGCCCTTGAACGACGGTCCGTCGGCCCCGCAGTCCCCGCCCTCGCAGGGATCACGCAGGATGCCGTCCGTGGTGTGCAGGGACGGGGTGGTGGTGGCCGCGTCGGCCAACTGCCGTGCCGTGGCGAGGAGTTGGCTGTCCTGGGTGGCGCGGTGCAGCTCGGTGAGCGCGCCGAGCAGCACGCCCTGGTTGTACGACCAGACGGTGCCGTTGTTATTGCGGCAGGTGCCCAGATCGATGCCGTCGTTCACCAGGCGCGAGCCGTTGACCATCCCGGTCCCCTGGAACCAGGACCAGCCGGCGCGGGCCCTGCCCAGATAGGCCGTGTCACCCGGGATCCGGTTGTGCAGCGCCGCGTTGAGCTGGATGTAGAGGGAGTTGGCGATGGCGTTCTTGTAGGTCCTGGCCGTACTCCACCACACACCGCCGCCGCAGGTGCCGTCCCAGTACGCCGCCATGTGGTCGGCGTCCGCGCGCGCGGTGTTCAGATAGCGGCTGTCGCCCGTCAGGTCGTACGCGGCAACCCAGGCCAGGCCCCACCATCCGGTGTCGTCGATGTAGTCGTTGCGGAACTGACCGTCCGCCGCGCCCAGCTGGCGGTCGTAGGTCTCGGCGATGGCGTACCGGTAGCTGGGCATGCCGGTGACCCGGATGTTGTCGATGACCGCGGTGAGGGCGTTGGCGGAGTTCCACCAGCCGCTGGTGTCGAACAGACCGGTGCCGTTGTTGTAGAACTGCATCTGCGCGGTGGCCGCTGCCGTACGCCGGTCATACGCGTTCCAGGTCGTACGGGCCCATGGCGTGCAGGCGATCTCCGTACGGTCACCGGCCTTGCCGCAGGCGCGCAGGGCGCCGACGCCGCGGTTGTTCCAGTCGTCCACGTTGTACATCAGGGTGCGCCAGCCACGCTGTCCGGTGGGCACGGTGGTGACACCGAGGCGGCTGCCGGAGCTCCAGGTGCGCCCGCCGTCGAAGGACCGGTCGAGCCAGACCTCGTCGCCGGGGTTGCCATTGCCGATCGAGGCCCAGCCCATCGCGTCATGGTCGTTGAAGTGCAGGGTGATGGCCCGCGAGAAGAGCGTGGCGGTGACGGGGGTGCGGTCCTCCGGCGCGAGCGCCGGGTCGCGGGTGTCGCAGTAGGCGTTGCAGATGGTGGCGGCAGCGGAGGCGGGTGCGGTCGGGGCCGCGGGGGCGGTGGTGGCCGCGGCGGCTTGAGGAGTCACCGCCGCGAGCGTGCTCATCACCAGTGCGGCGACGGTCGGCGCCATCAGATGACGCATCCGGGCTGACAACGTTGTCCACATGGGCCACTCCGTGATCGGGCGACGCGGATGAGGGCGCACGAGCGTATGCGGGTGAGGGCGGACGAGTACGTGAGCGAGCGCTACCGGAAGGTACGACCGTGACGCGGTCACGTCAATGCGCGGGACCGGGTCAATGAGGCGGACCCTGGACTCCGGCGCCGGGCCGCCCGTCGGGCAGGCTCCGGCGGTACGGCCTCCCCTCCTCGCCCTCCCTGTCCAGCCGGGGCAGGATCCGGTCCAGCCACCGGGGCAGCCACCAGGCCCTGCTGCCGAGCAGTGTCATCACCGCGGGCACGAGCAGCAGGCGGACGATCGTGGCGTCGATCAGCACACTGACCGCCAGACCGAGGCCCAGCATCTTCACCACGATGTTGTCGCTCAGGACGAACGCGGCGAAGACGCTGACCATGATGAGCGCGGCGCAGCTGATCACCCGCGCCGTGATCTCCAGACCGAGCGCCACGCTCTCCTTGCTCTCGTGGGTACGCAGCCATGCCTCCTGGACCCGCGCGAGCAGGAACACCTCGTAGTCCATGCTCAGCCCGAAGACGATGGCGAACATCATCATCGGCACATAGCTCTCGATCGGCACCGCCCCCGAGATGCCCAACGAGGGCCCGCCCCAGCCCCATTGGAAGACGGCGACCACCACTCCGTACGACGCGGCGATCGACAGCAGATTGAGTACGGCGGCCTTGAGAGCCACCGGCAGGCCCCGGAACACGATCAGGATGATGAGGAAGGCCAGGGCGACGACGACTCCGATGATGAGCGGCAGCCGGCCGGTGATGAGATCGAGGAAGTCCTCCATGGCGGCGGTCACACCTGTCACATACGTTTTCGCGCCGGTGCCCGACACGGCTCCCGGCAGGATGTCGTCCTTGAGATGGTGGAAGAGCGTGGTGCTCCCCGCCGACTGCGGAGAGCCGCTGGGGATCGCCGTGGCGGTCAGCAACTGACCGTCGGGGGAGGGCCGGAGAGGGGTGATCTCGGCCGCGTCCGGGACATCGGTGAGTGCCCGGTCGAGCCGGGAGGCCAGCGCGGGGCGGTCGGCCGCCGGCACCGCGCTCTGGTCGACGACGAGGATGAACGGCCCGTTGGCGCCCGGTCCGAAGCCGGCCGAGATCAGGTCGTAGGCGCGCCGGTCGGTGAAGCTGGTGGGGTCGGCGCCGTCGTCGATGTGGCCGAGGCGGATGGAGAACAGCGGGATCGCGAGCACACCCACCACCACGAGTCCGGCGAGCAGGAACCACCAGGGGTGGCGCTCCATCCGCTGCGCGTACCGGTGCCAGCCGTCGTGCGCCGCCCCGTCGGCCGGCTCCGTGCGCTCCGTACGGTCCCCGCGCTTCACCCCGTTCAGGGCCGGGGCCGGGTCACGTGCCGGGCGCGGCGCCGGGTCGCGTTCCGCGACCGGCCGGCGGACCCAGTAGCGGTCGATGCGGCGCCCGGCGAGTCCGAGCAGCGCGGGTACCAGCGTGACGGCGCCGATGACGGCGGTGACGACCGTGACGGCGGCGGCGACGCCCAGCTTTCCGATGAAGCTGATCTGCGACACATACAGCCCGGCGAGGGCGACGATGACGGTGCAGCCCGAGACGATGACGGCACGGCCGCTGGTGGCGACCGCCCGGCCGGCCGCCGTGACCGGGTCGGCCCCGTCCATGAGCCGCTGCCGGTGACGGGTGATCAGAAACAGCGCGTAATCGATCCCGACACCCAGGCCGATCATGGTGGCCAGGGTCGGCGAGACGCTGGCGAAGGTGGTGGCCGCCGCGATCAGACCCAGACAGCTCACCCCGACGATAACCCCGACCAACGCGGTGACCAGCGGAATCGCGGCGCCGATGATACTGCCGAAGCCGATCAGCAGGACGATCACCGCCACGGCGAATCCGATGGCCTCGCTGGTCAGATCGGCGGGCACGGGCCGGGCCAGTTCGCCGAGCAGTCCCCCGTACTCGACCCGCACACCGGCGGCGCGCAGCGGCTGGACCGCCGCGTCGACCCCGTGGAGATAGGCGCTCCCGAACGAGGTGGGGTTGGCGTCGAACTGGACGCCGATGTAGCCGGTCCTGCCGTCGGGCGTCAGCGCCCCGGTGGGCGGCGCGGAGGGCGTCGAGGGCAGGGGGCTCGTGACGGACAGTACGTGCGGGAGCGTCCGTAGCGAGCCGACCGCACGGTCGATCCGACTCCGTACGCCGGTCAGCGGCTCCCGCGCGTCGTACAGCACCACCTGGGCGCCGATGCCGGCCGCCCCCGGGACATGCCGGCCGAGCACTCGCGCCCCGTCGTCCGACTGCGTACCGGGGAGCGAGAAGTTGTCGGAGTAGGTGCCGCCGAACGCGGTATTGAGTCCGTGCAGCCCGCCGAGTGCGATGAGCCAGAGAACGATGACGGTGATGAAGTGCCGGGCGCACCACTCCCCCAGCCGCCGTAGCCGACCGGCTCTGTCCTGGCTTCCCGGGTCCTTCACTTCCGTATCGCCCTGCGAAGTCATGCGTCCCCCAGAGGGCGTGAACATCAATGAAACCCGGCAAATGCGGCCATTTTATACGTCTCATCAGAAATATAGCCGTTCATGGCTTTTGTCCGGCGCGCCCCACCCTCGGGAACCTCAACTGACCTTTCTCCACAACCCCCTTGACGGGTGCACGTCGACCTGTATGGTCTAGTCCAAGTGGTCGAGACCTTTCCGGATGCAACGTCATATCCGCGGCGTCCGCGAACGGAATCCACCGCCGCCCTTCGCGCCTCTTGGCCCCACACTCGAGAGGCCGACCCGCTGTTCCCGGATTCCCCCACGGATTCGGCGATCACGGGAAGACCTGATGTGAAGGAGTACCCATGCCCACGAAAAGGAAGCTGGCCGCCGTACTCGGCGCCGTCGTCGCTCCCGTTCTCGCCGTGAGCCTTCCCGCGAGTTCCGCGAGCGCCCACGGATATATCTCCACGCCGCCGAGCCGGCAGGCACAGTGCGCCGCGGGAACCATCAGCTGCGGTGACATCAAGTATGAGCCGCAGAGCGTGGAAGGGCCCAAGGGGCTCACCAGTTGCAGCGGCGGGAACTCCCGGTTCTCCGATCTCGACGACGACTCCAAGGGCTGGACCGTCACGCCCGTCGGCAGTTCCACGTCATTCCAGTGGAAGCTGACCGCGCGTCATTCCACCAGCACCTGGCAGTACTTCGCGAGTGGGCAGAAGATAGCCGAGTTCAACGACAACGGCGCGCAGCCCGGTGCGACGGTGACCCATCAGGTGAACTTCGGCGGCCTGTCGGGCAAGCAGAAGGTACTGGCGGTCTGGAACATCGCGGACACCTCGAACGCCTTCTACGCCTGCATCGATGTGAACGTCGGCGGCTGAGCGACAGGCTCCGCCACGGGCCGGGTGAGCCCCTGACACCCCACTCGGGGCTCACCCGCGCCCGCCGTCTCCGCTCTTCCACCGCCACCACCCCCCACCACATACGCATGGGCCGCCACGCGTTCGGCGGCCGGAACAAGAGAGTGAGTCACTCATGCGTCAGCGCCTCATCGGGCTGGTCACCGCGACGGCCGCCGCCGCCGCGTTCTCCCTGCTCTCCCTCGCGCCCTCCTCCGTGGCGCAGCCGTCGTCCCCGTCACCGCGGGCGGCGGCCGATTTCGTCGTCAGCGAGGGCCAGTTCAACCAGATGTTCCCGAACCGGAACCCGTTCTATACGTACAGCGGTCTGACCGCCGCGCTGAGCGCCTATCCGGGCTTCGCCGGTACGGGCAGCGACACCGTACGCAAGCAGGAAGCCGCGGCGTTCCTGGCCAATGTCAGCCACGAGACCGGCGGGCTGGTCCATATCGTGGAGCAGAACACCGCGAATTACCCGCACTATTGCGATGCGACGCAGCCCTATGGCTGTCCGGCCGGAAACGACAAGTACTACGGGCGCGGGCCGATTCAGCTCAGCTGGAACTTCAACTACAAGAGCGCGGGTGACGCGCTCGGTATCGATCTGCTGAACAACCCGGATCTCGTGCAGAACGACTCGGCCGTGGCATGGAAGACCGGTCTCTGGTACTGGAACACCCAGAGCGGGCCGGGAACCATGACACCGCACAACGCGATGGTAAACGGTGCCGGATTCGGCGAGACCATCCGCAGCATCAACGGCAGCATCGAATGCAATGGCGGAAACCCCGGCCAGGTGCAGAGCCGGATCAACAATTACACGAGCTTCACCCAGATTCTCGGGGTGGAGACCGGTGGCAATCTCAGTTGCTGACGCAGACACCGAAACGTACCGCTGAACGTACCGCGCGGCACGTATCGGGGGCGGTGTCGCCGGCTTCTGGCCGGTGGCACCGCCCCGTCCGTCATCCGCGCCGCTCGCGGACTGTCAGCCGGTGGGTGCCCGCCGGGCAGTGGTACCGCGCGCCGAGCGGGTCGGGGACCGCGTCGCCGGTGGCGGCGGCTCCCACGAGCAGTACGTTCCAGGGCAGCTCGCTCCCGGTCTCGACGACTACCTCCGCGCCCGAACGCCGGACGGTGAAGACCGCCGCGTCGCCTGAGCCGTCCTGGGTCGGGATGGCGGTGACGGTCTCCGGCGTACCGTTCGCCTGATCCGCCGCGTCCCCGCCGTCCCCTCTGCCCGCTCCGACCTCTCCATCCCCTCCATCCCCTCCATCCGCGAGGGGGTACACACACAGCGTCACCCCGTCCGCCCACGCGTACTCCGGCCCCTCGTCCACCGCGCCGAACGGAATCACCGCGCCGGGCCTCGCCAGCAGCGGCAGGGTGTCGAAGCCATGCGTCTCGCGCCGCCAGCCGGGGCCCGTCACCCGCGCGCCCGTGAGGACGTGGGTCCAGGTGCCCGCCGGTACGTAGTACTCGACCGTGCCGTCCTCGCTGAAGACCGGCGCCACGAGCAGATCGTCGCCGAGCATGTACTGGCGGTCCAGCGCGCGGCAGGCGGGGTCATCGGGGAACTCCAGCAGCATGGCGCGCATCACCGGCGTACCGGTGTCCCTGGCCTGGACCGCGGCGCGGTACAGATACGGCATCAGCCGGTGCTTGAGCCGGGTGAAGGCGCGGGTCACGGAGACGGCCTCCTCGCCGTAGTCCCACGGCACCCGGTACGACTTGCTGCCGTGCAGCCGGCTGTGCGAGGACAGCAGTCCGAACTGCGCCCAGCGCTTGAAGAGGGCGGGCGTCGGAGTGCCCTCGAACCCGCCGATGTCATGGCTCCAGAAGCCGAAGCCGGCGAGACCGAGCGAGAGTCCGCCGCGCAGCGACTCGGCCATCGCCTCGAAGGTCGACTCGCAGTCACCGCCCCAGTGCACCGGCAGCCGCTGCCCACCCGCGGTCGCGGAGCGGGCGAAGACGATGGCCTCGCCCTCGCCGCGCTCTTCGCGCAGCAGCTCGAAGACGGTCTCGTTGTACAGCTGCGTGTAGTAGTTGTGCATACGCTCGGGATCGGCGCCGTCGGACCACACCACATCGGTGGGGACGCGCTCGCCGAAGTCGGTCTTGAAGCAGTCCACCCCCTGGTCGAGCAGGAGCCTCAGTTTTCCCGCGTACCAGTCGCGGGCGGCCGGGCTGGTGAAGTCGACCAGCGCCATACCGGGCTGCCAGCTGTCCCACTGCCAGACGGAGCCGTCGGGCCTCCTCAGCAGATGGCCCCCGGCCATCCCCTCGGCGAACAGCGGGGACTTCTGCGCGATATACGGATTGATCCAGACGCAGACCCGCAGTCCGCCCTCCTTGAGCCGGGCGAGCATGCCCTCGGGGTCGGGGAAGACCGCCGGGTCCCAGACGAAGTCGCTCCACTGGTAGGCGCGCATCCAGAAGCAGTCGAAGTGGAAGACGCCGAGCGGGATCCCGGAGTCGGCCATCCCCCGGACGAAGCGGCGCACCGTCGCCTCGTCGTACGAAGTGGTGAAGGAGGTGGACAGCCACAGGCCGAAGGACCAGGCGGGCGGCAGCGCGGGGCGGCCGGTGAGCGCGGTGTAGCGGGCCAGGATGTCCCGGGGGTCCCGGCCGTGGACGACGAAGAACTCCAGCGTCTGGTCCTCGACGCTGAACTGGACCTGTCCGACCGCCTCGGAACCCAGCTCGTAGGACACCCGGCCGGGATGGTTGACGAAGACTCCGTAGCCGCGGTCGCTGAGGTGGAACGGTACGTTCTTGTACGCCTGTTCGCTGCTGGTGCCGCCGTCCGCCTGCCACAGGTCGACGCTCTGGCCGTTCCTGGTGAACGGGGTGAACCGCTCACCGAGCCCGTACACGCCTTCGCCGACTCCGAGCGCCAGTTGCGCGAGCATGAAGTGGCGGTTCTCGGCGTCGGTCATGAAACCGGTGCCGCGCCGGCCGACCGAGGTCAGGACCTGCCCGCCGGCGATGAAGTCCAGCTGCCAGGAGGCGGCGGTGTCGGTCCGCAGGGAGAGTTCACCGGAGACGAGCTCGATCGTCGAGCCCTCCCTGACCACCTTGGCCGGCGAGCCGTCCTGCCCGGAGGCGAGCGCGAACTCCGGTCGCCGGGGGCCTCCTCCGGCGTGGTGGGTGCAACGAACGCCGATCACTCCCTCCGCGGGGGACCAGCACTCGACGGTCAGCAGCGGGCTGTTGAGCGTATCGCCGCGATGGGTGACCCGGGTGACGGGCGCGTAGAGCGTGAACCGGTCGTCGGCGACCACGGAGTCGGCCACGGAGACCGCGTAGTGCGCGGTGACACCGGCGCGCAGCTGCCAGTGACCGTCGGTGAACTTCATCAGTGCTCCTGGGTCCGGGGCGGCGGGGTGGTGGTGTCGCGTCGTACGGTCGAACCGAATCGAATCGATTCGATGAGATGATGCGGCGATGCTAGGCGCTCACCGAAACGGCGACAAGGGCGCCGCCGGACGCGGGGCTGACGTACCGTCAAGGGGGATGCGGCACTGAGGAATTCCGGTCGGCGGACTCAGCGCGGGGGTGGGCCGAGGGGATCGGTGCCAGGCAGCAGGACCGGACGTATCAGCAGATGGCCCACGGACGCGGCGAGCAGCCGTGTGCCGGCCTCCGCGCCCCGCCCGGTGGTCTGGCGCAGCGCCTCGGCGGCGGTCACGGCGAGCCGGGTCACCTCGGTGGCGAGCGTCTCGACGGGGAGTTCGATCCGGGGCAGCCGACGGCTCGACGGATCGCCGGGCAGGGTGCCGATCACCACGACGGTGAGGTCCTCGGGGACCCGGGGACCGGCCGCGGTCATGGACGTCAGGATGTGATGATGCGCCGAGGGATGCTGCACGATCAGAGCGGTCGGCGGCCTTCCGGCTCCCCGGTCCGCGCGGTCCCCGAGCAGCGCGCCGAGCCGATGGGCCAGTCTGCCCGGGTCATTGACGGAGTGGACCACCGTGACGGCGGCGCCGGTGGTACGGGCGCCACGGCGGGCGCCCGCGATCCCGCGGAGCGCGTAACTGCGCCGGCTGCGGACCTCTGATTCACCCGGCGCCAGATACACCATCTCGCGGTGTCCCGCCGCGGCCAGTTCGCCCACCGCGAGGGCCGCGGCCTCCTCCCAGTCCAGATCGGTCCACGGAAGGGCGTCCTCGTCGGCGGGCCGCCCGATGAGCGCGGCGGGGAAGGCCAGTTCCCGTACGACGTCGATCCGCTCGTCCTCCATGTCGACGGCCATCAGCACCGCCGCGTCGGCGAGACCGCTGAGCGCCACTCGCCGCAGACCACCGGCCTTGTCCTGGGACGTGGTCAACAGGAGGTCGTAGCCGAGTGCGTTGGCGGCGTCGCTGACGTCGATCGCGAACCGGCCGTCCACGGAGTCCTGGAGCCCGGCCGCCCGGGGCAGCGCCAGGGCCAGCACCTGCGTACGGCTGCTGCGCAGCGTCCGTGCACTGGCCCGGGGGTGGTAGCCGAGGGCGTCCACGGCTTCCTGTACGCGCCGGCGCGTCTCCTCGGAGATACTGCGGGAGCCGTTGAAGACATACGAGACGGTGCTCGGCGCGACCCCCGCCCGCCGTGCGACGTCCCTGATGGTAGCCATCCTCCGCCCTTCGACAGTGTGGGTACGACGCCGGAGAAGATCCGGGGAACGCCCCGAAGCCGCCGTTCACCATGGTATCGAACAGCCCTGTGGCGTCCGGGAACACGGGGCGGCGGGGCCGCCCCGGGCGTGCGTGCGGCGGGGCAGCCGTCCGGCGTGACGGCGACCCGGGAAGATGAACCTACAAGCCGACCGTGACAACCCAGGTGGAGGAGTGCGCAGATGGCACACGAACGAGCGGGACAGCAGGCGCGGCCGGAGGATCTCGTCGATGTCGCCCGGCTGGTGACCGCGTACTACGCGCTGCACCCCGATCCGGGGGAACCGGGCCAGCGCGTGGCGTTCGGGACCTCCGGTCACCGCGGGTCGTCCCTGGCCACCGCGTTCAACGAGGATCACATCGCGGCGACCAGCCAGGCGATCTGTGAGTACCGGACCCGGCAGGGCACCGACGGGCCGCTCTTCCTCGGCGCGGACACCCACGCGCTCTCGGAACCGGCCCGGGTGACCGCCGTCGAGGTGTTCGCCGCGAACGAGGTGACCGTGCTGATCGACAGCGCCGACGGCTACACCCCCACGCCCGCCGTGTCGCACGCCATCCTCACCCACAACCGTGGCCGCGCCTCGGGCCTGGCGGACGGCGTGGTCGTCACCCCGTCCCACAACCCGCCCACCGATGGCGGGTTCAAGTACAACCCGCCCAACGGCGGCCCGGCGGGCTCCGAGGCGACCAACTGGATCCAGGACCGGGCCAACGAGATCATCGCGGGCGGTCTCAAGGACGTACGGCGGCTGCCCTATACGCGCGCGCTGGCCGCGCCGTCCACCGGGCGCCATGACTTCCTCGGCACGTATGTGGCGGACCTGCCGGCCGTACTCGATCTGGACGCGGTGCGCACCGCGGGCGTACGCATCGGCGCGGACCCGCTGGGCGGCGCGTCGGTCGCGTACTGGGGCCGGATCGCCGAGGAGCACCGGCTCGATCTGACGGTGGTCAATCCGCTGACCGACCCCACCTGGCGGTTCATGACACTGGACTGGGACGGCAGGATCCGGATGGACTGCTCGTCGCCGTACGCGATGGCCTCGCTGATCAAGCGGCGCGACGAGTACCAGATCGCCACCGGCAATGACGCCGACTCCGACCGGCACGGCATCATCACCCCGGACGCCGGGCTGATGAACCCCAATCACTATCTCGCCACCGCCATCGCCTATCTCTACGCACACCGTGAGCGGTGGCCCGCCGGGGCGGGCGTCGGCAAGACGCTGGTCTCGTCCGGGATGATCGACCGGGTCGCCGCCGACCTCGGCCGTGAGCTGGTCGAAGTGCCCGTCGGCTTCAAGTGGTTCGTGGAAGGGCTGATCGGCGGCTCGCTCGGCTTCGGCGGTGAGGAGTCGGCCGGCGCGTCCTTCCTGCGCCGCGACGGCTCGGTGTGGACCACCGACAAGGACGGCATCATTCTGGCCCTCCTCGCCTCCGAGATCCTCGCGGTGACCGGCAAGACGCCCTCCGAGCACTACGCGACGCTCACGAGCCGCTTCGGCGAGCCCGCCTACGCCCGTATCGACGCCCCCGCGACCCCGGCGGAGAAGGCGGTCCTGGCCCGGCTCTCACCCGAGCAGGTCACGGCGGACACCCTCGCCGGTGAGCGGGTCACCGCGGTGCTCACCGAGGCGCCTGGCAATGGCGCGCCCATCGGCGGCATCAAGGTGACCACGGAGAACGCCTGGTTCGCCGCGCGCCCCTCGGGCACCGAGGACGTCTACAAGATCTACGCCGAGTCCTTCCAGGGGCCCGATCATCTCGGCCGGGTACAGGAGGAGGCCCGGAGCGTCGTCTCCGCGGCACTGGGTGGAGCCTGACGGCGGCGGCTCGGGTCCGGTGCGGACGGTACGCCCCTGGTACGGGGCGTACCGTCCGGCGCGGGGCGTACGCGTCCGCCCGGTCACGCCGCCGGGAGCGCCAGTTCCGCCCAGATGGCCTTGCCGCTCGGGAGCTGGCGGGTGCCCCAGCGATCGGTGAGCTGGGCGACCAGCAGCAGGCCGCGACCGCCCTCGTCGTAGACCCGGGCCCGGCGCAGATGCGGCGCCGTGGTGCTGTTGTCGGAGACCTCGCAGGTGAGCGCGCGGTCCCGGATCAGCCGCAGCTGGACCGGGCCCTCGGCGTGCAGGATGGCGTTGGTGAACAGCTCGCTGATCACCAGCTCGGTGGTGAAGGTCAGCTCTTCCAGTCCCCACGCGGCCAGTTGGGTGATCGCGTGGTCACGGGCGTCGGCGACCAGCGCGGGTTCGGCGGGCAGGTTCCAGGTGGCGACCTGACTGGCGTCGAGGGCGCGGGTGCGGGCGACGAGCAGGGCCACATCGTCCACGGGGCGGGGCGAGAGCAGCGTACGGAGCACGGTGTCGCAGGTGGTCTCCAGCGAGGGGGACGGATGGGTGAGGATCTCGCACAGCCCGTCGATGCTGGTGGTGATGTCATGCGCGCGGTCCTCGATCAGACCGTCGGTGTACAGGACGAGTGTGCTGCCCTCCGGGATCTCGAACTCGCCCGGTTCGAAGGGCAGATCGCCCAGTCCCAGGGGTGGCCCGCCGGGCAGATCGAGCAGGCTGACCGTGCCGTCGGGGGTGGCCAGGGCGGGCGGTGGATGGCCGGCGCGGGCCGCGCAGAGCCGGCGGGACACCGGGTCGTACACCGCGTACAGACAGCTGGCGCCGATGTCCGCGTCGCTGACCGGGTCGGTGTTCTCCGAGGCGAGCCGCCCCACCACATCGTCGAGATGAGTGAGGAGTTCGTCCGGGGGCAGGTCGATGTCGGCGAGGGTACGGACCGCCGTACGCAGCCGCCCCATGGTGGCGGAGGCGTGGATGCCGTGCCCGACGACATCGCCGACGACCAGCGCCACCCGGGAGCCGGAGAGCGGGATGACATCGAACCAGTCGCCGCCCACGCCGTACTGGGTGTCGGCGGGCAGATAGCGGGTGGCGACCTCGACGGCCGACTGCGGGGTGATTCCGCGCGGCAGCAGGCTGCGCTGAAGGGTCTCGGCGGTGCCGCGTTCGCGCGTGTAGCGACGGGCGTTGTCGATACAGACGGCGGCGCGGCCCACCAGCTGTTCCGCGAGGGTGAGGTCGTCCTCGGTGAAGGTCGTCGGGTGCCGCCGACGGGAGAAGAGGGCCACGCCCAGGGTGCTCCCACGGGCGACCAGCGGCGCCGCGACGAGTGAGTGAACACCCAGATCGGGAAGCCGGCCGGCCCGTCCGCGATGCGCCATCCAGGCGAGGTGGTCGGGGTCCCACGGCCCGGTGAGCACCGCCCGGCCGGTGGCCAGACAGCGGGCGGGGGGCGAGGTCTCCGGGAAGCTCACCACCTCCCCGATACGGATGGCGGCCTCCGGCGCCTCCCGCGCGTGGGCCGACTCGTGCGCGACCCTGCGCATCAGGACCCCGCCGGAAGGAGGGCCGGGGGCGGGCTCGTCCCCGCTCAGCACCGAGTCGAGCAGATCGACGCTGATGAAGTCGGCGAACCGGGGCAGCGGCGTACTCGCCAGCTCCTGGGCGGTACGGGTCACGTCGAGGGTGGTACCGATCCGCATGCCCGCCTCGTTCAGCAGGGCGAGACCCTCGCGGGCCCAGTACTCCTCGCTGATCTCGAATCCGGTGAGCACGATGGCGGTCACCCGGCCCGCCGGATCCTTGAGCGGGGCGAGCGAGAGCGCCCAGGCGCGATCACGTTTCTCGGCCGACGCCCGGTGGAAGGTCCGCGCGTCCACCGCCTCGCCGGTGCTCAGCACCGTCCGCAGCGCCCGCAGGACATCCGCGTTGGTGCGGCTCTGGGGCAGGAATCCGGTCCCCAGGGCCCGCATGTCGTCCTCCGTGCGGCCGATGACACGGCACAGCTCCCCATTGGCGTGCAGCAGCCGCAGGTCCGGGCCGTAGATCGCGATCGGCACCCCGGACTCGGTGAACGCCCGCCGCATCAGGGCCTCGGCATGCCCGGGCCCCGGGGTGGCCGCCGCGGCGGCCAGTAGCCAGCGGGTGCCCTCCTCGCCGGTTCGCAGGGGGAAGGCGAGCAGCTGCACCTCGCGCCGGCCGCCGTCCCGGTGGTGTGCCGTCACCCTGCCGCTCCACGGCTCCCCGGCGGCCAGCGCCCGGCGCACGGAGTCGGGCGGATCGGCCGAGAGGAGCGTGCCGACCGCGCGTCCCACGGCCTGGGCTGGCCGGTAGCCGAGCAGCGCCTCGGCGCCGGCGCTCCACCGCGCGATGACGCCCTTCGCGTCGACCGCGGCCGTGGCCCACCCCGCGCCGCCCGGGGACATGTCCCATGCCTCCCCGGAGACCGCGCCGCGCGTGTCATCCATATGATCTCTCCCCGCCGGGCAGCTGCCCTTCAGGTGCTCGGACGACCGGAGCCCTTCGTAGACTGTGCAACGAGAATACGACTTTACGAAGATAAGCCCCTTTGGTCGATGTTTACCCCATGTAGCCCTGCTGGACACCGAGCGCTGCCGCCGTGGGGCCCTGGCGAGTGGGTCCGAAGTCTCGCCCAGGGTCTCGACCCGTCCGACAGGCGGCGAACGCCATCTCTGTCTCACCTTCTGGACAGCATCGCCATCCGTCATCCCAATCCGTGAGACATCTTCCGTGGCTCGGGCGAGCTCCGTCAGCTCTGGGCCGCGGAGCCGCCGAATCGGGCCGCCGGTCCGTCGAGTTGCTGGCTGAGCAGGTTGAAGCCGTCGTCGGCCCGGATCACCTGGCCGGACGCCCCGGCGAACCCGTCGTCGGCGACCAGAGCGATCAGCCGGCCGACATGCTCGGGTTCGGGCAGCCTGCCGTGCACGGAGCGCTCGCCGAAGTACTGCCGGATGGTGTCGGGGAAGTGGGCGGTGGCATCGGTGTTGACGGCTCCCGACGCGACGGTGTTGGCCGCGACCCCGTATTGGGCGGCCTCGGCGGCGATCTGCTGGCTGAACGTGTTGAGCGCGGCGGTGGCGGTGGAATGGGCGATGCTTCCGGTGATCACATCGGCGGCGGTGCTCGACACATAGACGATCCGTCCCGCGCGCCGCTCCCGCATCGCCGCCAGCACCCGACGCGTCAGGAAGTAGACGCCGGCCAGTTCCCCGATGAGCTTGGCGACGAAGGACTCCCAGGGCAGCGAGGCGAACGGTCCGTACGGCGGCGCGGCGGTGTTGGCGTTGCACACCAGCACGTCGACCCGGCCGTGCTCCGCCAGCACTCCGTCGACCAGTGTGCCGACCTGGCCCGCGTCACAGACATCGGCGCGTACGGCCTGCGCGGTGCCACCCAGGGACTCGATGTCCCGCACCACAACCGCGGCGGCCTCTCTATTGCTCAGATAGTTGACGATCACATGGCAGCCACGCCGTCCGAATTCCCGCGCGGTCGCCGCGCCAATGCCTCGGCCCGCGCCACTGATTAACACAACTCGCCGTGTGTCGCTCATTCATACCTCCGAACATCGTCAACGGCTGCGGCTGTCCCGGAAATTACGGCATCGGGCATTCAACCCAGCTGTGGGCAAGGCCGATTCTGGCAGAGCCGCGGAACGACCGGCCACCGAGCCTCTTCGAAATCCTCGTGAAGATTGACAACATCGGACCGGGCCTCGGGGGTGAGCGGGTGCCCGATGTGGCCAAGCCCACATTGAGTGACAAATGTCAGACGGCGGCGCCCGGAGGGCTCTTTGGCGCCCAAAAAGCGCACAGTGAGAGCGCGTGCGTCTCATCTGAGCCCCGAATCGGCACTCCATCCGCGAGCAGCCCCGGAACGGACCTCCGGGCAATCGCATCGATCCCGCCAATTCATCGTCGCGCTTGGACATCGCCGGTCGGCGTCCACGCAGGCCGGGCCGCGTATACCGACCGCCCTCAGGCATCAGATCCCGCCTGTTTGCGTCAACCGACTTCCGCCGCCGTCGATTTTGTGGGCACAGCCCGGGGCGATCGGTGGGGAACATGGCCCGGTCATGCCGCGACGGATATGCGGTAGTTGCCAAAGTCATCCGCGGCGGTAAAATTTCAGCGCGTTTCGCTATTGCGTACCTGTCTCGTGCCGTGACCGGTAGGACGCGCCAACCAGGGGGGCTTTCGACGTGCTCGCGCACCACGATGCCGCGCGGCCGGAGTTCACGCCGCGGCGGACCTTCGAAGGGGGCGCCCGCCGGCGCCTCACCGGTCTGCCGGACACCCGGCGATGTCGGTGCCACGCCCGTCCGGCCGGGTCCCCCGTACCTCTCCGGTGACAGGTCCGCACCCAGCATGGGCCCACGGCTGCCCACCCAACAGCCGTGTCGCAATTCCGCACCTCGATGTCAGTCAGCACCCCGTGACCCGGGTGTCCGACCTGCCGAAGGGGAACCATGCCTCATATCTCCGTTCTCGTCGCCGGCGAGACCGCGTTACTGCGCGACGCTCTGACAGAGCTGTTCCACACCCAGGCCGATATCTCTGTCCTCGGCCAGACCACCGGCGAACACGAGATCCTGTGCAGGGCCGCGGCTCTGCACCCCCATGTCATCGTCCTGGAGCCGTGGGCGGACGGGAGCGCCGTCGTCCGTACGGTCCGTTCGCTGCGCCGTCTCACCCCGAGATCGGCCGTGCTCGCGCTGCCGGCGCGCGGCGCGCTGATAGACCGGCGCGCCCTGGAGGCGGCGGGGGTGCACAGATATCTGCCACGGGACGCGGGCTGGGACATCCTGCTCGCCGCGGTGCGCTCACTCGCCCCCGCGGCCGTACAGAACGCCGTCAAGAGACCGGTCCCCGCGCTCTCGCGCCGCGAGACCCAGGTGCTGCGCGGGGTGGCCACCGCCATGACCAACCAGCAGGTGGCCAACAGCCTGGGCATCACGACCGGTACGGTCAAACGGCATCTGCACGCCGCCTTCCGCAAGTTGGACGCGGTCTCCCGGCTCGACGCGGTGACCCAGGCGGTGGCGGCCGGGCTCATCATCCTGCCGGCGCCCGGATCGGTCGGCGGGGCGGGGGCGGTGGGTGACGCTTCCGGTACGCGGCGCCCGAAGGCCTGACCTCACCGGAAGCGGTCGTGCCGGGATCCGCCCTGCCGGGACCCGGGCACCCGAGGCGCCGGCGTCACCAGGGGACGGGGCCGGAGTTCCCGAAAAAGCCGCCGGTGGGACCGTCGCCGCCCCGCGTGGCCATACGGACGATCACCTCGGCGCCCTCCTCGACCGTCTGGACGCCCCGGTGGTCGTTCAGGTCGGTGGCGGTCCAGCCCGGATCCACCGCGTTGAACGTGATCTCCGGGAACGCCTTGGCGTACTGCGCGGTGATCATGTTCAGGGCGGCCTTGGAGGAGTTGTACCCCGGGCTCGGGTAGTACACGGGCAGCAGCGACACGAAGCGCTCGGGCTCGGCGGCGATGGCCAGCGATCCCAGCCCGCTGCTGACGTTCACCACGGTGGGGGTCTTGCCGGCCCGGAGGAGCGGCAGGAACGCGCGGGTGACCCGGACGGCTCCGAACACGTTGGTGTCGTAGAGCGTCCGCATGTCGTCGGCCGTCAGGTCCTCGGCCTCTTTGCGGGGGCCGGTGATTCCGGCGTTGTTGACGAGGACGTCCAGGTGCCCGATCTCCTCCTGAACCCGTTCGGCCGCCGCCAGGACGGATTCCTCACTGGTCACGTCGAGTTGGAGGAAGCGGGCGCCGATGCGTCCGGCGGCCGCCTGCCCGCGCCCCTGGTCCCGTGCCCCCAGGAGGACCGTGTGTCCCGCCTCGGTCAGACGCCGGGCGGTCTCGTGTCCAAGACCCTTGTTGGCGCCGGTGATCAGTGTCGTGGTCATGGTCTCGCCTCTCCCGTTCCCTTCTTCCTTCGTCGGTGGCTTCGGGGCGTCCACGGGCCCTACGGCGCGTCCACGGCCCGGGGAGCGTAGGCGCGCAGGAACGTATCGACGGCGGACCGTCCCACGCCGCGCAGTTCGGCGTCGGACACCTCGCGCGTGCCCAGCCGGGTGCGCAGCTCCATCGGGCCCGTGAGCAGTGCGAGGAACTGCTCGGCGGCCAGGTCGGGGTCGCTGGTCTGCAGGCGCCCGGAGAGCGCGAAGCGTGCCAGGCGGTCCGCGAGCGCGTCGTGGAGGCGCTGGGCGCCCTCGCGCTGGATGGTCTCCAACAGGTCGGGGAACCTGGCCGCTTCGGCGTTGAGGAGCCAGCGCAGCGCCTGGGACTCCGAGTCGCAGTGGTTCTTCAGGATGCGGTGGCCGGCTTCCTCCAGCATGGGACGCACATCGCCGTCGGGCTCCCGGAGTTGTTCGAGCGCCGCGAGCCCCGCGCCGCTCGTACGGCCGACGGCGGCCAGCATCGCCTCGCGGAACAGCGTCTCCTTGTCCCCGAGATGGTTGTAGATGGTGGGCTTGGCCACGCCCGCCTCGGCCGCGATCTCCCGTACGCAGGACTGTCCGTACCCCTCACGGGCGAACGTCCTGAACGCGGCTTCGAGGATCGCCTGCCGCTTGTCGATGCGCCCGCGCGGCGCCTCACGTCTGCTCGCGTTTGAGGTCTTGGCTCCGTTCACGACGCCATCGTACCGCGCCACCCCAATACATGAACCCACCGGTTCAACTTTCTGGGCGAGCCAGTTGCGAGAGACCTTGACGGGTCGTTATGTTGAACCACCTGGTTCAAAAAATGTTCGCGCGTCGCTCTTAACGGAGTTGGAAAGTGATGTCTCAAGTCAGCGATGACCGTCTCGATCCCGGACTGTTACGGCTCATCGGCGTGACCCTGCTGGGCGGGATCATGGGGATCCTCGACAGCACCATGGTCACCGTCGCGGCCGATACCCTCGCCGACGAGTTCGACACCTCGCTGAGCGCCATCAGCTGGGCGACGACCGGCTATCTGCTGGCGCTCACGGTCACCATCCCCATCACGAGCTGGGCGGTCGGCCGGTTCGGCGTGAGGAGACTCTGGCTGTTCGGACTCGTACTGTTCCTGGTCGGCTCGCTCGCCTCCGCGCTCGCCTGGAACGTGGGGAGTCTGGTGGTCTTCCGGGTCGTCCAGGGTGTCGGCGCCGGCGTCGTCGACCCGCTGGTCCTCGTGATCCTCGCCCGTGCGGCGGGCCCCAGCCGGGCGGGCCGTGTGATGGGCATGATGGGTGTGGTCCTGTCGCTCGGGCCGGTACTCGGGCCCGTACTGGGCGGGGTCATGCTCGAATCCATGGGCTGGCGCTCGATGTTCTACATCAACCTGCCCATCGGGATCGTGGCGGTTCTGCTCGCGCTGCGGGTGATCCCGGCCGGACCGCCCGCCGCGCGCGGGTCGGGGCCCCGTCTCGATGTCGTCGGCGCCCTGCTGATGGCCCCCGGTTTCGCGGCGATCCTGCTCGCCCTCACGCAGGCGGGCGAGCACGCCAGGTTCGCCACGCCCTCCGTGCTCATCCCGCTGATTCTGGGCGTCGCGCTGCTTGTCGGGTACGTGCTGCACGCGCTGCGTATCCGGCGCACCGAACCACTGATCGACATCCGGCTGTTCAGCAGCCGTAGCTTCGCCGCGAGCGTGACCGTGCAGGGGCTCGTCGGACTGGCCACGTTCGCGGTCCTGTTCGCCCTGCCGCTCTACTACCAGGTGCTGCACGGACACGGCGCCCGCGCGGCCGGACTGCTGGTGGCGCCGCTGGGCCTGGGATCGGCGCTCGCCATGCCTCTCGCCGGACGTCTCAGCGACCGGCTGGGCGCGCGCAATCTGGTACGGGGCGGAGCGGTCGTGGCGGCGCTCGCCTCGGTCGGTCTCACCCGTATCGGCGCGGACAGCGGTGAGGTGTGGTCGGTGCTGGCCGCGTTCGCCGTCGGCCTGGGGCTGGGTGGCGTCGGCGCGCCGACCATGGGGTCGCTGTACCGGACGCTGCCGCCGGAGAAGGTGCCCCAGGGCAGCTCGGTCGTCTACAACCTCAACCAGCTCGGCGGAGCGCTCGGGGTCGCCTCCATCGCCTTGATCCTGGCGGCCGTCGGCAGCGGCGCCGCGGGCGGCTCCACCGGCTTCGACGGATTCCGGAGCGCCTACTGGTTCGTGTTCGCGGTCACCCTGGTGATTCTGGCCGCGGCTCCGCTGCTGCCCGGCCGCCCCGAGGCGCCGACCGCGGCGGGGCCGGCGGCGGCCGACGCACCGGCTGACGCGTCGTCCGCCGACGGCTCCGCCATGGCGCGCAAATAACGGCCCGCGGGTGAGAACGCGGAACGCGGATCCAGAGACGCGGATCCAGAGACGCGGGTCCGAAGACGCGGGTCTGAGGATGCCGAACTGAGGACGCCGAACTGAGGATGCCGAACTGAAAAACCTGGCAGTGAAGGCCGGTCCCGCGCCATGTGCGGGACCGGCCTTCAGGGTGCCCGCGTCCCCCTTACTCCCTTTACTCCCTTTCGTTTCCGGCTGATTGCGTTCTGTTCATTTCAGTGATTGCGCGTTCACATTGAGCGGCCTTTGGTCGTTCCTTGGACGGCCGCTGCGAGGATCCACAGGAACGTCCACCCGAACCGGCATCCGTTCGGTTTCGGAGTCGTCCCGCTACTCCCAGGAGGGGCCTCGCATGAGCGACCAGGGAAATTCGGATCCGGAGTCGCAGGAACCGTCCGTCGGTCAGGTCATGGGACCGTTGACCGGATTCTGGCAGACGAAGATTCTGCTTACCGCGACGGAGTCCGATCTCTTCTCCGAACTGTCCGGCTCCTCGGCCACCGCCGAGGAACTGAGCGGACGACTCGGCTACCGTATGCCGGGAGCCAGTGACTTCTTTCTGGCGCTCGCCGGGCTGGGTCTGCTGCATGCCTCCGAGGACGGTGTGTTCCGCAACTCCCCCGCCGCCGAACGGTATCTGGTGCGCGGACGCCCCGAATTCATCGGCGGTTATCTCCAGTTCTGTGAGCGCGAGCTGAACCCCGCCTGGGAAGGGCTCGGCGCGGCGTTGCGCACGGGCACCCCGCAGAATCCCGGCGCGCTGGAGGGCAACCCCTACGAAACCCTCTACCAGGACAGGGAATCGACGGAATCGTTCCTGGAGAGCATGGACACGCTCAACACTCCCCTCCTGCGACGCCTGGACGAGATCGACTGGAGCGGCTACGGCTCGTTCGTGGACGTCGGTGGCGCCCGCGGCAACGTCGCCCATCATCTGGCGCTGACGCACCCTCATCTGAAGGGCGTGGTATTCGATCTGCCGCAGCTGGAGGGGAGCTTCGCCGCCCATATGACGGCCCTCGGCGACGATGGAGCGGTCTCGTTCCACGGTGGTGACTTCTTCGCCGGCCCGCTGCCCGAGTCCGATGTGCTGATCTTCGGTCATGTGCTCCACAACTGGGGTGTCGACGAGCGCCGGACGCTGCTGCGCAAGGCGTACGACGCGGTCCGGCCGGGGGGCGCGGTCCTCGTCTACGACCCGATGGTCAGCAACAGCGCGCCGCCGCTCTACGCCACGCTGGCCGCGCTGAGCATGCTCGTATGGTCCGCCGGTGGCGGTGAGTACCCCGTCAGTGACTGTCACACATGGCTCAAGGAAGCCGGTTTCCATCCCGAGACGATCGGTCCCGAGGACACACCGGACGACGTTCTGATCATCGGACACAAGAGCTGAGCACGGGCCGCGGTGGTCACTGGAGTCCGCCCGGCCGAACAGCCCGGTCAGCACAGGACCTGGGCGACCGGTACGGGAAGCACCCGAGCATGCGCCAGTGAGGACATGAGGAGAGGAACATGGACGCTTCCGTCATAGTCGTGGGAGCGGGGCCGGCGGGTCTCATGCTCGCCGGAGAGCTGCGCCTGGCCGGGATCGATGTGGTGGTCCTGGACCGCCTCCCCCGGCGCACCGGTGAGTCCCGGGGCATCGGGCTCACCCCCCGCACCGTGGAAGTCCTCGACCAGCGTGGCCTGTTGCCGCGCTTCGGCGACATCGAGATGAGCGGCCTCGGACACTTCGGTGGCATTCCCCTGGACTTCGGCGTCCTGGGCGGTGGTGACCGGGCCGCACGGACCGTGCCGCAGTCCGCCACCGAGTCCGTGCTGGAGAGCTGGGCCACCGAACTCGGCGCGGATATCCGTCGCGACCACGAGTTCACCGGCCTGACGGACCACGGTGACCGTATCGGGGTGGAGGTACGCGGGCCCGCGGGCCGGCAGGTGCTCAGCTCCCGTTATCTGGTGGGCTGCGACGGGGGCCGTAGCGCCGTACGCAAGGCGGCGGGCTTCGACTTCCCCGGCACCCCTGCCACCACGGAGCTTCTTCTCGCCGATGTCCGGGGCATCGACCTGGAGCCGCGTATGGTCGCCGACCGGGTCACCGACGGCATGGTCATGACGGCCCGGCTCGGGGACGGAGTCCACCGCGTCATCGTCGCCGAACGCGGTGCGCCGCCGCAGCGCAGGACGGGCCCGCCCGCCTTCGCCGAGGTCGCCGACGCCTGGAAACGGCTCACCGGCATCGATATCTCGCACGGCGAGCCCGTATGGCTCAGTGCCTTCGGCGACGCCACGCGCCAGGTCACCGAGTACCGCCGCGGCCGGGTGCTGCTGGCCGGTGACTCCGCCCATATCCATCTCCCGGCCGGCGGGCAGGGGATGAACACCAGCGTCCAGGACTCGGTGAACCTGGGCTGGAAACTCGCGGCCGTACTGCGCGGCACCGCCGGCCCCGCGCTGCTGGACACGTACCACACCGAACGCCACGAGGTCGGCCGCCGGCTGCTCGCCAACACCCGCGCCCAGAGCCTGCTCATCCTCGGCAGCGAGGAGGTGCAGCCGCTGCGCGACATCCTGACCGAGCTGACGGGGTACGAGGAGGTCGCCCGCCATTTCGCGGCCAGGGCGGGCGGACTGGATATCCGGTACGACGTCGGCGGCGGCCCCCATCCCCTGCTGGGGATGCGGATGCCGCGGCTGGAGCTGTCACGGGAGGGCACCCTCACCTCCAGCACCGAGCTGCTCCGGGCCGGCCGGGGCGTGCTGCTCGACCTGGCGGACACCCCGCGGCTGCGGCGGCGCGCGACCCCGTGGACGGACCGCGTCGACGTGGTCACCGCCGCTCCCCGGAACGCCGCCTCCCCCGGCGGCGCGCCCGACGGAACGAGCGCCGTACTGCTGCGCCCCGACGGCCATGTCGCCTGGAGCGCACCCGGCAGCCACCACGATCTGCCGATGGCCCTGGAGCACTGGTTCGGCCCCGCCCGGCACCACGCCACGGCGCCCACGCGCGCCAGCTGACCCGACACACGCCGTATGACCCGACGCGCGCCGTATGACCCAACGCCCTTCGTACCCAAGCGCGGTGCCCACGCGCGGAAAGAGGTTGACGATGTACAGCACGTTGATTGTCGCCCGGATGGAACCCGGCTCCGCCGGTGAGGTGGCCCGGCTCTTCTCCGCCTTCGACGGTACGGAGATGCCGGAGCTGATGGGAACGCGCAGGCGCGAGCTCTTCTCGTACCGCGGGCTCTACTTCCATCTGCAGGACTTCGACGGCGAGAACGGCGACGAACGCATCGAACAGGCCAAGGCGGACCCGCGGTTCGTCGGGATCAGCCAGGACCTCAAGCCGTTCATCGACGCGTACGACCCGGCCACCTGGCGCTCCCCCGCCGACGCGATGGCGCGGCGCTTCTACCACTGGAGCGCGGAGTGAGTGCCGCCCACGGCCGCGAGGTCGTCGTCACCGGAATCGGCGTCACGGCACCGGGCGGAGCGGGGACGAAGGGGTTCTGGCAGCTCCTCACCGACGGACGTACGGCCACCCGGCGGATCTCGCTCTTCGATCCCTCCCCTTTCCGCTCCCAGGTCGCCGCGGAAGTGGACTTCGACGCCGAGGCGTGCGGTCTCGGCCCCCAGGAGATCCGGCGCATGGACCGCGCGGCGCAGCTCGCGGTGGTCACGGCCCGCGAGGCGGCGGCCGACAGCGGGCTGGCCTTCCACACACTGGATCCGGGCCGCATGGGGGTGACCATCGGCAGTGCCGTGGGCGCCACCATGGGTCTCGACGAGGAGTACCGGACGGTCAGCGACGGCGGCCGACGGGAGTTGGTCGACCATGAGTACGCCGTACCGCATCTGTACAACTACATGGTCCCCAGCTCCTTCGCCGCCGAGGTGGCCCGCGCGGTGGGCGCCGAGGGGCCGGCCGCGGTCGTCTCCACGGGGTGCACATCGGGTCTTGACGCGGTCGGCTATGCCACCGAGGTGATCAGGGAGGGCGCGGCGGACGTCATGATCGCCGGTGCCACCGAGGCGCCGATCTCACCGATCACCGTGGCCTGCTTCGACGCGATCAAGGCGACCACACCGCGCAACGACGATCCCGCAGGCGCCTCGCGGCCCTTCGACGCGAGCCGCAACGGCTTCGTGCTGGGCGAGGGCGCCGCCGTCTTCGTCCTGGAGGACGGGGAGAGCGCCCGGCGGCGCGGCGCCCATGTCTACGCGGAGGTGGCCGGCTACGCGACGCGCTCCAACGCCTTCCACATGACCGGACTGCGCCCCGACGGCAGGGAGATGGCGGAGGCGATCCGCGTCGCCATGGCGGAGGCCCGCGTCAACCCGGAGGACATCGACTACATCAACGCGCATGGCTCGGGCACCAAGCAGAACGACCGCCATGAGACCGCGGCCTTCAAGCTGAGCCTGGGCGAGGCGGCGTACCGCACCCCGGTCAGCTCCATCAAGTCCATGGTCGGTCACTCGCTCGGCGCCGTCGGCTCCATCGAACTCGCCGCCTCCGCACTGGCCATGGAACACCACGTCATTCCGCCCACGGCCAATCTCCACACCCCGGACCCGGAGTGCGATCTGGACTACACACCCCTCACCGCCAGGGAGCGGCGTACGGACACCGTGCTGTCGGTGGGCAGTGGTTTCGGCGGCTTCCAGAGCGCGGTGGTGCTGGCCCGGCCCGACAGGAGGAAACGGTGAACGCCACCGCGGTGGTGACCGGACTCGGTGTGGCGGCGCCCAACGGTCTGGGTCTGGAGCCCTACTGGTCGGCCGTGCTGGCGGGCCGGGGCGGCATCGGCCGGGTCGCCCGGTTCGATCCCACGTCCTATCCGGCTCAACTGGCCGGTGAGATAGCGGGGTTCGTCGCCGAGGACCATCTGCCCAGCAGACTGCTGCCGCAGACCGACCGGATGACCAGGATCGCGCTGGTCAGCGCCGACTGGGCGCTGGCGGACGCGGGGGTCGTACCGGACACACTGCCCGAGTACGACATGGGGGTGATCACGGCCAGCCACTCCGGCGGCTTCGAGTTCGGCCAACGGGAACTACAGGCGCTGTGGAGCAAGGGCGGTCGCTATGTGAGCGCGTACCAGTCCTTCGCGTGGTTCTACGCGGTCAACAGCGGCCAGATCTCCATCCGCAACGGTATGCGCGGTCCCAGCGGGGTCGTCGTCAGCGACCAGGCCGGCGGTCTGGACGCGCTGGCGCAGGCCCGTCGGCAGATCCGTAAGGGCACCCCACTGATCGTCTCCGGGGCCGTCGACGCCTCGATCTGCCCGTGGGGCTGGGTGGCCCAGCTCGCGAGCGACCGGCTCAGCCACGCCACCGACCCCGGGCGGGCGTATGTGCCCTTCGACGACGGCGCCGCGGGTCATGTGCCGGGAGAGGGCGGAGCGCTGCTCATCCTGGAGGACGCCGACTACGCCCGCGCCCGCGGGGCACGGCAGATCTACGGCGAGATCGCCGGCCATGCCTCCACCTTCGACCCCGCGCCGGGCAGCGACCGCGGTCCGGGGCTGCGACGAGCCGTCGAACAGGCGCTGTCCGACGCGGGTACGGCGCCCGACGAGGTGGACGTGGTGTTCGCGGACGCGGCGGCGGTGCCCGAACTCGACCGGGTCGAGGCCGAGGCGATCACCAAGGTCTTCGGCCCCCGGGCGGTGCCTGTCACCGCGCCCAAGACCATGACCGGACGGCTGTATTCGGGCGCGGCCCCGCTGGATGTGGCCACCGCCTGCCTCAGCATCAGGGACGGTGTGATCCCGCCGACCACCAACTCCTCGCTCTCCTGCCACTACGACATCGATCTGGTGACCGGGACGACGCGCGAGACGCCCGTGCGTGCCGCGCTGGTACTCGCCCGCGGCTACGGCGGATTCAACTCCGCGGTGGTGGTGCGGGCACACCGGGACTGAGCCCGCCACCCGGAACCCGAAGACACCGACAGGCTCCCTCTGCCCATGCGTGACGAGGAAGGACCCCTCATGCCCGTGACCACGTTCACCATCGACGACCTCAAGTCCATCCTGCGCGAGGGCGCCGGCGCCGACGAGGGCGTCGACCTCGACGGAGACATCCTCGACGCGGAGTTCGACGCGCTGGGTTACGAGTCCCTGGCGATGCTGGAGACCGCCGGCCGGATCGAGCGGGAGTACGGGATCAGCCTCGACGAGGAGCTCTTCGCCGACGCCCGCACCCCTCGTGCGCTGATCGCTCTCGTCAACCAGCAGCTGACCACGGCTCAGGCCGTCTGAGCCGCTTCCCGCCACCCCGATTCCAGGAGACACACCATGACGCAGGACATGTCCAAGGTCGCGCTCGTGACCGGTGCCACCAGTGGTATCGGACTCGCCGTCACCCGGTTGCTGGCCGGACAGGG
The DNA here is from genome assembly GCF_040681655.1 of Streptomyces sp. NPDC051662. NCBI lineage: Bacteria > Bacillati > Actinomycetota > Actinomycetes > Kitasatosporales > Streptomycetaceae > Streptomyces > Streptomyces sp. NPDC051662. The sequence continues at coordinate 195,557 of NZ_JBFAZD010000008.1, forward strand.
CCATCGGGTCTTCGTGTGCGCGCGCACCGAGGACGCCGTGACCCGCACAGTCAAGGAACTCCAGGGCGAGGGCCTGGAGGTGGACGGCAGGGCCGCGGACGTGGGCTCGAAGGAGGACATCCAGGAGCTGGTCCGGGCGGCCGTCGGCCGCTTCGGTCCGATCGACATCCTGGTGAACAACGCGGGCCGCAGTGGCGGCGGGGTCACCGCCGACATCGCCGACGAGCTGTGGTTCGACGTCATCAACACCAACCTGAACAGCGTCTTCCTCGTGACACGCGAGGTGCTGACCACCGGTGGAATGCGCGACAAGCCCCGGGGGCGCATCATCAACATCGCTTCCACGGCCGGCAAACAGGGTGTGGTGCTGGGCGCGCCCTACTCCGCGTCCAAGCACGGTGTCGTCGGCTTCACCAAGGCGCTCGGCAATGAGCTGGCGCCGACCGGCATCACCGTCAACGCGGTGTGCCCCGGGTATGTGGAGACCCCGATGGCGCAGCGTGTGCGCCAGGGCTACGCCGCCGCGTACGAGGCGAGCGAGGAGCAGATCCTGGCGAAGTTCACGGCGAAGATCCCGCTCGGCCGCTACTCCACCGCCGAGGAGGTCGCCGGTCTGGTCGGCTATCTGTCCTCCGACACCGCGGCGTCGATCACCGCGCAGGCACTCAATGTCTGTGGCGGTCTGGGCAACTTCTGACCCGGCCCCGCTCCAACGCCGCGGCCGGGCCGAGGCGCCCCGGCCGTATCCCGACATACCCACCACTGCCAAGGAGATGAAGATGACCGAGCAGGCGCCCCGCGAAGTCGAGCACGAGATCACCGTGTCCGCCCCCGCCCCGGAGGTCTACCGCCTCCTCGCGGAGGTGCCGAACTGGCCCAGGATCTTCCCGCCGTCGGTGTACGTCGACTACGTGGAGAAGAACGGTGACGACGAGCGCATCCGGATCTGGGCCACGGCCAACGGCGAGGCCAAGAACTGGACATCACGCCGCCGGCTGGACCCGGTGGGCCTGCGTATCACCTTCAGTCAGGAGGTCTCCGCGCCCCCCGTGGCCGAGATGAGCGGTACGTGGATCATCGAGCCGCGGGGCGCGGAGTGCCGGCTGCGGCTGCTGCACTCCTATCGCGCCATCGATGACGATCCGGCGGGCCTCGCGTGGATCGACGAGGCCGTGGAGCGCAACAGCCGTTCCGAACTCGCGTCGCTCAAGGCGAATGTGGAGCGCGCCACCCACTCCGCGGAGCTGACGCTGTCCTTCGAGGACAACGTGCGGATCAATGGCTCGGCCAAGGACGCGTACGACTTCATCAACGAGGCCCAGCTGTGGACCGAGCGGCTGCCGCATGTCTCCAGCGTCTCGCTGACCGAGAAGGAGCCCGGTGTCCAGACCCTGCGCATGGACACGGTGGCGAAGGACGGCTCCACGCACACCACGGAGTCGGTCAGGGTCTGCTTCCCGCACCACGGGATCGCCTACAAGCAGACCACACTGCCCGCTCTGATGACACTGCACACCGGCTACTGGCGGTTCGACGAGGAGAAAGACGGTGTCACCACCGTGACCTCCCAGCACACCGTGGTCATCAACACCGACACGATCGCACGGGTCCTCGGTCCTGACGCCGGTGTCCCGCAGGCCCGCACCTTCTTGCGCGAGGCGCTGGGCGCCAACAGCCGGGCGACCCTGGGACACGCCAAGTCCTTCGCGGAAGCGCGGCGCTGAGGGATGGGCGACCCAGCGGACGCCGATGTCCTTGTCGTCGGTGCCGGTCCCGTGGGGCTGCTGCTCGCGGGTGAGGTGAGCGCCGGCGGCGCCAGGGCCGTCGTACTGGAGCAGTTGTCCGAGCCGACCGCCGAATCCCGGGCCTCGGTCCTCCACTCCCGAACCATGCAGATCTTCGCCGAGCGGGGCATCCTCGACCGGCTGGGGGACCTGCCGGCCGGCGGACGCGGCCATTTCGGCGGGATCCCGCTCGATCTCGCCGAGGCGGACCCCGGGCATCCGTACGCCGGTCAGTGGGAGTGCCTGCAGAGCCGCCTCGAACCCGTTCTGGAGGAGTGGGCCAGGGAGCGGGGCGCCGTGGTACGCCGGGGCCATGTGGTCACCGGACTGACGCGGCACCACGACCGGGTGGAGGTGGTGGCGTTCGGCCCGGGCGGCAGGTCCCACCGCTTCACGGCCGCCTATCTGGTGGGATGCGACGGGGAGCGGAGCACCGTACGGCAGCTCGCGGGCTTCGAGATGACGGGCGACGACGCCACCCGGGAGATGCTCCGGGCCGACGTGCTGGACATCGACATACCCGGCCGGCGTCTGAAGCGGTACGCGCACGGCACCGCCACCGCCCAGCGACGCGGCGACGGGACCACCCGGCTCATGGTGCACGACCGGACCCGTACCCCCGGGCCGCGCACACGCGAGCCGGAGTTCGCCGAGGTCGCGACGGCGTGGGCCCGGGTGACGGGCGAGGACATCAGCGGTGGCACGGCGGTCTGGCTCAACAGCTTCGACAACACCCGCCGTCAGGTGCGTGAGTACCGCCGGGGCCGGGTCCTGCTGGCGGGGGACGCGGCCCATGTCCAGATGCCCGTCGGCGGACAGGCACTGAACCTCGGACTCCAGGACGCGGCCGGCCTCGGCCGCGTCCTCGTGGCCCGGATCACCGGCGGGACCTCCGACGGTGACCTGGACGACTACCACACCGAGCGCCACGCCGTGGGCGCCCGCACTCTGACGAACATCCAGGCCCAGGCGCTGTTGCTGTTCGGCGGGCCTGAGGTGGACGGCGTCCGGGAGGTGTGCGGCGAACTCCTCGGTATGGACGTGGTCCGTCGCCATCTCGCCCGGATGATCAGCGGCCTGGACCGGCCGGCACCGCCGCCCGCGGCGGACACCACTCGACCCCTCTCAGCACACGGGAGTTCCACCATGGACAGGCTCACTGGCAGGACGGCGCTGGTCACCGGCTCCAGCCGGGGCATCGGACGCGCCACCGCGGTACGGCTGGCCCGCGAAGGCGCCCTGGTCGCCGTGCACTACGCCACCAACGACGACGCGGCGCGGGAGACCGTCGCACTGATCGAGAAGGAGGGTGGCCGGGCCTTCCCGGTCCGCGCCGAACTCGGTGTCCCCGGCGATGTGCACGAACTCTTCCTCGGCCTGGAGCAGGGGCTGAAGGAGCGGACCGGGGACACCGCGCTCGACATCGTGGTGAACAACGCGGCGGTCACGGGCTCGGAGGGGATCAGCCCCGAGGACGTCACCCCGGAACAGCTCGACCGGTACTTCGCGGTGAACGCCAGGGCTCCGTACCTCATCATCCAGCGGGCCCTGCGGAACATGCCCGACGGGGGGCGCGTCATCAATATCTCCTCCGCGCTCACCCGGACCGCGGTCCCCGAGCAGGTGGCCTATTCGATGACCAAGGGGGCCATCGAGCAGATCTCGCTGCATCTGGCGAAGCATCTGGCACCGCGCGGGATCACCGTCAACAGTGTGGCGCCGGGGATCACCGACAACGGCGGACCGGTCTTCGACATCCCCGAGGCCGTGGAGCAGATGGCGCGGGTCTCCGCCTTCAAGCGGGTGGCGGACGTGGGTGATGTCGCCGACGTGGTGACCTTCCTGGCCACCGACGAGGCCCGCTGGATCACCGGTTCGTTCATCGACGCCAGCGGCGGGACGCTCCTCGGATGACCGGGCCGTCCGCACACCGCGAGAGAGGAAGCGAAGCATGACCTCCGACAGCCCCCGTATCACGCTTGTCACCGGCGCCAACAAGGGAATCGGGCGCGCCGTCGTCCGGCGCCTCGGCGAGCTGGGCCAGCGTGTCTATCTGGGCGCCCGGGACGTGGAGCGCGGCAGGAAGGCCGAGCGCGAGCTGCGGGCCGAGGGACTCGATGTCCACTTCGTACAACTCGATGTCACGGACGAGTCCTCGGTGGCGCTCGCCGCCAAACGCATCGAGGAGGAGACGGACCGGCTGGACGCCCTGGTCAACAACGCCGGGACCGGCGCGCCGGTGGGCGCGCCCAGCCGGACGCCGGCCAGTGTGGTGCGCCGCACCTATGAGACCAATGTCTTCGGTGTCATCTCCGTCACCAACGCGATGCTGCCACTGCTGCGCCGCTCCAGCGCCGCCCGCATCGTCAATGTCAGCAGTGTGGTCGGATCCCTGACCCACGCGGCTGCGCTGGACGACCCCACCGGGGAGTTCCCGAAAGGGACGTACCCGGCCGTGCTGGACTACGGCACCTCGAAGGCCGCGCTGAACGCCGTCACCATCACCTACGCCAACGAGTTGCGCCCGGAGCGGATCCTCGTCAACGCCGTTTCCCCCGGCTTCTGTTCGACCGATCTCAACGGGCACCGGGGTCATCTGACACCGGAGCAGGGGGCGCGTATCCCCGTGCTGCTGGCGACCCTCGGCGACGACGGCCCGACGGCCGTCTTCCTGGGCGAGGACGGCTCCGCCACCGGTCAGCGGCTGGCGTGGTGACGGACTCACACCGACAGCGTGGTGACGGGCCGGGGAAGATGACAGCGAACGGTACGGCCAACACCCCCGGCGCGGCGGACTCCGCGCCGTGGGGTGCCCGGCAGTGGGGCCTGCTGTGCGTCCTGTCGGGCAATATGCTCCTGGACGCCGTCGAGGTGTCCGTGGTGCTGGTGGCCCTGCCCACCATCGGCGAGGCCATGGACATGTCCCTGCCGGCGGTCCAGTGGTTGATGAGTGGCTTCGCCCTCGGGTTCGGGGCCCTGCTGCTCCTGGGGAACAGGATCGCCGCGCTGTGCGGCCGTCGTCGCGCGTATCTGGGCGCGATGGCCGTCTTCACCCTCGCCTCGGTGGTCGGCGGGGTGACCGACAGCGAGTCGCTGCTCATCGCGACCCGGGTGGTCAAGGGCTGCTGCGCCGCGCTGACCGCCCCCACCGGACTCGCCATCATCAGCACGGCCTTCCACGACGGACCGCGGCAGCGCAAGGCGGTCTCCGTCTACTCCATGTTCGGCGCCACCGGGTTCACCGCGGGGCTGCTGCTCTCCGCGGCGCTCCTGGAATCGAGCTGGCGCTGGACTCTCCTGTTTCCCGCGCCGATCGCCCTCGCCCTGCTGCTCTTCGCCACCCGGATCATTCCGCACGACGCCGGCGCCGGAGGACGAACACCGCGGCTGGACCCGGCACTGCTCCGGGACGGCCGGCTGCTGCGGTCGGCGGTCGGCGCGGCCACCCTCAACGGCACCTATGCCGGTCTGCTGCTGCTGATCACCTTTCAGCTCCAGCAGCGCCTGGGCTGGTCCCCCTGGCAGTGTGCGCTGGGGCTGCTCCCGGCGTGTGTGCCCTTGATGGCGACCGTTCCCTTCGCGGGGCGGCTGGTCGCCCGCTGGGGCACCGGCCCGCTGATAGCCCTGGGCGCGCTCGCGCCGTTCCTCGGCTGCGCCTACTTCCTCTGGCGCGCGCCGGCGGAGGCGTACTGGTCGGCGGTGCTGCCGGCACTGGTGCTGGTGGAGGCGGGGTTCGTGCTCTCCTTCACGGCGCTGAACATACAGGCCACAGCGGGGATCCCGGCCGCCGAGCGGGCTTCGGCTGTGCCCCTCTACCAGACGGGCGTCCAGCTGGGAGGTGTGGTGACGCTCCCCCTGGTCGCGCTGCTGCTGACGGAGTACGCGGGCTATCGGCCCGCCCTGGCACTCATCACCTCCATCAGCGCGGTGGGTCTGCTGACGGCGTTCACCGCACCACGCGCCCGACTCCACCCTCAGGGAAGGGTTGCGGCGGAGATCACCAGCGACAAGTACGGGAAGGACGCGGATGAATGGGAGCGGAAATGACTGAGCCGATTTCCCTGGCCGGGCCGGATCTCCGGCGTACCGACGTGGAGTCCGTTTTCGTCGGTCAACGGTACGTACGGAGCGAGAAGGAGGCGCTGACCGTACTGGAACAGAACGTCGCCGAGTGGAGCGGTGCTCCGTGGCCGGCCGGAATTCTCTCTTTCAGTTGCTTTCTCAGCTCGGAGAAGGACACCGTGCTCACCTATGCGCAGTGCGCCGACGGCGATTCCTATCGGCCGTTCGCGCGTTCCCTGCGGGGGCCTGCCGGGGCGGGAGCGGTCGAATACCGGCCGCGCAGGAGCGTGGTGCCGCCCGGTGTGTCCGGCGTTCCCGGATGCGTGGTCATCGCGACATTCGATGTCGACGGCGCCGAGCGGCAGGACCAGGTCATGAACTCGCTGGTCGACGTGCTCGACGTAGCACCGGCCGAGCAGCCGCCCGGCATGCTCTCCGCGAACTTCCACACCAGTGTGGACGCCTCTCGTGTGCTCAACTACGCGGAGTGGACCTCGGTCGGGGCGCATCTCGCGTTCCTCGACAGCGGGACGCGGGAGAAGACCCTGCGGGTCAGCGGCGATGTCCCGGGGGTACGGCCCATCGGGTTCAGGCGTTACCACCTCCACCGGAGCATCGGTGCGCGCGCGTCCGGTTCCGCTGTGAACTCGCTGCGGATCTCCTGACGTCGAATTTACATTTACCCGGAGAGTTCTGCGGAAACTTGTTCTTTCTCGTCCAACCCTTCATCCAACGCCGTTGGAAATGACCGGCGTGCCGCCGAGAATGGAATCCGCGGCACCTTCGCCTCGTTCCTGACAAGGAGTTGAGTATGTCTCAGCGTACCGATGCCCTGCCGCTGATCGACCGCGACGATGTCGATGCCGCGCTCGTCGAGGTGATCACCGCCGAGGGCGCCGAGCGGCAGCGCGCGGTGGCAGAAGCGATCGCCGCGCACTGGCGGTCCGCCGAATGGCCCGCCGAGCTGGTCTCCGCCAGCTGCTACACGAGCACGGACGGCAACTCCGTACTGACCTACGCCCAGTGGCTGTCCCGTGCGGCGCTACGGGAATCGCTGCGGCGGGAGGGCAGCGTCTCACGCGGGAAGCCGGACTGGGGTGTCGCCGGTGCCCGCTCCCGGGGGGCCGCGCCGTTCCAGCTCTACCGCGTCGTGCGCGGGGGCGCCATCACCGATCCGGCCCCGGTGCCCGAGTGTTTCCCGGCCGCGGTCTTCCCGATGGCCGGTGTGGAGGCCGGGCGGCAGTGGATCGACGGTCTGCTGGCCGCCGAGGAGAAGGCGGAGGGGGAGGAACGGGCGTACCCCGGCGCGATCGCCGCCAACTTCCATGTGGGTCTGGACGACGGCAGTGTGCTCGTCCTCTCGGAGTGGGCGTCCGAGAAGGAGGCCGCCGAACACATCGACGAGGTGATCCAGCCGCTGCTGGAGGCGGCGGGCGGCGGCGACGCGGGCGCGCGGTACACCCACCGTCTCACCTTCGCGCGTCCCCTCGGCCAGAGCGTGTCCTCACAGTAGCGCCGTCCGCCCGAACCCGTTGATGAAGCCCGACCGTTCTCTCGGTACGAGCCGGTACGAGCCGGCGCGCTGCGGCGACCTCAGAAGCCACAAGTGGTAACTGCACACTCAGACGGGGGAGTTCATGCTCTTTTCCATTCTCGGACCGGTGGAGGTACGCGGGGAGCGGGGCCCGTGCGAGCCCGCCTCGCCGATGAGCCGTCAGGTGCTCTCGCTGCTGCTCGTCCATGCCAACCAGGTGGTTCCGCTGGAGAGTCTGGTGGAGGAGCTGTGGGACGACACTCCCCCGAAGCTCGCGCGGAAGACGGTGCAGACGTACATCTACCACATACGCAAGGCGCTGAGAGAGGGCGCGGGGGGCGGACCATGGGTGCGGACCGAGCCGCGCGGATACCGGATCCGGGTCGGCACGGGGCAGTTGGACCTGTGGCGCTTCCAGGAGCTCTCCGCCCTGGGCCGGGCCGCGCTGAGCGAGGGGCGCCCGGGTCCTGCCTCGGACGCCTTCCGCGAGGCCCTCGCGCTGTGGCGGGGACCGGCCTTCTCGGGCACGGCGACCGGTGCGCTGCTCTCGGCCCAGCAGGCCAGGCTGGAGGATCTCCGGATGGCGGCCCTGGAGCAGCGGATCGAGGCCGACATGGGGCTGGGGATCCATCGCGAACTGCTCAGCGAGCTGAAAGGGCTGACGCTCGACCATCCCCTCAACGAGGTGCTCACCAGCCAGCTGATGCGTGCCGCGGCGCGCTCGGGGCACCGGCAGGTGGCCCTCGACGCCTATCAGCGGCTCCGCGCGGCGATGGTCGGTGAACTCGGTCTGGAGCCCTCGGCGGAGGTGCGGGACCTCCAGCAGGGCGTACTGGAGGATGTCCCCCAGCCCGAGCGCCGGACGGCGGCGGGCGCGGCCGACGAGACGGTACGCGCGGTGATCCCGGCCGAACTCCCGCCGCGCAGCGCCGACTTCATCGGTCCGAACCGGCAGGTGGCGGCGATCGTCAAGGCGGGCCGCCCCTCCGGCGCGGCGGCGGGCGGTCTGCCTGCGGTGCGTGTCGTCGTGGTGACGGGAGGCGTCGGAACCGGCAAGACGGTGACGGCCGTGGAGGCGTCCCACCAACTGCGCCGCGACTATCCGGGCGGCCAGCTCTTCGCGACCCTGCACCGCCCCGACGGCACTCCGGTCTCCAGCCGGGAGGCCCTGACCTCACTGCTGCTGTCATCGGGACATCCGGACCGGCACCTTCCGCCGGCGGTCGAGGACTTGGCCAGGCTCTTCCGCAGCTGGACCTCGGAGCGCCGGATGCTGGTGGTCCTCGACGACGCCGGCTCCCCCGAACAGGTGATACCGCTGCTGCCCAGCAGTCCGGACTGCGCGGTGGTCGTCACCTCCCGCTGGCGCCTTGAGGGGCTGCCCGGTGCCGTCACCCGGGTGGAGCTGAAGGGGATGACCGAGGACGAGGGGGTGGCGCTGCTCGGTAGCGCCGCGGGCGCGCGGCGCATCGCCTGGGAGCGCCCCCAGGCGGCGGAGCTGGTCCGGCTGTACGACGGACTGCCGCTCGCGGTAAGGGCGTTGGGCGAACGGCTCGCGGGCCGCACGGATCTGCTCGTACGCGATCTGCTGTACCGAGCGCGGGACGAGGGCCGGCGGCTGGCGGTTCTCCGGGGGCCCGAGCAGGACTCCCTCCGCCGCGTCGGTACCGCGCACCAACGGCTGCCGACGGCCGAACGGGAGCTGCTGTCCCTGCTGTGCCGGCTTCCCCGGCCGGTACGGGAGCACGAGCTGCTGCGGGCCATGGAGCTCTCCGGCCGGTGGACCGGCGAGTTCAACCGCCTGGTGGAGTCGCTCGTCGCGTCCCACTCCATGGAGATCGAGGAGTGCCGCGAGGGACTGACCTTCACCGTTCCCGTCCTGTCCCGGCTGGTGCTGTGCGAGCGGGGACGGGTGGACCGGCGCGCGTCGCCCCGTGAGGTCGCGGGCGGCTCGGGCGGCGCGGGTGACCGTAAACCACCGGGCCCGGCGGGCGCGGGTGACCGTAACCCGCCGGGCCCGGCGTTGCTCGCGGGGCTGGCCACGTGAGGTGCGCCGGGCACCGTCGCCGCCATGGCCGGACCTACCGACCAGACTGCAAATATGAACCACCTGGTTCAAGAAAGTGTCTGCTCGGGTTGCGAAGTTCCCCCCGGGATCTCTAAGTTGAATCCGACGCGGCGCCGCGTCCGGCGACGAGTACGTGGAGGATCCTGGTGAAGCACATCGTGGTTCAGGGCGGTACCGACGGGATGGGGAAGGGCATCGCGCTCACCTGTCTGCGGCGGGGCGACACCGTCGTCATCATCGGACGCGACCAGAAGAAGGGGGAATCCTTCCTGGCCACCGCCGACGGCATCGGTGCGGGCGGCCGGGCCCACTTCCTCCAGGCCGATCTGAGTCTGATCAGTGAGAACGAGCGGGTCATCCGGTGGATCACGGAGGAGTTCCCCGCCGTGGACGCCCTGGTGCTGTGCGCGCGGCACTTCCTTTCCCGGCGGCGGGAGACGGTGGAGGGACACGAAAGCACCCTCGCGCTCTTCTACTTGAGCCGGTTCCTGCTCAGCCACGGTCTGCGCGATCTGCTGGAGAAGGCCCCGCTGCCGGTCATCATGAATGTGGCGGGACCGGGTTCACCGACGGGTGAGATCCACTGGCAGGACCTCCAGCTGAAGCGGGACTACGACGGACTCGCGGCGCAGATGCAGGGCGGCAAGGCCAACGACCTGCTCGGGGTGGCCTTCGCGGACCGATACGGCGCCAATGACCGTACGCGCTATGTGCTGTTCAACCCCGGCGGTGTCTCCACCAGCTTCTCCGGCGAGTACGACGAGGCGACCGGGCGCCATGTCGAGATGCTGAAGAGGATGGCGAAATCGGTGGAGGAGGGCATCGCACCGATCGTCAGGTGTCTGGACGCCCCGCCCGCCGAACCGGTGAGCGCGTTCGTGGAAGGGCGGCGGATGAGCCTGGCGGACAAGTCCTTCGATGTGCACGACGCCCGGCGGCTCGACGAGAAGACCCGGGAACTGCTCTCCCGATGACGGTGACGGAGCCGCGCCGGGGCCGACCGATGTGGAGTACCCATGACCCAGCTCTCGCCGTCCCTGACCCCGTCCGCCCCGGGCGACCGGGTGCGTGACCCCGTCCACGCCGTCGAGCTGGACGCGGGCGGTCTCCCCCTCTCCGGGCTGCTGGCCCTTCCCGACATGTCCCCGCCACGCGCCGTGGTGGTCGCGCTGCACGGCGGCGGCATGCGCGCGGGGTACTTCCACGGGCGCGCCGATCCGGCCACCTCACTGCTCTCGCTCGCCGCGTCCTGCGGGTACGCGGCTCTCGCGCTCGACCGGCCCGGATACGGAAGCTCGGCGACGCGCGCCCCCGAGGGCGCCGGGCTCGACGAGCAGGGGGCCCGGATACGGCAGGCGCTGCGCGGCTTCGCGCGGCGCCATCCCCCGGGCGCGGGGTTCTTCCTGGTCGGCCACTCGCTGGGCGGGAAGGTCGCCCTGTCCACGGCGGCGGGCTGGGGCGGTGACGGTCCGCTGGGAGTGGATGTCTCCGGTATCAGCGATCGCTGGGCCGTCGACCCCGGGATCCTCACCGGGACCGACGGCCGCCGTACCCGCGGTCTGCACTGGGGCCCGCTGTCCCTCTATCCGCCCGGCACCTTTCAGCTCGCACAGCGGCTGGTCGCGCCCATCCCCGGCAATGAGGCGGCGGAGATGGCGGACTGGCCGCGGGTCTATCCGGAGGTGGCGCGCTCCGTCCATGTCCCGGTGCGCCTCACCTTCGCCGAACACGAACGATGGTGGCGGTGCGACACGGAGACGGTGGCGGCCATGACGGCGCGGCTGGCGTCGCCTCTCGTACGTACGGACCACCTGGCGGGCGCCGGACACAACATCAGCCTGGGGCGGGCGGCCCGGAGCTATCACCTACGGGTCCTGGCCTTCCTGGAAGAGTGTCTGGCGCGGTTCACTCCTGTCCCAGCCGGAAGCCGACTCCCCGGACTGTGAGTATCCAGTCCGGCGAACCGAGCTTTCTGCGCAGGCTGGTGATGTGTGTGTCGATCGTGCGACTGCGCGTCATGTCGGTGTCGTGCCAGACGCGCTGGAGGATGCTCCGCCGCGGAACAATCTCGCCCGGCGGGGACGCGAGCAGGTGCAGCAGGTCGAACTCCTTGCGCGTGAGGGGGATGACCCGGCCGTGCAGCTCCACCGTCCGCGTGGCCCGCTCGATGGACAACGGCCCCACCCGTGTGCTCATGGCGGCGGGCTTCGGCCGGGCCCGGCGCATCACGGCGTCGACGCGGGCCAGCAGCTCGCGGAAACCGTACGGCTTGACCACATAGTCGTCCGCGCCCGCCTGTAAGCCCAGTACACGGTCGAGTTCGCTGCCGTGCGCGGTGACCGCGAGGACGGCGGTGTCGCTCGTCGTGGCGATGGACCGGCAGACCTCCAGCCCGTCGATGTCCGGAAGATCGAGATCGAGAAGCACCACATCGGCGTCGGAGTGCTCACGGAGGGCGGCCGCCCCGGTGGTGACCGCGCGGGCGTCGTGCCGGTGGCGCTGAAGGCTCTGGGCCAGATCCCGCGCGGACCGTTCATCACTGTCGACCACGAGGATGCGCCAGGATCCGGCCGGGACCCGGGTGTCGAGGTGGGGGGAGAGCGCTCGGTGGGAGTGGGAGGGGAGCGGGCTTGACGCGTGCATAGGGTCTCCTGCGGTTCGCGTGCCGGGCCATGGGCAGCCTGGCGGTGTGGTGACCGCAGCCGGCGCCCTTGCCGTGCGTACACGCGACGGAGCGGGCAAGGCCCTCCCCGTCTTCCCCCGTTAGGTTCTGCCCACTGCAGCGTTGCACGCGCAACCCGGCGGGTCGCGGTTGATAGCACGAAAGTTGACCTTGACGGCGGAAGCCGTACCGCAGTAGTCGGAGGATCCGCCGAACCGGGACGGGCCGGCGAACAGGCTCCGGGCGCCAGGCTCCCGTTCGACGGGCGTCCGATCGGCGCGGAGAATGAGGAGGGGCGGAAGCGAGGCTGCCGTCCGGCAAGCACATGACCGGGGCGCCGCCGAGGCGTGCGGCGGGCCGCCCGTGAGGTGGCGGATGATGCCGACGTGGCGATTGCGGGACTTCCACGACGACGATCTGGACGGCGCGATCCAGATCTGGGACCAGGACCGGCAGGACGAGTCACCGCCCGTCTTCCCGGTCTCCGAGGTCATGGCCGCGGCCCGGACCGGCGAGCCCGCCGTGGTCGCCGTGGTCGGGGACGATCTCGTGGGTATGGCGGTGGCGCAGACCCAGGGCGAGCGTGCCTGGATCACGCTGGTGGCGCTCGCCGCTAAGTGGCGCCACCGCGGGATCGGCAGCGCTCTCATCGCCGAGCTGGAGCGGCGCCTGCGTACCCACGGCGTACGCCGGATCAGCGCGCTGCTCGCCCCGGGCGCCACCGGAGACACCGCGCTGGAGAACTCCGGCTACCGGACGCGCGAAGGACTCGTCTTCTACGAGAAGATCGAGCATCTCGGCGCGTGCGACGCGGGTCTGCTCGCCGAACTCGGCGGTCGGGTCATGCCGCAGGGGCTCTGGAGCGCCCTCGCGGGGATGGAGCGGGAGAAGGAGACCATCGAGCGGCGGATCGTACTGCCGCTGACCGAACCCGCGCTCGCCGACCGGTACGGGGTGACGCCGCCGAAGGCGGTCATCCTCTTCGGCCCGCCGGGCACCGGCAAGACCAGCTTCGCCAAGGCCGTCGCCTCCCGGCTGGAGTGGCCGTTCGTGGAGCTCTTCCCCTCCCGGCTCGCGGCGGCCGGTGCCGGGGGCCTGGCCACCTCGCTGCGCGACGCTTTCGCGGATCTGGCCGAGCTGGAGACCGTACTGCTGTTCATCGACGAGGTCGAGGAGATCGCCGCCGCCCGCTCCGGTCTGGCCGTCGATCCCGGTCACGGGGTCACCAACGAGCTGCTGAAGCTGATCCCCGGCTTCCGCGACCATGACGAGCGGCTGCTGATCTGCGCCACCAACTCCGTCCGGTCGCTCGATCCGGCGTTTCTGCGCCCGGGCCGGTTCGACTACGTCATACCGGTCGGCCCGCCCGACCCGGTCGCCAGGGAGGCGATCTGGCGGCGCTATCTCGGCCCCGCCGCCGACGGGGTGGAGCTGGGCCAACTGGTCGCGGCCTGCGAGATGTTCACCCCCGCCGATATAGAGTTCGCCGCCCGCAAGGGCGCCCACGCCGCGTTCGAACGCGAGGTCCTCGACCGCCGGGGCGCGCCGGCCTGTACGGACGACTTCCTGGCGGCCATCGCCGAGACCCGGCCCACACTCACCGATCAGGCGCTCACCGAGTTCGGGGAGGACATCGAGCGCCATGCGCGTATGTGATCCGGGTCCCGCCGAGGCCTCTCACCCGCGGTTTCAGGCCGCGAAGCCGCCGTCCACGGCGATGGAGGCGCCGGTGACATACCGACCGCCGTCACCAGCGAGGTGGGCGACGGTCGCGGCGATCTCCGACGGCCGGCCGTAGCGGCCGAGCGCCGTGAAGCCGCGCTGCATCTCGGCTCCCGGGCCGTCGGCGGGGTTCATATCGGTGTCGACGGGCCCGGGGTGGATCAGATTGGCCGTGATGCCCCTCGGGCCCAGTTCACGGGCGAGCGCCTTGGTCAGGCCGGTCAGAGCGGTCTTGCTCATCGCGTACAGCGCCCCGCCGGGGAAGGCGGCCCGCTCGGCCATGCAGCTGCCGATGGTGACGATCCGCCCGCCCTCCGACATGTGCCGCAGCACCGCCTGGGACGTGAGGAACGGCGCCCGTACATTGACGCCCAGTACGCGGTCGACATCCCCCAGCGTCATCTCCTCGACGGGACCCATCGCGCCGGTCCCCGCGTTGTTCACCAGGATGTCGAGCCGTCCGAACTCCGCGGCGGCCCGGTCCACGGCATCATGTACCGCCGTCGCGTCCGCACTGTCGGCACGTATCGCCAGGGCCCGGCGGCCCAGCGCCTTGATCCGGTCCACCACCTCCGCCGCGCGCTCGGCGCTGTGCTGATAGGTCAGCGCGACATCGGCTCCGTCTTCGGCCAGCCTGATCGCCACCGCCTCGCCGATGCCCCGGCTGCCGCCGGTCACGAAAGCCGCCTTGCCGTGCAGAACCGCGCTCATGATCGTCCGTTTCTCTGTTGGGTTCGAGGACATGCCGACGATGCTCGTACGCCGCGAGCGGGGAGTCCGGCGGCATTCGGACGTGACATCCGGACCGGTCATTGAACAGTTGATAAGTAGGATGAGTGAAGGCGTCGCCGGAGCCGGAGAAGTCACGGCCCGGTGCCGTCGCGATCCGCGGGCCGGGACCGGCGGATCCGCGAGCAGGGATCCGCCGGCAGGGAGGAGTCGCTGATGCTGTTCCGTCAGCTGGAGTATTTCGTGGCCGTGGCCAGGGAGAAGCACTTCGCGCGGGCGGCGGAGGCCTGCTATGTGTCACAGCCCGCGCTCTCGGCGGCGATCGCCAAGCTGGAGCGGGAGCTGAACGTCACCCTGATCAACCGGGGGCACAACTACGAGGGCCTCACCCCGGAGGGCGAAAGGCTCGTCGTGTGGGCCAAGCGGATCCTCGCCGAGCAGGACGCGTTCAAGGCCGAGGTGGCCGCCGTACAGTCCGGCATCACCGGCACCCTGCGGCTGGGGACGGAGCCCACGGCGTCGACGACCCTGGCGCTGCCCGTGGCCGCCTTCTGCGGGGCGCACCCGCTGGCGAAGGTGCAGGTACGCTCCCGGCTGTCGGCGAAGACACTCCACCGCCAGCTGCGCGAGTTCGAACTGGACGCCGCCATCTCGCACTTCGCCCCCGAGGACCGGGAGAGCCTCCAGGTCGTGCCGCTGTACCAGGAGCGGTACGTACTGCTCGCCTCCGGCGACCAGCTGATGCCCCAGACCCACACCATGACCTGGGCGGAGGCCGCGCAGCTGCCACTCGCGCTGCTGACACCCGACATGAGGATCCGTCAGCTCATCGACAGTGTGTTCGCGGAGGGCGGGGTGGTGGTGACCCCGCAGGTGGAGACGGACTCGGTCGCCTCGCTGTACGCGCATGTGGGCGTCGGTGAGTGGGCGAGCATCGTGCCGCACACGTGGCTGCGCGCGATGCCGGTGATCGGCAGGACCCGGGCCGTCCGTCTGGTCGCGCCGGACGCCAGGGCGCAGGTCTCGGTCGCGATCCACGCGGCGACGCCCGGTTCGATCGCCGCGCGGGCGTTCGTGAACGCGGCGACGGGCCTGTCGCTGGACGCGTTCTTCGACCAGCCGCTGCCGACCGAGCCCGAGCACCACGTCCGATAGGGCGGGCCGGACGGCTCCAGAAGGTCCCCGCGCCGTCAGTGCGCGTACCGGTCGGCCACCGCCCGCCGGTCGAGCCCGCCCTTGGCGGTGTGGGGAAGCGTGGCGACGACATCGAGCCGGTCGGGCACCTCGACGGCGGACAGCCGGTTGCGGCAGTACCGCAGGATGTGCTCGGACCCGAGGTTCTCGCCCTCGCGTACCACCACGGCGGCGCCGACCCGCTGTCCGTAGTGCGCGTCGGGGATCGGGAAGACGGCCGCCTCGGCGACACCGGGGCATCCGGCGAGGACGTCCTCGACATGCTCGGCCGAGATCTTCTCGCCGCCGCGGTTGATGAGGTTCTTGATGTGCCCGGTGAGGAACAGATAGCCGTCCACGTCCAGGGTGCCCAGGTCGCCGGTGTGCAGCCACCCGTCGGTGAAGCTGTGCGCCGTCTCCTCCGGGTCGCCGAGATAGCCGCGGGTGACGGTGGGGCCTTTCACCCACACCTCGCCCTGGGTGCCGGCCGGGCACGTACGGCCGTGCGGGTCGACGACCCGCAGACGCACTCCGGTCGACCCGCCGACGGAACCCTGCTTCAGATATCCCCGCTCGGGCAGCGGCTCGCTGGTCGTCTGGTGGGTGGACTCGGTCATCCCGTACGCGGACAGCAGCGGCGCGCCGAACGTGCGCTCCAGCGCCCGCTGGGTGGCCGTGTTGAGGGGCG
This sequence comes from Streptomyces sp. NPDC051662, assembly GCF_040681655.1. Lineage (NCBI taxonomy): Bacteria > Bacillati > Actinomycetota > Actinomycetes > Kitasatosporales > Streptomycetaceae > Streptomyces > Streptomyces sp. NPDC051662. The sequence continues at coordinate 211,979 of NZ_JBFAZD010000008.1, forward strand.
CGCTGCAACTGCGTACGAATTTCAGGGGCGCGGCTTGCGGGCCCGGGTACTCGGTCGCCGACCGGTCGAGAAGGATCTCGTGGATGGTCGGTACGGCGGTGAACCAGCTGGCGGACACGGCGCGCACATCGTCCCAGAACGTGTGCGCCGTAAAACGTCCCCGCTCGGGCAGCAGTACGCAGCCGCCGCTGGCGAGGGAGGCGAGCAGCGCGGCGACGAGTCCATGACCGTGGAAGAAGGGCATCACGGCGACCGTCGCGTCGCCGGGTCCCAGCTCGTAGGTGGCGCAGATGTCCCGTACGGAGGCGGCCACGTTGGCGTGGGTGAGCGGGACCATCTTGGCCCGGCCGGTGGTCCCGGCGGTGAACAGCACGAGGGCGTCGCGCTCGGAGAGCTCGTCGGCCGCGCCCCGGGCGGGCCGCGGCGCAGCCGCGCCGGTGTCGAGTGTGACCGTCGCCGTCCCGGCATGGGAGATGTCCACACGCAGGGGCCAGGCCGGGAACTCGCCCAGGGCGGCGGGCTCGGTGCCGGCCGCGGCGGGTCCGCGGAGTACCACCCGCGCGCCCAGCGCTTCGAACCGGTCGGTCAGCTGGGCGGCGGGCAGCGCGGGGTCGACGGGGGCGACCACCAGTCCGGCCCGTGCCGCGCCCAGCAGCGCGACGACGAACTCGGCGGTGTTGGCGGAGACGAGGCCGATCACCTCACCGCGGCGCAGCCCGGTACGGCGGAGCCGGTCGGCCATGTCACCGGTCAGGGCGGCGAGGGAGCCGTAGGACAGCGGTACGCGGTCCCCGGTGACCACGAGCGCGCGGGAACGAGGGCGCTCGCGCGCGTGCCGGTCGAGGAGATCACTGAGGCCGGTGAGCGCCGGCGGCCGGTACAGGCCCGTGTCGCGCACCGATGCCTCGGTCGGAACGGCCATGTGCACACCTCCTCGCACCAGGTCCGATGAAGCTGTCGTCTGCGAGCTTGCGCGGGCACGCGGCGGGCGTCCAATACTCGCTGGCGAACAGCCGATAGCGAGGATCTATCAAGAGGGTCATGGCAGCCATCGGCACCCCTCTGACATGCGGCGATCCTTGATCGATAAATGCTGTTTATCGGCTGGTCGCCGATAGGTCTTGGACGTGCGGATGCGTGCTGCGGAAGGTGGGACAAGAAGCCGATCAGGCATGACTGCCCAAGGAGGATCTCGGACCATGACCGCCCCTTCCGCACTGGAGAACGCGGCGACCGCCGACACTCAGGCCGAGCTCACCGACGGATATCACCTGGTCGTCGACTCGCTGAAGCTGAACGACGTGGACACCATCTACGGCGTGGTCGGCATCCCGATCACCGACCTGGCCCGCCTCGCACAGGCGCGGGGCATCCGCTACATCGGCTTCCGTCACGAGAGCAACGCCGGTCACGCGGCGGCGGCTGCCGGATACCTCACGAAGCGGCCGGGCGTGGCGCTGACGGTGTCCGCGCCGGGCTTCCTCAACGGGCTGGTCGCGCTCGCCAACGCCACCACGAACTGTTTCCCGATGGTGCAGATCTCCGGCTCCAGCGAGCGCCACCTCGTCGACCTCAAGCAGGGCGACTACGAGGAGATGGACCAGCTCGCCGCCGCGCAGCCGTTCGTCAAGGCCGCGTACCGGGTGAGCCGGGTGGAGGACATCGGCCGCGGTATCGCCCGCGCGCTGCGCACCGCGATCTCCGGCCGTCCCGGCGGTGTGTATCTCGACATCCCCGCCGCGGTGCTCGGCTCCATCATGGACGCGGAGGAGGGGGCGAAGACGCTGAGCCGTCTCGTCGACCCCGCGCCGCGCCAGCTGCCCGCGCCCGAGGCGGTGGACCGCGCGGTCGAGATCCTGGCGGGTGCGCGGCGGCCCCTCGTGGTGCTGGGCAAGGGCGCCGCGTACGCGCAGGCGGACGGGAAGATCCGGGACTTCATCGAGTCCACCGGTATCCCGTACGTACCGATGTCGATGGCGAAGGGTCTGCTGCCCGACAACCACCCCCAGTCCGCCGCCACCGCCCGTTCGCTGGCGCTGAAGAAGGCCGACGTCGTGATGCTCGTCGGCGCGCGCCTGAACTGGCTGCTCAACCATGGCGAGGCCCCGCAGTGGAACCCCGACGCGAAGTTCATCCAGGTGGACATCGAGCCCAAGGAGCTGGACAGCAACCAGCCCATCGCCGCCCCGCTCGTGGGGGACATCGAGTCGGTGCTCGACGCGCTCGCCGAGCGGACCAAGCCCGGTCAGATCACGGCCCCCGCCGCCTGGCGCGAGGAGCTGGGAGCGCGCTCGGCGCAGAACGTCGCCAAGATGGCGGAGCGCCTCAAGGCCGACCCGCACCCCATGCAGTTCATGGGCGCGCTGAAGGCCGTGCGTGACGTCCTGCACGAGCGCCCGGAGATCTACCTCGTCAACGAGGGTGCCAACGCGCTGGACATCGCGCGCAATGTGATCGACATGCAGGTACCGCGCCACCGTCTCGACAGCGGTACGTGGGGCGTCATGGGCATCGGCATGGGCTACGCGATCGCCGCCGCCGTCGAGAGCGGCGAGCCGGTGGTGGCCGTGGAGGGCGACAGCGCCTTCGGGTTCAGCGGCATGGAGCTGGAGACGATCTGCCGCTACAAGCTGCCGGTCGTCACCGTCATCATGAACAACGGCGGCGTCTACCGGGGCGACGATGTCAACCCGCTGGAGAACGACCCGTCCCCCACGACCCTGATGCTCCAGGCGCGCCACGACAAGATGATCGAGGCGTTCGGCGGGAAGGGCTACCGCGCGACCACCCCCGCCGAGGTCACCGCGGCTCTCACCGAGGCGCTGGCCTCGGGCGGCCCGGCGCTCATCGACTGTGCGATCGACCCGTCGGCCGGCACCGAGAGCGGCCATATCGCGCACCTCAACCCGAAGGGCATCACCGTCGGCAACATCACGCCGGCGAAGAAGTGAGCGACCGGCTCACCGCACTCCCCCGCACACCACACCCTCCGTACCGAGATCATTCACGAGAAGGAAGCCACCATGAGTGACAAGCCGCTCGCCGGAATCAAGGTGATCGACTTCACCGGGGTCCAGGCCGGTCCCGCGTGTACACAGATGCTCGCCTGGTTCGGCGCCGATGTCATCAAGGTCGAGCGCCCCCAGGGCGGCGACGTGACCCGCAATCAGCTGCGGGACATCCCCGACCTCGACGCCCTGTACTTCACCATGCTGAACAGCAACAAGCGCTCGCTGGCCATCAACACCAAGACCCCCGAGGGCAAGGAGGTCATGGAGAAGCTGATCCGCGAGTCCGACATCCTGGTCGAGAACTTCGCGCCGGGCGCCATGGACCGCATGGGTCTCAGCTGGGAGCACATCCACGAGCTGAACCCGCGGCTGATCTTCGGCTCGGTCAAGGGCTTCAACGACGACTCCTCGTGGAACGACCTCAAGGTCTACGAGAATGTCGCGCAGGCGGCCGGTGGCGCCGCGTCCACCACCGGTTTCTGGGACGGCCCGCCGACCATCAGCGGCTCGGCCCTCGGCGACAGCAACACCGGTATGCACCTGATGATCGGCCTGCTGACCGCGATCATCCAGCGCAACGCGACCGGTCTGGGGCAGAAGGTCTCGGTGTCCATGCAGGACGCCGTACTCAACCTGACCCGGGTCAAGCTCCGTGACCAGCAGCGTCTGGAGAAGATCGGCTACCTGGAGGAGTACCCCCAGTACCCGCACGGCGAGTTCGGCGACGCGGTGCCCCGCGGCGGCAACGCCGGCGGCGGCGGTCAGCCGGGCTGGATCCTGAAGTGCAAGGGCTGGGAGACCGACCCCAACGCCTACATCTACTTCACGATCCAGGAGCAGAACTGGAAGCGCACCGCTGAGGCCATCGGCCACCCCGAGTGGGTCGAGGACCCGGACTACACGTCCGCCCGGGCCCGCCAGCCGCGCATCATGGAGATCTTCGGCGAGATCGAGAAGTGGCTGGCCGACAAGACCAAGTACGAGGCGGTCGACATCCTGCGCGAGTGGGAGGTGCCCTGCGCCCCCGTGCTCAGCATGAAGGAGCTCGCCGAGGACCCCGACATGCGCAAGAGCGGCACGATCGTCGAGGTCGAGCAGAAGGAGCGCGGCACGTACCTGACCGTCGGCAGCCCGGTCAAGTTCTCCGGCTTCAAGCCCGACATCAAGGGTGCGCCGCTGCTCGGCGAGCACACCGACGAGGTTCTCGCGGACCTCGGCTACGACGCGAACGACATCCGCAAGCTGCACGAGGGCAAGGTCGTCGCCTGACGTCGGCCGGCCGAACGCCCCCGGGTGCCCCGCGTGCGATCCGCGCGCGGGGCACCCGTCCGAGCTGGGCGCGTCCTCAGCCGTTGAAGACCGTGAGGTCGTCGATGTACGCGTGGAAACCGCCGGACGTCCCCTGGCGGTCGAAGCCCACCAGGATCTTGTCGATCGTCCTGCCCGCCAGCGCGGGACCCACATCGCTCTGGATCTTCGTCCAGGCGCCGACGGTGCCCTTCGGCGCCGCCGGATGCATATCGGTGCCGCCCGTCGTGGTCGCGGCGCTGTCACGCAGTGTGGAGCCGTCGGTCAGCACGAAGTCGACCGCTACGTTCCGGCCGCCCGCGTCCTTCGGCAGGAACTCGTACGACAGCTTCGTCGCCGCGGTCACCGGGATGTCCACGTCGAACGCCTGGAGGTAGGCGTAGGCGTGCGCGGTCGTGGCCGAGCTCCCCTGGATCCGGAGGGCCGACTGTCCGAGCCGGTGGTCCTCGCCGGTCACCACACCGAGGACGGGCGATCCGCTGCCACCGGGTCCTGTCACCTTCGACGTACCACCGGGTACCGGGGTGTCGGTCCAGGTCGGCGTGGCGTCGGTGTCCTTCTCCACACTGGTACGGAAGAAGGTGGGGCCGGTCGCCAGCGGGATCGGCACCTGCGTGACCAGTGGGTCCTGGCCCGTGATCATGCGGGTCGCCTTGCCGGCGAGCCGCAGGTAGAAGTCCGAGGACACATACTTCCCGTCGGAACTGTTCGTCTGGAAGTACTGGTTGGCCGGGATCATCGAGGAGTCCTCGGCGGCGGGCGCGAGCGCGGTGCCCTCGTCGTACTCGTCGAACATGGCGATGAACGCCTGCGGGACCCCGGCCTCGCGGACGTTGGCGGCCTGCTGCCAGAGGTAGTCGCCGTTCCTGCGCGGGATCTCGTTGCGCGGGCCGTCCTTCCAGTTGGACCAGGCGAAGCCGGGATAGATGACGGGCTGGTAGTCCTGGCCGGTCGCCTTGAGCGCGTCGCGGTCGGCCGTCAGCTGGGGAGTGGTGTCGGCCGTGCTGCCGACCATCCAGGGCGAGAGCATGTCGAACGCCCGGTAGACCGGCGCGAATCCGGGCTTGGCGTCCGTGTCGGTGCGCCAGCCGCGCGGCACACCACCGATGACGTAGAGGCCCTGGTCCTTGAACCAGTTCACCACGCGCTCGGCCTGCGCGGCGGTGCCCGGCCGGTTGAGGAAGCCGAGGCCCCACAGCTCGACGACGGGCTTGCCGCCCTCCTTGGCATAGGCCGGGGAGTCGGTGAGATGGAGTGTGCCGGTGATGACGTCGGTCCAGTCGCGCATGAGGACCTGTTCGAGGTTGGCGTCGGTCAGGCCGCTGACGTCGTACTCGACGTAGAAGCCGCGGCCGTACTTCTCGGCGGCGTCTCGGGCCTTGCCGGCGATCGAGTTCCGGTTCACCGCTCGCGGCGCGGCGGGATCGGAGATGTCGCTGCCGAAACGCTGGAGAGCGGCGCCGTCGATGCCGTACTGCTTCATCCAGCCGAAGTGCTGGTCGACCACGGCGGTCGGGTACGACGAGAAGAGTGTGGGGCTCTGGCCATTGCCCAGCGGCGCGTATCCGGTGGCATAGCGGGCCGATGCCGGGTACTTGCTCATATCGGGATAGAGCTCGAAGGACTGGTTGCCCGGCGAGGGTTGTGAACCGGCCCAGTGCCGCCACGCGTTCAGCGGCGAGCCGTCATCTGGCGCGTTGAACCAGCCCTGGTAGCCGGCGTACACCCGGTTCTTCACGGTCGGGTTCGCGGCGGCCTGGGCCGTGGAGGTCAGGGCGGTCGCCGACCACCACAGTCCCGCTGTCAGGAGGGAGAGGACGAGGGTCAGTCTCAGGACGAGATTCCGGCGTCTGCGCATGAGGCAACCTTGAGTTGGGGGGCCGCCCATGTAAATCCATTGGATTGCCATACGTCAATGGCTTCGGCTCAGCCGTGAGTTGACGCTCCACGCGCCGAACGACCACGCGGGCCCAGACGGGGGGTGAAGGCCGAGTGGAAGACGCTGGACGCGGCGCCGACCGCCGCCGCCTGGTTCGGGCGTGACTGGGCGACATGCACATCGCGCACGCGCCGCGCGACCGGGAAACGGTTGACGGCGGCGGCGATCCGGCCCAGATAGAGGTCGGCGACGGACGGCAGGACGGCAGGTCCGCCGACGACGAGCAGTTCCACGTCGAGGAGGTCGATGATGCCGACGGCTCCGAGGGCCACCGTCCCGGCCACGTTCTCCAGCACCGTGACGGCCCGGTCGTCACCGCGCGCCGCGGCCTCGCAGACCCAGTCGTAGGCGCCGTCCCCCTGTGGCACCATCAGCCCCGCCGCCCTCGCCTGATCGACGACCGCCGAGATCGGCGCGCATTCCGCGACCATGCGGGGACCGCCCTCGTCGGTGAGCGACCCGGTTCTGATGGCGCAGAGTTCGCCCATCTCGCCCGCGTTGCCCGTCGTGCCGCGGTACACATCGCCATTGAGGAAGGCACCGCTGCCGGCGCCCGCGCCGAGGTAGAGATAGACGAAGTCCCCGGCGCGGTCGGCCGCGCCCAGCCAGCGTTCGCCGATCGCCGCGGCGGTGGCGTCCTTCTCCACGATCACCGCCGTGCCCAGCCGCTCGACCAGCTCCGCTTTGAGCTCCACCTGTTCCCAGCCGTCGAAGAGCGGCGGGTCGAGGACGATCCCGGCGCGCGCGTCGACCGGGCCCGGCACGGCGACCCCCACCCCGAGCAGGTCATGGGACACCTGACGGGCCACCGCGGCGGACTCCAGGGCCAGCCGCGTCATGTGCTCCAGGCACCAGTCGGGATCGCGCCGCTCGAACAGGCGCATCTGCCGCCGGTCGAGGATGCCCCCGCACAGGTCGACGGCCACCACGCTGATCATCTCGGGGTCGAGATGGACCCCGATGGCGGAGGCCGCGTCGGGCCGCAGCCGCAGCGGCACCCTCGGTTTGCCGGCGCCCGCGGACTGCCGTCCGTCCTCGGCGAGCAGCCCCGCGGTCAGCAGATTGCGCGTGATACGGGACACCGCCTGGGGGGTGAGCCCGGTCTGCTCGGCGATCTCGACCCGGCTGAGCGCCCCGGCCTCACGGATGTTCTCGATCACCAGCTTCTCGTTGTACGAGCCGAGCGCGAGCTGGTTGAAGGCGCGCGGCGCGGGGCGGGGCGGGGGCAGCACCGCGCGGGTCTCCGACCGCTGCCAGCTGAAGGCGCGGTCGCCGGGCGCGTCCGCGTACGCCCGCGCGGCCTCGGTCAGCGCGTGCAGGACCGGTCTGAACCGGCCGGGGAACTGGGCGAGTTCGACGAGGGCGACCGTACAGGCCGTGGCGGACCAGCTCATGGTGGAGTCCGCCCGGTGCCAGGTGGCCGCACGGAGAGCGTCGTGGCCCGGGTGGCCGTGCGGGGCCGCGCCGTCCGCCGCGGCTTCGTCGTCCCAGGCGACGATGTGCAGCGCCCGGCCGGGGTGACGCGCGGCGGTCGAGCCGACCAGGGCGCCGGGGCCCTGATCACGGGGCACCGGAACGCTGTTCACGGACGCCGCGTGGGTGGTCGCGCCCGGCACGGAGGCACCGGCCGGGAGCGGTTCCATGTCGCGCACCCGGTCGAGCTGCGCCGCGAGGGCGGCGTGGCGCGAGCGCCGTTCGTCGGCGTCGGTCGCCCGGCCCCGGGGCCCCTCGTGGGCGGGGGCCTCGCCGATGACCAGTACCGCGCTGTCGGCCCGCGCCCACACACCGAGCAGTTCGGCGCGCGCGCAGGGCAGGGCCGGCTCGACGGGCACGGTCGGCAGACTGCCTTCGCCGGGGCCGACCTGCCAGCGCCGCCACACCCCGGCCAGGGTGGTGTGCGAGACACCGAGGCGGTCGGCGAGTGCGCGGGCCGACCAGGTACGGGCCGGGGCGGGCGGTCCCGCGAGCGTCGCGGCGACGAGATCGGCCTCGTCGACCTGTGGCGGGCGGCCACTGCGCGGCCGGTGCTCCAGACCGGCCAGCCCCTCGGCGGCGTACCGCTTGCGCCATGTGGTCACCGTGGGGCGGGAGATACCCAGGGCGCGCGCGCTGCCGGAGACGCTGAGCCCCGCCTCGGCGTCCAGCACGATCCGCGCGCGAACGGACCGTTCCGGACCGCCTCGCGCCCAGGCGCGCAGAGCCTCCCGGTCCCGGTCGGTGAGCACCGGCTTTCTCGCCTCGTCCATGTCGCGCATAGCGGTCATCCAAACACCCGCCCCCTCAACTGCAAAAGTACTAAGTTGCCAATTTCCAAAGCCCGCGGTGGCCCACTCGGACGCCGCGCGCGGCGAGAAGCCGCAGGCAGGGGCCCGAAAAGAAACCGCTTCCTGCTGGTTGAGCTGCACAGCAAGCATGTGTATCGCTTCTCGGAGCAACTAATTTTTACGCGCCCGAAGCATTGACGTAAGACAAACCAATGGATTTTCATGGTCAACACGCAGCTGATCGCTTGAGGAGAAGCTCGCCATGTCCCCCGCACTCCCCCGGCATATCGATCCGGCCCCGCCGCCCGGCGCACTGCCTGCCCGTGCCGCCTTCCCCAGCTCCGCTCCGCGTCTGAGCCTCAACGGCGACTGGCGCTTCCGGTTGGCCCCGGACCTGGCACGCGTTCCCGACGCCTTCTGGTCCGAGACATTCGACGACACGGCCTGGGACCTGCTGCCCGTCCCGTCCCACTGGCAGCTGCACGGCTACGGCGCCCCCGTTTACACCAATATCCGCTATCCGTTCCCCGTCGATCCCCCCTATGTCCCCCAGGAGAACGCCACCGGCTGCTACCGCTACCGATTCCGGCCGCCCGAGCCATGGCCGGACCCGGACCGGTCGGTGCTGCGCTTCGAGGGCGTCGACTCGTTCTTCACGGTGTGGCTGAACGGCACCGAGGTCGGTTCGGCCGGTGGCAGCCGGCTGCCGTCCGAGTTCGACGTGGGCCGGCTGCTGCGGCCGGGCGTGGAGAACGTACTCGCCGTCCTCGTCCATCAGTGGTCCGCGGGCTCCTATCTGGAGGACCAGGACACCTGGTGGCTGTCGGGCATCTTCCGGGAGGTGTCGCTGTGTACGCGGCCCGCCGGCGCGATCACCGACTACCGGGTGCGCGCCGACTACCGGTCCGCGACGGGCGAGGGCGTCCTGTGTGTGGATGTCGACACCGACACCGTGGACGCCCGCGTACGCGTACCCGAGCTCGGTGTCGATGTCCCGGCGGGAGAGCGCGTCACCCTCCCCCGGGTGGAGCCATGGAGCGCCGAACTGCCGCGCCTGTACGAGGGATCGCTCACCGCCGCGGGGACCGTGGTGCCGCTGCGCATCGGCTTTCGCACCGTCCGGATCGACGGCCATGTCTTCACCGTCAACGGCAGACCGGTGAAGCTCCACGGCGTCAACCGCCATGAGTTCCACCCCGACCGCGGCCGGGCGCTGACGGAGCGGGACATGCTCGACGATGTCGTTCTGATGAAGCGTCATAACATCAACGCGGTACGCACCAGCCACTATCCACCGCATCCGTACTTCCTCGACCTGTGTGACGAGTACGGCCTGTACGTCATCGACGAATGCGATCTGGAGACCCACGGCTTCATCCTGGAGGCGGGCTGGCGCGGCAATCCCAGCGACAACCCGGCGTGGGAGGCGGCCTATCTGGACCGCGCGCGGCGCATGGTGGAGCGCGACAAGAACCATCCCAGTGTGGTGATCTGGTCTCTGGGCAATGAAGCGGGCAAGGGGCGCAATCTGCACGCGATGCGCGCCTGGATCTCGGGGCGGGACCCGTCCCGCCCGGTCCATTACTCGGGCGACGTCGAGTGCGCCGACATCTACAGCCAGACCTATCGCGAACACGCCGGTGTGGAGCACATCGGGTCCGGCGGGGAACACCCCGAGAAGCCCTATCTGATGTGTGAGTACGCGCACGCCATGGGCAACGGACCCGGTGGACTTGCCGACTACCAGCGGCTGTTCGAGACCCATGAGCGGCTGATGGGCGGACTGGTGTGGGAGTGGAACGACCAGTCCCTGCGGACCCGCGATCCCCTCGACGGCCAGGAGTTCTTCGGCTACGGGGGTGATTTCGGCGAGGAGATCCACGACGGCAACTACATCGCCGACGGACTGCTGATCCCCGACCGCACCCCGACCCCCGGCCTGCTGGAACTCAAGGCGGTCATCCAGCCGCTGCGCCTCACGATCGCCCCGCGATCCGGCACCCTCACGCTCACCGTGCGCAGTGTGCTGCGCTTCGCCGACACCTCCGATCTGCGCTTCCTGTACGACGTGGTCACCGAACACGGCGTGGTGGACTCCGGACCGCTGGAGGTCCCGGTGATCCCTGCCGGGGGCGAGGCGACCTGCGCCCTTCCCCGCCTCGCGCCCACCGGCCGCGAGACCTGGATCACCGTACGGGCCGTCCTCGCGGCGGCGACCCGCTGGGCGCCGGCCGGGCACGAAGTCGCGTTCGGCCAGGCACGGGTGGCCGAAGGCGCCCCGCCCGAAGAGCCGGAGTCGGCGGTCCTGCCGTCGCGACGGGCGCCGACGAGTAGCCAGCCGGCCGAGGATCAACTCGCCTTCGGCGAGGGCGTCTTCGATGCCCGTACCGGCCGGCTCCGCTCGCTGGGTGGCAGGGAGCTGGCGGGACCCGTGCTCGATATCTGGCGGGCCATGACGGACAACGACCGTGAGCCCGGGGCCGAGCTGCGCGGCTCGGAGGCCGCCCGCACCTGGCGGCAGCGTGGGCTGGACCGTATGCGCCATCGCACCGACCAGGTGACCGCGGACGGTTCGGCTCTCACCGTCCGGAGCCGGCTCGCGCCCGCCTCCGAGCAGTTCGGGCTGGTCGCCACGTACCACTGGACCGCCGTACCCGGTGGACTGCGCCTGCGTCTGACGGCGGCGCCGGACGGCCCGTGGCCCGAGGAGATGCCACTGCCGCGCTTCGGTGTGCGGCTGGCCGTACCGGCCGCCTGGAGCGTGGTGCGGTGGTTCGGGCTCGGGCCAGGCGAGTCGTATCCCGACTCCCGCGCGGCGGTACGCGTGGGCCGCTGGGAACACACCGTCGACGCGCTCCAGTTCCCGTACACGTTTCCGCAGGAGAACGGCCATCGCAGTGAGGTGCGTTGGGCCGAGCTGTCACCGACATCATCGGAGCGGGGCGCGGGCGGAATCCGTTTCGAAGGCCGGCCGCATTTCGGGTTCACGGCGCGCCGCTGGACCACCCAGGACCTCGACGCCGCCCAACACCCGCACGAACTCACCGCACGGGACCACGTCCATATCCATCTCGACCTCGCCCAGCACGGCCTGGGATCCGCTTCCTGTGGCCCGGACACACTGCCGGCCCATCGGCTGACGGCAGCTCCCATGGAGTTCACGGTGGTGCTGCGCGCGATCTCCTGACCACGGAAGAACGCCCTCCGAACCTCCGAACCTCCGAACCTCCGAACAGAGCGTCCCAGGAAGAGCGCGTCCCAAGAGAAGTCAGGGAAAGAGACAGGGAAACGGAGAGACCCCTCATGTCAGAACGGCCCTTCCGAACAGGCGACCTACCACCCTCGCCCTCCCTCACCCGACGGCGTGCCGCCGCCGCGCTTGCCCTCGCCGGCGCAGGCGCCGTCGCCTCGGGTTCCATGGCCTCCGCGTCCTCCGCCGCGCCGCCGTCCTCGCGTCGCGGACCGCGTCTCGTGGCGGCCGAGCGGATCAGTGCGCGCACGGTGAACCTACGGATCGACTCCCCCGCACTCGGCCGCGTCGGCAACGCCGCCGTGCTGCTGCCACCGGGCTATGACGACGCGCCCGGCCGCCGCTGGCCGGTGCTGTATCTGCTGCACGGCTGCTGCGGAAGCCCCGGCTCCACCGGATGGGGCAACGCCGACGCCATCACGGCCCGGACACCCGCCCTGGTGGTGATCCCGGAGGGCGGCCCGGCGGGGTTCTACAGCGACTGGTGGAACCAGGGCCGGTACGGGGCACCCGCCTGGGAGACCTTCCACCTCAACGAGCTCCGCCAGATACTGGAGCAGCAGGTGCGGGCCGGTGACCAACGCGCTGTGGCCGGGCTGTCCATGGGTGGACACGGCGCGCTGTACTACGCGGGACAGCACCCGACACTGTTCCGCGCCGCCGCGTCCTTCAGCGGACTCGTCAACACAACGCGTTTCACGACCGGCATCCAGAACATCGTCAAGGGGCAGGGCCTCAACCCGCTCGATCTGTGGGGCGATCCCACCGCTCAGGCGGGCCTGTGGCGGCAGCACAACGCGTACGAACTCATCTCCCGGCTGCCCCGCGGCTTTCCCGTCTATGTCAGCAGCGGCAACGGCCTGCCCGGCCCGTTCGATCCCCCGGACCGTACGCCCGACAGCCTGGAGGCGACCCTCGATCTGATGGCCGGGGACTACATAGCCCGTGCGCGTTCCCACGGTCTGAACGTCACGGCCGACCGCTACGGCCCCGGCACCCACAGCTGGCCCTACTGGGAACGCGCCCTGACCCGTGCGCTCCCGATGCTCGCGTCGGCCATCGGCGCGACGTGAGCGTCGTGAGCGACGTGAGCGACGCGACGCGAGCGTTCTGATGAAGGGTCCGGAGTACGGCAGTTGAATCACCCGCACGGGGAGTCTCCCGGGCTGAAACGCCCTGGGACGGGTGTGCGTCCCGGCCTGCCCGTCCGGCTCCCGTTCCCCCCACCGCAAATCCCATCAAGAGGTGTCCATATGTACCGAAGAGCCTTGTCCGTCCTCTCCGGCGTCACGTTACTCGCCGCGTGCGCCGTGTCCGTCCTTCCCCGCGATGAAGCCCGCGCCGACGTCGTCGCCGCGGCTGATGCCACGTCGATCGCCGCGGCCGCGGGCGCCACCACACCCTTCGTGACGGTCGAAGCCGAAACCGGGACGCTCGGCGGCGGCGCCCGCGTCCGCTCCATCAGCCCGGGAGCCCCCGCGCCGACCGCGGCCTCCTTGGAGACCGAGGCATCGGGCTACGCGCTGGTCGAGCTGAAGGCCACCGGTGATTCGGTGACGATGCCGAACAGCACGGGCAAGAACGCCAATACGCTGGTGGTCCGCGCCTCGATTCCGGACGCACCGGCGGGCGGCGGCATCACCGCGTCGCTGAACCTCTATGTGAACGGTGTGTTCCGGCAGGCGATCACGCTGAGTTCTCAGCAGGCGTGGAACTACCGCGGGGCGACCACCAACCCCGACGACCCCCGCGCCGGCGGGATGCCCTACCGCTTCTACAACGAGTTCCCCGTCTGGGTCACGGGTGCTCCGATCGCCGCGGGCAGCACCATCAAACTCCAGAAGGACGCCGCCAACACGGCTGCCGTCTATGACATCGACTCCGTTGATCTGGAGAACGTCGGCGCCGCGCGGACCCAGCCGGCCAACTCACTCTCCGTGGTCAGCTCCGGCGCGGATCCGAACTTCGTGAAGGATTCGACGGTCGCCATCCAGGACACCGTGAACGCCGCCCGAACGCAGGGCAAGTCGGTGTGGATCCCCCCGGGCAAGTATCTGACGAACAGTCTGGCATCCACACCGTTGAACCTCACCGGCGTCAAGGTGGAGGGCGCCGGTATGTGGTACACCACCATCTACCGCAAGGTTCCTCTGCCGTCCAACTCATGGCGTTCCCAGATCCTGGTGGGTTCGGGCACCACACTGACGGACCTTCAAATCGATGCCAACGCCATCTGGCGGGGAATCGGTGGCACCGGCGGTTCTGACTACGGAATCAACGCCAGCGGTGCCGGTGGCTGGCTGGTCGACCGGATCTGGACGCGGCACATCGACGCCAACTGGCTGTCGGGCACCAATGGCATCATGCGGAACAGCCGGACCGCGGACAGCTACGGTGACGGTTTCAATGTCAACAACGGCAACACACCGAATCCGGACAAGCTCGGCCGTAACATCACGGTCCAGAACAACTTCGCCAGGAACACCGGTGACGATTCCTTCGCGACGTACTCCGACGCCGGCACCAGCGGTACCAACGGCCAGATGAGCGGAACGAAGATCCTCAACAACACCGCGATCGCGCCCTGGTGGGCCAATGGCATCCGGATCGCCGGCGGACAGAACGTCGAGGTGAGAAACAATCTGGTGAACAGCGTGTCATCGAACAGCGCCCTGGAGATCAGCGTGTTCGGCGACACAGGACACCCCTTGCAGTCGGCCACGGTCAGTGGAAACGTCCTGCTCGGCGGCGGTGGCTGGAACGGCGTCCGGCACGGAGTGCGGATCGGCTCCCCGTCCAGCACCTCGCTGTTTCCGGACGCCTACACGAACGTCACCATGAGCGACAACATCATGCGCGGATCACTCCGCGCGGGCCTCCACATCGACCGGACGCGCGTCAACGCGACACTGAGGAACAACACGATCGACCGTCCGGCGAAGCAGGGAATCTGGATCCCGACGGGGGTCACCGGCACGGGGTCCTTCACCGGGAACACGATTCAGAACCTGTTCCCGGGCCAGGTCGCGACGCAGAACGACTCACCGGCCACCTTCAAGATCACAGGCTGAGGTAACCCGGCCCGAAGCCCCGTTCAGCTCGCGGTCGGGCGTGCGCCACCCCTGTGTGCGGCGCACGCCCGACCGCGGTGCGAACGGTTCCTATCGTTTGATCCCCACGAACCCCCACTGCTCCAACGGCGTTCCGGTGAACCGCTCCTCGGGACGCCACAGACTGATCGAGCCGAACCCCGGCTCGACCAGCTCCAGACCGTCCGCGAAGGAGCGGACGATCTCGGCGGGACGTGACTTGTACGGCAGGGCGCCACCGCTCTCGTACTCGTCCGACGCGGTGAGCGTC
Source organism: Streptomyces sp. NPDC051662 (assembly GCF_040681655.1). NCBI lineage: Bacteria > Bacillati > Actinomycetota > Actinomycetes > Kitasatosporales > Streptomycetaceae > Streptomyces > Streptomyces sp. NPDC051662. The sequence goes on from NZ_JBFAZD010000008.1 coordinate 227,111, forward strand.
ATCGGCGTCTCGATCGTGTCGCACAGGACAAGGCAACTGCCGACCGGGAGGGCGTCCAGGTAGCCGCGCAACAGCGCCGCCGCCCGGTCGTCGTCCACGACATGGCCCAAGGTGGAGAGCAGCAGCACCGCGACCGGCTCGGTGAGGTCGAGTGTCTTCGCGGCCTCGTGCAGAACCGTCTTCGAGTCCGTCAGATCCGCGGGCACGAAGTCCGTGGCGCCCTCAGGGCTGCCGACAAGCAGCGCGCGTGCGTGGGCCAGCACGATCGGGTCGTTGTCGATGTACACGATCCGCGATTCCGGGGCCGCCTCCTGGGCCACCTCGTGGGTGGAGTTGGCCGTCGGCAGTCCGGTGCCGAGGTCCAGGAACTGCCGGATCCCGGCCTCCTCCGCCAGATACCGCACAGCCCTGGCCTGGAACCGGCGCGACGCCCGGGCGATATCGATGATCTGCGGGAACATCTCCTCCAACCGCGCGCCGAGTTCCCGGTCGACCTCGTAATTGTCCTTGCCACCGAGCCAGTAGTTCCACACCCGAGCCGAATGCGGTGTGCCCGTGTCGAATCTCCGGCTCACCGCTGCCTGCTCCGCGTTCATCGCGCTCTCCTCCCGTCATCCCCGCACTCCCCGGCGGGGCCGGCCCATGCTTCCCCATACGGTACGGCCCACCCGGCGCGGGTGGAGGTCATGACCAGCAGATATTCCTTGGCCTCCGGCGTGGCGGATCACATAGGGGGCGTTGGACGCCCGGGCCCGTCCGGATCAGGAGATGAGCGAGCGGCCTGTGGGCGTCAGCCGCAGTATCCGGGGGGCTGCTGTCTGTTCTCGCTCAATGCCCGGCAGGATCTCATCCCGTACGAGGGGATGGGCCTGTATATCGGCGAGGTGCCGTCGGTACGCGCTCTCGTCGGGGTACGAGGTGAAGACCGCGGCGACGTTCTCCCCGGTGCGAACCGGCAGCCCGGGGAAGGTGTTGTGTGCGGTCTCGCTGATGAGGGCGGCGAGCGGCGCGGGTCCGGTCTTGTGGAGCACGGGGAGAAGGCCGTCCCGGATCAGTGTGATGCCGTCGTGTCGTCCGGGAGGGAAGGACCACACCGTGGCGGACACGAACCGTTCCGGTTCCGGGGCACCGGCCCGGGGGCGCTCGGACGGGGAGACAGCGAAGCCACACTCGTCCGACAGGGGACGCAGGAGGAGGACATCGTCGGAGTCGATCATGGTGGCGTTGGCCTGGGGGCCGTGCTCGGCCCAGACGGGGCCGCCGTAGAAGGCCGTCAGCGCCTGGTGCCGTACCGCCATGTCCCGGAACCCGCGCAGCCAGACGAAGCGATCCGGATCGTCGAGGTCCCGGAACTGGCCGAGCACCACCATCCCGGTCTCTTCCTGGGTTTCGATGAACTCCCGGTCGAACAGCTCGATGAGCTCGTCGCGCCGGCCGGACCGCAGTGTGTACTGGCGAAGCTCGATCACGGCGGGGCGGGCGACAGGGTGGGTGGGAGGCACGGCAGGCTCCTGTTCGGTTCTCTTCCGCGGGCGCGCGTTCCCGGCTCGTTCGGTCGGAGCCGGGCGCGAGGGCCAACGGTAGGAGAGCCGTGTGCCAGGTGCTGTCAGGGTTTCCGGGGAGAATGCGCCCATGTCTGCCAGTCGACTGCTGTCGGTGCTTCTTCTGCTGCAATCCCGGGGCCGTATGTCCGCGCGAGGGCTCGCCGACGAGCTGGGCGTGTCCGTACGGACCGCCTACCGTGATGTGGCGCGTCTGCAGGCCGCCGGGGTCCCGGTCTACGCGGAGCCGGGTCGGGGCGGCGGCTATCAGCTGGTCGACGGCTATCGCACCCGGCTGACGGGGATGAGCGAGGGCGAGGCGCGGGCGCTGTTCTTCGCCGGGCTGCCGGGCCCCGCCGCCGACCTGGGGCTGACGGCGGAGGTGACGGCAGCACGGCTGAAGCTGCTGGCCGCGCTCCCGGCGGAACTGCGCGAGGAGGCGGCGCGGACCGCGGCCGTGTTCCACCTGGACGCTCCTGGCTGGTACCGGGAACCCGAGCAGACGCCGTATCTGCCCGTGTTCGTCGACGCGGTGCTCACCCAACGTGAGGTGGAGGTGCACTACCGCCGTTGGCGCGCGCCGCAAGAGGTGCGTCGCCGGCTTCGGCCCTACGGACTCGTACTCAAGTCCGGTGTCTGGTACCTCGTGGCCGCCGGGAAGAACCGGATCGCGACCTATCGCGTGACTCAAGTCCTCGACGCGGTGCCGAGCGACGAGCGGTTCAGCCGGCCGCGGGACTTCGACCTGGGCGCGTACTGGACCTCGTACCTCGACGAGTTCCGGACGCGCCGCTACACCGGCACAGCCACCATCCGTCTGTCGCCACGGGGACGCGGGCGGCTGCCCGACAACCTCTCCCCGGAGGTGGTGCGGGCGGTCGACTCCACCGCGACCGCCGCCGACGACGACGGATGGGTCGAGGCGGTCATCCCGACCGAGAGCACGGAGCACGCGTGCGGCGAGTTGCTGCGGCTCGGTATCGACGTCGAGGTCGTCGCGCCACCCGGACTGCGCCGAGCCATGGCCGAGACGGTAGGCGTACTCGCCAGAGCCTACGGATCCGCCTGACCCGCCGCGGCGCGCGTCCGGACGGTCGTGGTGGCCGGAATAACTCCGGCGCGTTCGACGGCGTTCGTGCCGTGGAGCATGGGGGCCCGGGGTGGAGCGGGAAACCGATTCCTCCGGTGGCGCGTCCGGGGGTACGAGGGCAAGTGGAGGGGAGTCCAGGGTGGTTCGGGTGCGCGCGGAGAACGGTGGGGCGGCGGCGGTAAGGGCGGCGCGCCGGTGGGTGGGGCGGCGGGCTCCGAGTGCGGACGCACGGAAGGGCGCGAGGCGACGGTCGCCCTGGACGCGCGGGCGGGTGCTCGCCGCGCTCGCGGCGCTGACGGCCGGGCTGCTGGTGTTCCACCGGGCCGTGCCCAACTCCGTGGGCCGTGCGGGTAGTTTGCTGGAGGCGTTCCTGCCCTGGCTGGGCCTGGTGGGGGTGGTGCTGCTCGGCCTGGCGCTCCTGCGCCGTTCGGCCCTCGCGCTGGTGGCCCTGCTGCTGCCGGTGGCCGCCTGGACGTACCTTTTCGGCGGACTGCTGCTGCCCGGCGGCGAGCCCGGCGCGCGCGATCTGGTCGTGGTGCAGCACAACGTCAGCGACGAGAACACCGATCCGGCGGGCACGGCGCGTGCTCTCGCCGACGCCGGGCCCGATCTCATCGCGCTGGAGGAACTGATACCCCCCGCGCTGACGGTGTACGAGACGACCCTCGCCCCGGACTACCCGTACCACGCGGTCCGGGGCACCGTCGGGCTCTGGTCGAAGCATCCCCTGACCGAAACCCGGCAGCTGGACATCAAACCCCGGGAAATCACGGAGACTTGGAGTCGCGCACTGCGGACCGTGGTCCGCTCCCCGCACGGTGAGATCGCGGCATATGTCGCGCACCTGCCCTCGGTCCGTGTCGGGGCGAGTGGCCTCGCGTCCTCCTGGCGCGACGAGAGCGCCGGCCTGCTGGGCGAGGCACTCGCCGACGAGGAACTGGACGCGGTGATCCTGCTGGGCGACCTCAACAGCACGGTCGACGACCGGGGATTGGCGCCGCTGACCTCACGGCTGAACGTGGCGGAACGTGGCTTCGCCCTCAGCTTCCCCGCCGCCTTCCCGCTGGCCCGGATCGACCAGGTCATGGCCCGCTCGGGGACCGTCGGCCACATCCGCACCCTGCCCGCCACCGGCAGCGACCATCTGCCGGTCGCCGCCCGGATCACACTGGACTGAAGGAGCCGGGCCGGCACCTGTCGCGGACTCGCCGCCTCCCTGATGAGCGGCGGGTACGTCGAGGACTCCCCCGTTCCTCCGTCCTGTACGAGAACACTCCCGAACCTCTGGGCATTTGTGCGTTCTTCGCGGTCCGCCGGATGCCGGGGTGTGGCAAAGTCGTGCCGGTGGATGAGCTGCGACTTCAGGATCCCGAGCGCATAGGCGCGTGGCGGATTATCGCCCGGCTCGGTGCGGGCGGCATGGGACAGGTGTACCTCGGCCGTTCGCCCGGCGGACGGCTGGTGGCCGTGAAGGTGATCCGCGACGAGATCAGCGATCACCCCGAGGCGCTGGCCCGGTTCCGGCGGGAAGCCGCGACCGTGGAAACCGTACGGAGCCCCTACACCGCCCAGTTGATCGAGGCGTCGCTCGATACGTCCCCGTACTGGCTGGCCACCGAGTACGTACCGGGACCCACGCTGCGCGACGCCGTGGGAGCGAGCGGCCCGTTCCCGCCCGAGAGTGCCCTGCGGCTGCTCGCGGCGCTCGCCGAGGGGCTGGCCGCGGTCCATGCCCACGGAGTCACGCACCGGGACCTGAAACCGCAGAACGTCATCCTCGCGCCCCAAGGGCCGCAGCTGATCGACTTCGGTATCGCCAGGGGACTTGAGCAGACGATTCTCACCCGGGACGGAACCGCACCCGGGACCCCTGGATACGCCGCGCCCGAGGTCCTCCTGCGCAATGACGTCACCCCGGCGGCGGACATCTTCGCGCTGGGAGCGACGATCGCCTACACGGCGACCGGCCGGCCCCCGTACGGTACGGGCGATGCCATGACGGTGAGCTACCGGACGGTGCACGAGGACATCGACCTGAGGGGCGTACGGGACGATCTGGCGGCGCTGATCCGGCGGTGCGTCGCCAAGGAGCCGGCGGAGCGGCCCGAACTGGCCGCCGTGATCGCCGGATGCGCGGTGGACTCGGCGCTGGCCGCCGATGCCCATTACCGTTCGGTGGCCCGCGATACCGACCCCGTACCCGGGTCCGGGTACGTGAAGGGCCCGGCCGGGTCGTCCGGTGCGCACGGGCCGTCGGAGCGGAAAGCGGAGACGGCCACCCCCGTCGCCCCCGTCACGGCCGCATCGCCCACCTCGCCCACCTCGCCCACCTCCGCCACGGATCGCGGCCCGGTGCATCACGCTCCGGCGCAGCCGGCGGGCACCGCGTTCTGGGCGTACTCCGACACAACCCCGTACGACGGGCCGGATCGCCAACCGCCTCCCGTCCGGCGCGCACGCCGTGGGGGTTGTCTCGCCGCATGCGTGGTGGTGGCGCTCCTGGTGCCGGTCGCGATCTGGCTGTTCCTCGAAGAGGAGGACGACAAGGGCTCAGAAGCGGCACCCGGGACCGATGTCCTCGTGTCCGGGCCTGCCACCACGGGCCCGGCGAAGCGCCCGCCGGACCACATCGTGAACGACCGGGTCTCGCAGGACCGTTGGACCCTGTCGGACGATCCGGAACAGGCCGCCATGGGCATCGGCTCCTGCGACCTGGCGAGTCTCACCGACTCCTTGCCGCCGGGTGACCTGCGATCCTCCGTCTCGCACACCACCGGCTCGGACACCGCCGCGGTGGAGCTGCGCCCCAAGACCGCCGGGGAGGGAAAGCGACCCGCGCCGTACTACGTGTCCGTCGGGATACGGCCGCCGCACGAAACCGACCGCGCCACCGGGCGCCCCCTCCGGTCGGCGAGCAAGGGGATCGGCTTCACCAGCAAACCCATCGACCTCTACTCCCAGTGGTCGTCGGGCGGAACCATCAAGCTCAACTATCCCGAGGACTTCCGGGCCCACTTCGAGGATCGGACCGTCGACGCGATCCCGGTCGGAGACGACCGGGGCGACTGGACCGTGGTGCTGTACCACGTCGAGGGCGGACCCACGAAGTACACGTCCATCGTGTGCAACGGCTTCCACGCCTGAGCCACGACGAGTCCGTGTCCGACCGCGCGGAGCGGCCGGCGCGATTGTCCGCAGCCGCAGCCACAGCCACTGCGGCGCCGCGGCGTCGAGAGCCGCGGTCCGCGGTCTTTGATCGTTGGCGTCGATCAACTGATCGAGAAGCGCTCTTGGACGGCCGGTGATCCAGGAGGGCAGGATGTCGGAGCGTTCCCCGACCTGACGGACGACGAGCCGCCGTGGGCCGGAGGTGGGGGCGCTTCCGAGGAGTCCTGTGCTGATCTCGCATGCCCAGAAGGCGTACGTTCCGCTCGGCGGGGCGGGGGCGTCGTACTCATGACGCTCGACCGGTCCGGGATTCGGGAAACCGAGGACGACACCCGCCCCGCGCGGCGGCCCCGATCCCGCGGGTCCAGTTGGTCGAGATGGTCCCGCTGGTGGAAGGTCGGCGAGCCGAGGGCGCCCCGGCGTACCGTCATATCGGCGTCCGTCACCACATCGGTCGCGCTGACCGTCCTGGTGACCGTCGGAACGCTCACCCACCAGACGGTGCTGATACCGCCCCTCGCGGCCACGACGGCGATCATCACGGTGACCCCCGGCTCGCCACTCGCGCAGCCCCGCCACGTCCTCGGCGGACACCTGCTGTCCTGCCTCGTCTGTTTCACGGTCCTCGCCCTCGGCTGGCACGGCCCCTGGGCCGCCGCCCTGGCCTGCGGCGCGGCCTGCGGCCTCGGTCTCCTCTTCAAGGTGGCCCACCCCCCGGCCATGGCGACCGTCGTCATGATCATGCTCAACGAACCGCGCGCCATCCCCTTCACGGCCCTGCTGGCCACCGGCGCGACGCTGCTCGTCCTGGTACAGCTGATCTCCTCCCGTCTCCAGCGAGAGGTCTATCCCACGACCTGGTGGTGACCGGGGCGGACCGACCTGGTGGTGACCGGGGCGAATCGACTTGGTGGTGACCAGGGCGGACCGCTCGCCCTCTTGACGGCCGCTCACCTCATGGTGATTAGCTGGAAGCGCCACCCGTCGTGGACATGACCAGGAGGACCTGATGCCCCCTACGCGATGGCTCGCCGGCATCGTTCCCCTCGGACTCGTCGGCGCACTTGTGCTCGGGCATGTGTCCACCGCCGGCCCCGCGGAAGCCGTCACCGCGGTGACGGCCGACCAGCCGTCCACGCTCGGCCGCCCCCTGGTCGGCGGCGCCGACCCGAGTGTCATCAAGGTCGGCGACCTCTACATCTCCGCCAAGTCCGTGGACGGCGGCATCGCGGTACGGTCCGCCTCCACCCTGGAGGGCGTCGCCACCGCGCCCAAACACCAGGTGTGGCAGGACACGGGCAACCTCGGCGAGGTCTGGGCCCCGGAGATCGTGCACCACGACGGTCACTACCGCGTCTACTTCGCCGCCGGCAACGGCGCCGCCCACCGGATGTACCAGATCAGCTCGGCCAACCCGGACACCGGCTATTCCGCCGCCACCAAAGTCGCTCTGCCCGATGACAAATGGGCCATCGACGGGGTGCCCTTCACATTCGGCGGCCAGCGTTGGTTCGTGTGGTCCGGCTGGTCCGGCGACACCAACGTCGAGCAGAACCTGTACGTCGCCCGGATGAGCGGTCCCACCACGACCACCGGCGGCCGTTACGTCATATCGCAGCCGCGCGAGCCGTGGGAACGGGTCGTGGGCAACCCGTACATCAACGAGGCACCCCAGCCGATCATCGACCCCAGCGGGCAGTTGCACATCGTGTACTCCGCGAACGGCAGCTGGAGCAGCCAGTACTGCATCGCCGACCTGCGGCTGCGGGCCGGCGGCGACCCCACGTATGTGTGGGACTGGTACAAGAGCAACGGCTGCCTCTTCGGCTCGCACGCCCCGACCATGATGCCGGGCTGGGACCCCACGCTGAATGTCGACGGTCCCGGCCACCACACATTCGTCCTGCCGCGCGGCGACGTCGCCGCCGGCCCGCCGTCCGGCAACCGGTTCCCGACCATGTTCCACGCGGTCGCCAAGGGCACCCCGTACTCATGGTCCAACCGCTACTGGTACACCGGCACGGCCGTCTGGTGGGGCAACACCACGTACCGCAGGGCCAACGTCCCCGGCGCCACCAGCACCGTCGGGTACAGCCTCAAGTTCTTCGAATGAGAACCGTCGCCGGGCTTGTCGCGACCGCCTCCGCGATCCGTCGGTGACTCTGCCACCAGCCCACGACTCTTGCTGTCCGACGCCCCCGCGTCCGATGCCCCCTCCCGCGAGTAGGAGTCCGCCCATGTTCGGTCCGCCCGCACTGTCCCGACGTCGCTTCCTCGGAGCAACGAGCGCGATCGGACTCACCGGTGTGTTCGGGGCCGGGGCGACGGGCACCGCGCTGGCAGCGGACGGGAGCAGCGTCGTACCCGTCAACTGGCCGGACCTGGGCTCCTATTCAGGGGCGGACGCCGCCGGAACCCGAGTGACGGCCGTTCTCGCCGGGAGTGCCCGATACCTGATCGGGCCCTGGTACGCCGCCAACTACACCCACTACCTTCCCGACGGCTATATCGACCTCAAGGGAACCGACGAGCGGGCCGTCCGGCTGCCCGCCATGGCCGCCGTCGCCGCCACAACGGCCTTGGTCACCGACACGTACGACCCCCGTACGCTTTCGGCCGCGAACGCCACCATCCGAACCCACAATCTGATCCGAACCCTCGCCGCCCGGCACCGGGCCAACAACGCGAACACCGGGACCCGTTGGGGCGGCGGATGGCAGACCGCCCTGTGGGCGTACTACACGGCCCTCGCGGGCTGGCTCTTCTGGGACCGGCTGGACGCCACCACGCGCGACCATCTCGTCGCCATGCTGGTATGGGAAGCGGACCGGCTCACCACCGGCGACAGCGTCCACCTGATCGGCACCAGCGGTGATCAGCTGTATATGACCCGCCGCGACGGCACCATCGTCACCCCCGGGGACAGCAAGGCGGAAGAGGACAACTGGAGCGCCGCCGCGCTCTCCCTGGCCGCCTCGATGATGCCGAACCACCCCAACACCGCCCGCTGGACGCGTCGCAACATCGAACTCCTCCTGGCCGCGGCGGCCAGACCGGCCGATCTCACCGGCAGCGCGAGCATCAACGGTATCCGGTTGTCCTCCTGGCTGCAGGGGACGAACATCGCCGACGACGGAACACTGGAGAACCACGCACGGCTGCACCCGCTGTACATGGTGGCCTTCGACCAGAGCCTGTACCAGGGTTTCGTCTTCGGCCTGGCGAACCGGGCCGCGCCGCGGGCCGCGCTGCACAACATCAACCGGGTGTACGCCGCGCTGGTGGACAAACCCTTCCCGCTGCCCGGCGGAGGCACCAGCCCGATCTACCGTGAGAACTCGGCGGAGATCTACTATCCCGAGGGGAACGACTGGGGTACGCACTTCCCCTTCTACTTCGGCAACTTCGACCTTCTGGTCTCCCTCACCGGGCAGGACCGGGGCATCTCCCCGTCCGCCGCCGAGTGGGAGGGACTGCACAACAACGCACAGCTCTCCCTCATGTCCCGCTTCACCGATGGCCGGACCTACGGCGCCGATGGCGAGAACACCTACTACGGGCGGGAGCACCGCATCGGCGCGATGGCGGGGCAGACGTATCTCACGCTGTTCCTGGCCCGCAATTCGACCGGCAACCGACTGCGCTGGACGTGAGACAGACAACAGACCTGCTCCGGGCGCGGGTTGCGCGTGGAGGTCCCCCTCTCAAACCGCTGGGCGGAGGTTGGCGAGGCTCCCGCTGCCGCGGTGCGACTCCCTCCACAAGCGCGCAAGCCCGCGACGTGTGCACGCCTCCGCCCGGCGGTCACTCCGTTCGACGCGGTGGCCTGTAGAGGTCGTCAAGGCGGAGTGGCGCGGGCGGGGGCAGGGGTGTGCCGTCCGCCGGCGGGCAGGACTGGAGGAAGTAGGCGAGCAGGCGGCGGGACGCGGCCATGGAGGCCGCCGGGGACTCTCGCACGACGCCGTTGTTGGCCAGGAGCAGGAGCGTGACGTCGCTGGGGTCGAAGTCCTCGCGCAGCTGTCCGCTGTCCTTGGCACGCTGTACCAGCCGGGCGAGGCATGTCTCGGCGCGGGCACGCTCACGATGGACGTCGGGCGCGTCGGGAAACTGGGAGAGGAACGCGGCGCTGAACCCGCGGTCCTGGGCCTGCATCATGCACACCTTGGTGAGGACGTCACGAAGTCCGCGCCAGGGATCGTCGTCCTGAAGGGCCTCGTCGAGGGCCGCGACGCACTGGCCGAGTTGTTCGGAGAACGCGGCGGCGATCAGCGAGCCGCGTGTCGGGAAGTGCCGGTAGAGGGTGGCGGCACCCACACCCGCTCTGCGGGCGATCGCGCTGGAGGACACGTCGGTGCCGTTAAGGGCGTACGCCTCGCGGGCGGCCTGGAGGAGCCGGGCGCGGTTGTGCCGGGCGTCGGCTCTCCGCCCCGGGGTGGGAGGGCCGGAGGCGGAGGGGGGCGGGTTCCGAGACAGTTGATCAGGCATGTCTCCCACTTAATCACAAACGGAAGGGGCTGACCGGTTAGCGGGTTAGCGTGACCTGGTACCGCGGTGACCCGCGGTCGGCTCTCCGCCGCAGAGGTGAGCGGCCACGAGTTCGCCTGCTGAACGACGTGTCATATGTACGGAGGTTGTCCATGTTCGCTGTGCAGTACCACCGCTATGGCGGTTCCGAGGTCCTTGGCGTGGAGGAGGTCGAAGAGCCGCACGCCGGGCCCGGTCAGGTCCGCGTCGCGGTGCGTGCCACCGGTGTCACCCCCGCTGACTGGTACCTGCGCTCAGGGATGCTGCGGGACATCGCCACCGTGGACTTCCCCCATATACCCGGCATGGACGCCGCGGGAATCGTCGACGAGGTGGGAGAGGGGGTGACCGGCACCGCCGTCGGAGACGCGGTCTTCGGCCTCGTACCCTTCGTGGATCAGGGAGGCGCCGCGGCCCAGTACGCCGTGCTGGAGGCGTGGGCGCCCAAGCCTCGGTCATGGTCGTTCGAGGAAGCGGGTGGCGCCGCGGGCAATATCGACACGGCCACACGTGTACTGGACGCGCTGGGAGCCGCCGAAGGCATGACCTTGCTGATCGATGGCGCCGCCGGCGGCGTCGGCACCATCGCCGCGCAACTCGCCCGGGCCCGCGGCCTCGCCGTGATCGGCACCGCGAGCCAAGGCAATCACGGCTTCCTCGACCAGCTCGGCGTCGTACCGGTCACCTACGGGCCGGGGCTGGCCGATCGCCTCGCCCCACTGGCCCCGCTCGGTGTCGATGTGGTTCTGGACGCGGCCGGTAAGGGCTCTCTCGCCGAACTGGTGGCGATCGCCGGCGATCCGCACCGCGTGGTGACCATCGCGGACTTCGACGCCGGCCGGCACGGAGTGCGGTTCTCCCGCTCCGAAGCCGGCGAGTCGCCGGGCTGGGCAGGACTGCCGCTAGCGGCCGACCTCGCCGACCAGGGCCGCCTCACCGTCCCGCTGCACGCCGTGTTCCCGCTGAAGGAGGCCGCCGCAGCCCACGACGTCAGCGCCGTCGGCCACGCGCGCGGCAAGATCGTCATCACCGTGCCCTGACCCGGCGGACGATTCGGCCCGGCGGCGAGCACACGCTCCGTGCTCGCCTCGCCGGTGTGTGAGGGCTTCGCGCCCAGGTCGGTGTGAAGCCCTCACGGTCGGTGTCAAGCCCTCACGGTCGGTGTGAAGCCCTCACCGTCGGTGGGACGGCTCCGATCCGGGTTCCGCGTGATCGCGGTACGCCTGGAGGAACGCGACCGCGGTGGCCTCGGCGCTTTCCCAGCCGCTTTGCCAGTTGGATACGGAGATCCGTACCGCGGAGTGGCCGTTCCACGTCGTGGGGGTCACCCAGCACGAGCCGCTGCTGTTCAGTGTGTCCACGACCTGTCGGGTATGGCGCTCGTCACCGACGCGCACGAGCACCTGGTTGAGTGTGACCGGGGCCAGTAGGTCGACGTCCGTCTCCTCCCCCAGGCGGCGGGCCAGTTCGCGGGCGGCGTCGCAGTTGCGTTCCACGATGCGGGCGATTCCGTCGCGGCCCTCGTGGTGCAGGATGGCCCACAGGGTCAGGGCCCGGGCGCGCTGGGAGATCTCCACTCGGTGGTCCATCGGGTCGCGGCCGGTGCGTTCCGTGGTCTGGAGGTAGTCGGCGTTGAAGCGGACCGCGTCGATGAAGGGCTCGGGGCGGGCGCACAGCGCGATTCCGCAGTCATAGGGTGTGTTGAGCCACTTGTGGCCGTCGCAGGACCAGGAGTCCGCCTGCTCCAGGCCGTTGAGCCGCGGCCTGAGGGCGGGGGACGCCGCGGCCCACATGCCGTAGGCGGCGTCCAGGTGGAGCCAGCCGTCGTGTGCGTGGGTGATGGAGGCGATCTCGGCGAGCGGGTCGACCGATCCGCAGTCGGTGGAGCCGACCTGTCCGCAGACGATGAGGCTTCCGGGCGCGTTCGCCGCGAGTTCGGCCAGGTGGCGCGGGTCCATACGGCCGTCGGCGCCGGCGTCGACCCGCTCGATCTGACCGCCGAGGCCAAGCAGCCGCAGGCAGCGCAGGCCCGAGACGTGGGTGTGCCGTCCGACCAGGACGCTCACGCGCGGCGCCTGGCGCATCCCGCGCTCGTTGACGTCCCAGCCCGCCGCGTGGAGTTGTTGCCGGCGGGCGGCGGACAGGCACGCCAGATTGGCCGTCGTACAGCCCGAGGTCAGTCCCATGACCGTGTCCGGCGGCAGCCCGAACAGGTTCACCAGCCAGCCTTCGCAGACCCGCTCGGCCACCGAGGCCAGCGGGCTCGTCTCGTAGACGGCGGCGCACTGGTCCCAGAGACTGACCAGCCAGTCGGAGGCGATACCGATCGGCAGCGCGCCGCCGACCACGTAACCGAAGCTGTGGGAGTCTCCCGAGGGGAGCAGGCCGGACTCGCCGGCTTCGATGAGGCGGCGCAACGTCATGTGCTGCGCGTTGCCCTCCTTGGGGAGCTCCCCGCCCAGCAGTTGACCGAGTCGCTCCGGGCTGCGTGGGCGCACCGGCCGTGGCGTCTCCAGGAAGAGACGCGCGTAGTCGGCTATCGAATCGAGAAGATCCAGGTCCTCGGGCATGACCTGGCCGTCGGCGATGTGGGCTTGTCCAAGGCTGCCGGTCATCTCAGCTCCCGCCGTGGACCGTGTCGGGGTGCGTTCGTCCGGCTACCGTCGAAGGAGGTCGCCAGATCGGAAAGATCGGTGGTCCGTCGGGAAGGGTCAGCGCGGGTCCCAGCCGGCGCTGGCCAAGCCGTTCGTAGAGAGCCAGGTTGCGTGGTGACGACGCTTCCGCGTAGGCACCGGCCCGGTCCTCGTCCGCCAGGGCGAACAAGCACTTCTTGAGGCGGGTGCCGAGGCCGCCGCCCTGGTACCGCGGCCTGGCCGCGACGAAGGTGCCGTAGTAGTGAGGGGGAAGATCGTGCGGGTGTGACGCACTCAGCATCATCAGAAGATGGACGGGCCTGTCGGACCGGCTTCCAAGTTCGTCACGCAACGAGTCGAGAAGCCGGTCGCGCGTCTCCTCCGACTGTTCCACCGCGTCGGGCGGAAAGTACATGCTGACCGCCCCGTAATCCTCGGTCCGCAGTACGGAGCCACCGTGGGCGAACGTATGGCCGACCATGACGGTGAAGAATTCCTTGAGGGAAGACGGACGTGTCTCCGCGTCCGGGAACAGCCATTGGAACACCGGGTCCTCGTCGAAGGACTGCCGGTAGACGGAGACGATTTCGTCCAGCCCGTCGGGGGAGGCGGGGTAACAGGAGAAATCGGTTGCCACTTCGGTGACATTCATGGGTTCTCTCCTTCGCGAGGTAAGAAGTCGGCCTATACGGGCTGGGCAGACGGTCCGCGTGCAGAGGGAGGCGCGACTCCGATCCGGCCGGCGATGTGGCGCGCCACTTCTTCGTGAGTGGCGAACCAGACACCCGGTCGGCTGCCGATATGGGCCAGCAGTTCCCGCAGGACGAGCATGCGTGACCGGTGGCCGATCACATGCGGGTGCAGTGTGAGCTGGAAGAGCCCGCCCTCGGCGAAGGCGCCATCGAACTCGTCCTTCCAGATCTGGAGAACCTGACGAGGCGCCAATATCTGGCGCGTCGCGGGATCGTCGGGAAAGTACGGAGCGTCGTCCCGGATCCAGGCGACGGGGACCTCCACAATTCCGGTCCGCTCACCGCGTTCCAGCAGTTCGTAAGGCTCGTCGTCGGCCATCATCGAGGAGTCGTACAGCAGTCCCAGATGCCGTGCGACGGGAAGGGTGTGCTCGCTGAAATCCCACCACGGCGTACGCATCCCCCGGGGGGTGAGGCCCGTGTGCCGGCGGAGAACCTCGGCGCTGCGTTCGGCCAGCGTGTACTCCTCGGCCGCCGGGAGGTCACCGCACCGCTCGTGAATCCATCCGTGCAGACCCACCTCGTGCCCCTCCGCCTGAATCGCGTCGATGGCCTCGGGTGCCAGTTGCATCGAGACGGCGGGGACGAAGAAGGAGGCACGGGCGTCGTGTTCCTTGAGCAGCGACATGATTCTCGGCAGGCCCACGCGCGCCCCGTAGTGGGCCTGGGATATGTATCCGGGGGATGTTTCGTTCAGGCAGAAAGGTGCCGTTTCGTTGTCGACATCAAAACTGAGGGCCACGGCGACGGACACCCCGCCCGGCCAGCGGAAAAGGCCCGCACCCCGCCCTGCCCCCACGTGAGCGGCGAGACTCCGCCACTTCTCCTCCGGCCAACGCCAGGGGGGTGCGGTGTACGGGTCTTCCATGGCTTTCTTTTTCGCGCTCTGCGTCCGGTTCTCCATGGGGTATCAGTCCCGCGGGATAGAGGAATGAAGGAGTCAGTTGCGCACCGAAGACGAACGGTCCCGGGCGAGGGGCACGACTCCACAACATTCTTACCCCGTTGGTTTCCGGGCGCCACTCGGCGGCGGGGAACTCGCCCCTGTTCCCGGGCCGTCGGCTGTGGCAGGAGCCACGCGTCCCGATGTACGAGCAGGGCCTCGGCGACGGCGCCACAACCGAGAACCCGCTGCTAGATTCGTCCGCCATGCGATCACGTGAGTACGACCTCGACTTCCGCGACAGGGCCGGGCGCATACGCGCCTGGGGTATCGGTCTGTTGGCTGTGGCGACGCTTCAGTGGGCATGGTGTGCTCTGTTGCTGCTCACGCCGTACACAGTCGATGAGGAGCCCGACGACCGTTACCCCGCGGAGTGCGAGTCACGGTTGTTGACCGAACGTGGTACAGCCAACGACGGTCTGCAAGGAGGAGATTGGTGTCAGAACGAGCGCGACTGGCCTGAAGTCCTGGCCGTGCTGGGGCTGTCCGTGCCGGTGTCGGTCGTTGGTGTGGCGCTCTTCACGAGCGGCAGTGTGAGTATCCGGATGAGTGCCCACGCCGAAGCGATGCGCGAACTGGACAAGTACGCCGACGCACAGAACGCGTAGCGTCCACGGGTCGGCCGGCCGCTGGTTCGGGTGCATCGGAGCTGTGGGCCCGGGATGTCCGAAGCGGCCAGTAGCCTCAGGCACCATGGGCATTCAGATCGATGTGGTGGCGGGTTACCCGGTCAACGATGAGATGGAGAGGGTGCTCGGGTTGGCCGAGGCGGTCGGCGAACCCGTCACTGTCACGTTCCTGTGGGAGGGGCGTGAGGAGGCGGAACGCGCGGTGCTGGTGCCCGCGGCCACACTGGCGCTCTGGGAGCACTGGGCCCCCACCGCCTACCCGGCGCGTGACGTCGGCGACGAGAACCAGGCTGTGGCGGAGGAGCCGGAACTGGCCCACCCAAAGGAATTCGGCGCGTTCACGCTCTTTCGCCGTCGCGCAGGAGGGCGCACGGCGGTGGCTCGCAAAGGCGTGGTGGTCGCCGAGCTGCTGGGCCCCGACGAGGCGCACTGGCTTCAGGAGAAGGCCCGCGATGTCCGCCAAGGCTTCATGGATCCGAAGCAGAAGGCGGCGTTCGAGGAGTTCCTTGCCCGGCAGGCATCCCTGGATGAGCAGTGACGCGCCGCCCCACCGTCCTGGAGTTTCCGCAGGAGCCATGTTTGCTGAGAACGCGTGAAGAGGTTGTCGCGACCATCCTGGCAAAGCGGCAACTCACAGCGAGATCAACGGACAACCGGAGTGCGACGGGCCATCAGGGCTGCGTCGTGATCGGAAACTTGGAGCTCAACCGCGGCAGCTTGCGCGTCGCTTCGACCTCGTCCCGCACGTCCCAACGCTCTCCCAGCGGATCTCGAACCACTCCGTCGCCGCTCAGGCAGGCGTCTACGGCCGCATAGAAAGCTCCGTCCTCGTCAGACATCCCGGTCACCTCTTCATGGGCTTCGGCCGCGACGTAGTCCAGCTCCTCCCACTCCGGCCAGTCATCGTCCCAAGAACCTCGTGGCCGACCCACCAAGCGCTGGACTTCAGGAGCTTCGGCCAGAGTGTCGGGGTTCTGCACAGCCCGCTCGAACGTGGTACGGCCCAGGCCGACTGCCCACAGGCGGAAGTAGCAGAAGCCGTCGTCCGAGCACCAGCCACCGAAGATCCGCTCGGCGGCACCCCAGAGGTCCCAGCTGAACCCCTGCCCACACAGACGTTCGAGACAGACCTGGAACTCCACGATCTCCGTCACGGGCTTGCGCGCCAGCTCCTCCCGCAGCCAAGCGAGTTGCCCAGCCCGGCCATGTGCCTGGCCTCGGCACTCTTCAATGAGTTTCCAGAAGGAATCGATGTCCACGTCGGGCACTATGACAGGCACCTCTGACAGGGCCCGGCAGGCCCGCGAGGTCGCCCACTACGGGCTCAGGGAACTCGGCTGACCGTAGGCTTCATCAGCAACCCGCACCAGAAGCAGTCCGCATCGGGTGCCGGCCGTCCCCCGGCCGTCCCCCGGGAATGACACGCTTGCCAGCGGATTACTCTTTCGGGTGCCAGTCCGCCTCAGACCAGTCGTACTCCACGAACTCGTCGGGAACCTGCCCACAGGGCGCGTAGACGCTGATGAACAGAGTCGTGGTCGAGTCGTTCCACCGCACGTCAACTTGCTCGCCGCCCACCGGATTCGCGAATCGGAAGCCCAGTTCGCGGAGGGTTGCGCCTGCACGGTCGCCTTCGTCGGTGAGTTTCCACCCGTCCTGCACCAGCCGCTGGCGCACGCGCCGCTGCGCGTCTCGGGCCGTGGCTTCGGGGACGCCCGGCACGCTCCAGTCGAGGCCGAAGCTGCGGACGTCGCTTCGCGCCTCGTCAATGTGAGCGGTGCTCCTCAGCCCACGGTAGTAACAGGCACCGGTATCGACCCTGCCCGAGTCCGCCGCGTACTTCTCGGGCAGCGCGAAATCGTCGTACACCTCGTCGGACCGGGCCTTGAGCCGTTGCGCGACCGCGTCGGGGTCGGCCGAAGGATACGGCGCGCCGTTCCACACGACGTTCCCCGCCACCACGGCAGCGACCAGCAACACCACCATCACGAGCCCTGTGACGGCATACAGGACGGACCGCCCGGAAGCACGGGCTCTACGTACAGGGCTCTGGAACATGCGTGTGACGGTAGGCGTCAGCGTGGCGCGACGCATGAGTAGCCGTACCCAGGAGAGTTCTGGAGCACCTTCCTTACCGCCTACCGCCGCTTCCTCGTCGCCCTCGACCTCAGTCGAGGTGGTCACGCAGCGCGGCTCTGATCTCTTCGGTGCTCCCCGTAGCCGGCAAGGGCGACGGGATGTCCTCGCCGTTGGCCATGGCGAGGCTGCCGGCAAAGCGCACAAGGTGCGGGGCGGGGGCGAAGGAGTCGCGGAGCCACATGGCGAAGACGGCGGCCTCGTCGGCGGTGACATCGGTGAGGGTGATGTAGGCGTAGTCGGGGCTCGGCATCGCCGCCGTTCCGTCCGCCCATACGTCCGGGGCCAGTTCGACCTCGAAATCGAGCACGGTCATGTGGTGGATTCCGGATGTCCGGTATTCCACGGTGGGTTCGGGAAACGCCTGCCTCAAGGCCCTCTCCAGGGACTCAAGGGTGGCATGCCAGGCTCCGCCATCCCCCTCGGGCGGGTAGAAGGCGAAGTTGGTCCGGATGTTTCGCTCAGCGGTCACTGTCATTCCTCGGTCTCAGGGTACGTATCGCGTCGAGCCGGGCGTATGCCGTCCACCATCAGCCCACGCTTCTTCCTCGCCAGTGGCATCTCCCGCTCGGGACAGCCGGGCGAGCCGAGTGCGCGCGGCCACCAGGTTCACCACGAGCACGTCTCTCAGCGTTTCACTACGGTGAAGGCGTCCAGCATCACCGAGTACCAGCGTTCCCGCGCGCGCTACCAACTGTCGAGGCTGGGTGAGCGAATCCAGCGAGACGCCGACGGGGGCTGGCCGAGGCCGCTGCCGCCCGTGAGGTGAGCAACGAACTGCCGGCCCTGGTCGAGCGCGGGCTCCGGGAGCTGGCCGAGCTGGTGTCCGAGCCGGGCGGCATCGCGCCACAGGACGGGCTGGAGCGGGTCAGCGCACAACACGGGCAGCGGACCGCACCCGCGCCAGGACGCGTCGCATCCCTACGCCGTCACCTTCGATCCGTCGGGCCGATTCCTGGGAACCGCCGATCTCGGCATCGACAAGGTGCAGATCCTCCGGCTCTCGGGCGGCGGCCTTGAGCGGGTGAGCGAGGTGTCGCTCACACCCGGCACGGGCCCTCGGCACATCGCTTTCTCGTACGACGCCAGGACCCTCTATGTGATCGGCGAACTCGACGGGAGGATCACGGCCTTCGCCTACGACTCCGCGACCGGATCGGTGGGCCGCGCGCTCCAGACCGTCTCCACCGCGCCCGCCGACTACACCGGCGGGCAGAGCGGTGCCGAGATCGCCGTCCATCCGTCCGGGCGCTTCCTCTACGGCTCCAACCGTGGTTCGCGGACCATCGCGGCCTACCGGATCACCGTCCCGGGCGGACAGCTCTCCCCTCTCGGCTTCGCCACGGAGGGCGTGAACGGTCCGACCAACTTCGCCATCGATCCGACCGGTCGGTGGCTCTATGTGAACAGCACCCAGGGGAACAGCGTGGTGCGGTTCGCCATCGATCCCCAGAGCGGTGAGCTGGAGCCCACCGGCGACACCACTCCCGTACCCGCACCCGGTGTGATCGCCTTCCGCACTCCGGGCTGACCACGGCGACCGGGCCTCTCGCGGGAGGGGGCGGGTTCATGGCTCCCGGTGTCGAGGTAAGGAGACCCAGATGCTGGACATCGCCGATGAGTTGTACCGGTAGGTCGGGCAGGGCCGTGACTTCGCCGTGGCGACAGTGGTGGCCGTGAGCGGCAGTGCGCCCCGGCAGCCGGGCGCGGCGCTGGCCGTGAACGCCGAGGGCACGGCGATCGGTTCGGTGTCGGGTGGCTGCGTGGAGGGCGCGGTGTACGAGTTGTGCCGGCAGGCGCTGGACGACGGCACGCCGGTTCTTGAGCGGTTCGGGTACAGCGACGATGACGCGTACGCGGTGGGGATGACGTGCGGGGGTGTGATCGACATCCTGGTCACCCCGGTCCGTGCGGACGCACCGGTGTGGCAGGTGTTCGCGGCAGGGCTGGCGGCCGCGGTGGCCGGGGAGTCGGCGGCGGTCGTACGGCTCGCCGACGGGCCCGCCGAGTTGGTGGGAGGGGTCCAGGTGGTGCGCCCGGACGGGTCGTACGTGGGTGGTTTCGGCGGGGACGCGGGGCTGGAGCGGACGGCGGTGGGCGAGGCGCCGGCGATGCTGGACACGGGGCGGACCGGGACCGTGCGGATCGGAGCGGCGGGATCACGCTGCGGTGAGCCGGTGACGCTCCTGGTCGAGTCGTCGGTGCCCGCGCCTCGGATGATCGTGTTCGGTGCGATCGACTTCGCGTCGGCGCTGGTACGGATGGGGAGGTTCCTCGGCTACCGCGTGACGGTGTGTGATGCCCGGCCGGCGTTCGCGACGCGGGCGCGCTTCCCGGAGGCGGACGAGATCGTGGTCGACTGGCCGCACCGCTATCTGGAGCGTACGGAGGTCGACGGTCGGACGGTGTTGTGTGTGCTGACGCATGACGCGAAGTTCGATGTGCCGTTGCTGCGGCTGGCGTTGCGGCCACCTGTGGCGTATGTGGGGGCGATGGGATCCCTGCGCACGCATGCGGACCGTAATCGGCGGCTGCGTGACGTGGGCGTGTCGGAATGGGAGTTGGCGCGGTTGCGGTCGCCGATCGGGCTGGACCTGGGGGCCCGTACGCCGGAGGAGGTGGCGGTGTCGATAGCGTCGGAGATCATCGCCGTCCGCCGGGGCGGCAGCGGCTTCTCCCTGACCGGCGGCCACACCCCGATCCACCACGACGAACCCCACCCGTCGGTGGACCGCCTCGACCGTTCGTCTGAGAATAGGGGGCATGCTCTTCGACTTCACGCATGACCACGACGGCGAACGGCTCAGCGGTGTGTACGACGGTGAGCCTTCCGGGATCACCGCCGTGGTGCTGCATGGCGCGGGCACCAGCAGCAAGGAGCGACTGCTCCCGCTGGTGAGGGAGTTCGTGGCCCGCGGCTGTCGAGGGATCGCCTTCGACTTCTCCGGGCACGGCGAAAGCACCGGGAAGCTCGGCGAGTTGAGCCTTCGGCGACGGTACGAGCAGGCCGTCGCGGTGATCGACGCGTACGCGGGAGCGGACGGGCCGCTGGTCCTGGTGGGGTTCAGCATGAGCGGCCAGACGGTGGCCGATCTCGTCCGGCACTACGGAGATCGGGTGGCGGCGCTGGGACTGTGCGCGCCCGCCGTGTACACCGCCGAGGCGTGGGACGTGCCCTTCGGGGACGGAAATGGGCGGTTCAGCGGGATCATCCGGCGGCCGGACAGCTGGCGTGAGTCCCCCGCGCTTCAGGTGCTGCGGGCGTACGAGGGCCGGGCGGTGCTCGCCGTACCGGGCACGGACACGGTGATCCCGGCCGCGGTGACCGAGGCCGTACAGGACGCGCTGGCCGCCCGCGCCCAGTACACACGGTTCGACCTTCCGGACGCACAGCACCAGCTGGGAATGTGGTTCCGCGATCACGGCGACGACCGGCAGGAGTTCGTGGAGGCGGTGCTGACCGGCCTCGACGACCAGGGCTGGTCGGCTACGCACGCATGGGTCGCCAAGCAGCTCGGCAACGGCCGCGGGGTCACCAACTCGCGCCTCCTGTACGGTGGTTGGAGCTCCCAGATGCGCCGTCTCACGCTCGACGACGGCACGGCCCTGGTGCAACGGACCTTTGTGAAGCCGTTCTTCCGCCACCACGGGCCAGGGCTGCTGGCCCGCGAGGCGTCCGTCCTGGCGCTGCTCGCCCGACAGGAGGGCATCCCGGCGCCCGGGTTCGTCGCCGTGGACGCCACGGCCGAACACTGCGACCACCCCACGCTGTTGATGTCCGCGCTGCCGGGCCGTATTCGTGTGGACGAGGACGACCTCGACCGGCGCCTGGACCTGCTCGCGGCCCAGCTCGTCCGCGTCCACGGCGTCGTACCGGCCGAAAGACCGCGCACGTACCAGCCGTGGACCTCCCCGGAGCGCGTCCGCACCCCGGACGGTCCCCTGTGGGAGCGGGCCGTGGACGTGATCCGCCGCGACCCGCCGCCGTACGAGGGCTGCTTTCTGCACCGCGACTTCCACCCCGGGAACGTACTCTTCACGGGAGCCGGGCCCAAGCTGCGGATCACAGGTGTCGTGGACTGGGTCGAGACCTCGTGGGGCCCCGCCGACCTCGACGTGGCGCACTGCTCGACCGCGCTCGCGCTGCTGCACGGGCCGGTGTACGGGCTGGACTTCCGCGAGCGGTACGAGGCACACGGCGGCCGGGACCTCGCCGACGCCCCCGACCACCTGTACTGGCGGCTGCTCGACGCCCTGCACTACTGCCCCGACGCGGCGAAACTGGCCGGGCCATGGCGTGAACTGGGACGGGACGATCTTACGCCCCAGGTACTGGGAGCGCGGCTGGAGGCGTACGTGGACGGACTGCTGCGGCGATACGGCTGACCGCCGCGCGATCAGACGGTGGACTTGGCCGCGATCCTGGTGAGCAGCCTGTCGCGCACGGCAGGCCACTCATCGACCAGCACGCTGTAGTACAGCGAGTCACGACGTGTGCCGTCCTGGCGCACCATGTGACTGCGCAACGTCCCTTCATACACGAGTCCCAGCCGGGTCAGCGCCTGCTGGGAACGCACGTTGAGGTTGTCGGTGCGCAAGGCGACCCTGACCAGCCCCAGATCATCGAAGGCATGCCCGAACAGCAGCAGCTTGGATTCAGCGTTGTAGGGGCCACCCCAGCACGAGCGATCGAACCAGGTCGCGCCGATCTCGGCCCGCCCCTCGGCAGGATCAAGCGCGTACAGGCTGGTCGAGCCGACCACCGCCTCGTCCGCCAGGCGTTGAACCGCGAAGCACCGTCGGGCCGGATCCGCCAGCATCTGGCTGATCAACGCCCGCATCTGTATCGGAGAGTCGGGGCGGGGCCGGGGCATCCATCGCCAGACCTCGGGATCCGACGCGGAAGCGAAGAGCGCTTCGGCATGACCTACGGACAGGGGGATGAGTTGGACGGCGCGGCCCAGAAGAGAGTCGTTGCTCACCACTGCACCGTAGCCGCGGGATCACTGTCTTACAGCCGAGATGGTGATCAATCCTGGCTCCGGGTCCGAGACGGCTTTCAGGGGGTGTGCGTGAACTTACGGAAGTCATGCGGGCCGGAGGGGAACGCCGATGAGAGGATGTCCGACCGGATCTCGCCCCGCAGTACCGCGGTCAGGTATTCGGCGAAGCCCAGTTCGTGGAACTCCCAGCGGTCACCACGTGCTTCGTTGATCAGTACGGCGAACTCCGCGGGATCTTGTCCAGGAAGGATCCGCCAGAAGAGCCACTCTCCATTGTCGGTGGTGCCCCAGGGGATGATGCGGCTTCCCTCCGGTTCGAGCTGGGCGGGTTTTTCCTCGATGTCGAAGATGTCTTCGTAAGCCTCTTCGCGCTCGGCGGACGACTTGGCGAGATCGTAGTGCTGGTTCGGAGAGGACGGCGCGAGGATGTACAGGTAGCCGTCGACCCACCCGCCGCCTACTCGCTCAATGAATTCCTTGTAGTCGTCGGGGAGTCGGACCTGGAGCTCCGACTCGATGCCCGACCAGTCCTGCTGCTGTGGTGCCGTAGCGTCCGCCGCCAGAACGTCGATCAGACGGCTTACGTGCTCGTTCACTGGCCTGCCCTCTTTGTTTCAGTTCCTGGGGTCGTTCGGGATGTAGACCCGGTTGGTGCCGGTGGTCGCGCCCTTGGGCATGAACTGGAATCCGTCGGACCCCTGTGCCTCCAGCCAGACAAGTTCACGAACTCTCCACCGCCCGACGCGCCGAGCGAGGCCGAGAACGGGACACGAGGTGCCGCGCACGCGGTGCAGGAATCAGAATGAGGTGCCGAGTCCTTCGAGGCGCGCCCAGCGTGGCGGTGGGATCGGTCGCGGCTCGACCTCGTACAGGGACCGCCAGTGCTTTCCCGTGAGCAGGAAGTGGTCGGTTCCCGGCAGGGCTGCGATGCCGTTCATGACGTGTGCTGTGATCGGCAGTTCGTCCCGACGCATATCCGAGGCGTCGGTCCAACCGCATACCCGGCCGTCCGCCAGGTCAATGCCCAGGATGTACGGGGTGCCGTGGACAACGGCCCAGAGCACGCCTTCGGCCCAGGTCAGGTCATTGAGGGCGGAGGCGGGTCGGTCGCCGATGCGGACTGACACCGTGCGGTGGCTCCGAAGGTCCTCCGGGTCGCGCAGCGTCAGTCGATCGGAGCCGTCGCTGGTGACCACATCGGTTCCCGTGAAGCACATCCCCCACCCCTCAGCATCGTAGGGAACGCGGTCGTAGGCCATGTCGCGCAGGCGCCAGCGCAGAGCGACCCCCTCTCGCCAGGTCAGTTGCCACAGGACATCGCCGACCAGGCAGATCCCCTCCGCGAAGAGCTCGTCGGGAAGTCGACCGCTCCACAGCACGGATCCGTCCGTCGCGTCCACCTGGCGCAGCGTGGACCGGCCGTACCGGCCGGTGCTCTCCCAGATCGTCCCCCGGTCGATGTCCACGCCTTGGACGAACGGGCGCCCCGGGTGAGGGAGCCGGTGCACGGTACGGAAGCTGCGAAAGATCAATGCCCCTCCTCTGCGCCCGACTTGGCATCGTGGCGGGTTACCCGGCAAGCCCTACCCGTATCAGGATGTTCGGCAACCGCGGAACAGCTCGCGGTCGCAACCGCCCAACCGCCTGCGGCCGTTGAATACTATGCGTCACCATGGGTAGCGTTCGGTTGTCGGCCGGGAGCCTTCTTCTCCCTCTGGACCAGGAGGAGCCATGATGCGTGATCTCCGGCACGTCGTCATCGTCGATCGTTCGGACTATGGGAAGTACCGCTTTCCGGACGGACGGCCGTTCCTCGACCCCGAGCGGTACAAGGTCACGTTTCTGACGCGTCCCGGACGCGGGCGTGATGTGCGTTCCGAGGACGCCGTCACGGTCATGCACACCGACACGTACAGCGAACAGGACGTTCTGAAGTGCGTGCCCGCTCTGGCGGCCGGGCGGCCGGTGGACGCGGTGGTCTCACTCTCGGAATGGACTCTGCTCCCCGCGGCCCGGTTGCGTGAGGCTTTGGGCGTGCCCGGACCGGGTTGGCAGCGGATGCTGCCTCTCCGGGACAAGGTGCGGATGAAGAAGCACTTCGCCGCGCACGGAGTGCGTACACCGGAGTTCATGACGATCGAGCGACCCGGTGAAGCGGAAGACTTACTGAAGCGTCACGGCGCGGTCGTACTGAAACCGGTTGACTCCATGGGGTCCGCCGGTGTGCATCTCGTGGGGAGCCGCTCAGAACTCCAACGGCTCGACCGTGAAGGGCTGAAGAACGGGTGCCGCTACGAGGCGGAGGAGTTCATCGACGGCCGCCTGTTCCATATCGACTCGGTGGTGGACCACGGCAGCGCCGTCGTGGCTACCGCTTCCACGATGCTCGATCCCGACACGGTCTTCCCGTTGGGGGGAGCCTGCCGCTCCGTCCTGCTCGACGACGGGCCGGAGCGCGACACGGCGCTGGCGTACAACGATCAGGTGCTCGCTACGCTCCCGTGGTTCTCAGGCGTGACCCACCTCCAGTTCTTCCTGGACCGGGCCGGTCATCCGGTGTTCTGCGAGATCGGCGGCCGGCCGGGCGGCGGCGGAATCGCTCCCGCCTTCCGGCACCGATTCGGCGTGAGTCTCGTGCGGGCCGCTCTCCTGCCCCAAGTGGGCGAGGCTTTTCCGGAGTTTCGGGAGATACGCCCGCCCGCGGAGCGCTCCAGCGGCCATGTGGTCGTCTACCCGCGCGATCTGGGCACCTTGGTGTCGTACGACCGGGTGCCGCAGGAGGAGTGGATCGTACAGTTCAGCCCGCTCTATCGGGCCGGGCAGCGCATTGTGCCGGCGAGCAGCTGGGGACAGGGAATAGCGATGATCACGGTATGCGGCCCGAACTCGCGTACCGTCGTGCAACGGCTGGACGAGGCACGCCAGGCCCTGCGGGTCGCCGTACGGCCTTGATCCCCGCGGCCGGCACCCGACACGCCGCCGGCGGACGGACATCATGCCCGCGGTTTCCGGCGTGGGTAAACGGCGTGGGTGAGACGGTGAGGGTGAACGGCGTGGGTGAAACGGTGAGGCGGGGCCCGTAGCTCGCTGCCCAATGTGCGAACGTTTGCTGGTGTCCTCCCTTACCATCCACGCTCTGGAACCCGCCGACTGGCGCTTGTACCGCACTCTTCGGCTTGCCGCCCTCACTGACGCGCCTCAGGAATTCGGCTCTTCGTTGGCTCGCGAGGAAGCTCTCACCGAGGCTCAGTGGAGACGTCGACTCGAAGGCCGAAGCCAGTTCATCGCGAGGGAGGACGGCGAACCGTGCGGGCTCGCCGGCGTCGTTCCGGCAGGGACCCAGGTCGCCGAACTGGTTTCCGTCTGGGTCCGGCCCCGGTCACGCGGACAGGGGGTGGGGGGTCTGCTGCTGGACGCGGCGCTCGGCTGGGCCGCGGACCACGGATTCGTCGAGGTGCGGCTGTCAGTGAGCGAGGGCAACCACACGGCCGAACGCCTCTACTCCCGTCACGGATTCCGGCGCAAAGCGGTCGGCGGCCTCACCGAGGACGACACGGACAAGCGGGAATTCGCCATGGTCCGCACGGATCCTCTCCTCAGAGGGCGAGCGTCCCGCTCCGGCAGGTAACTCCGGCGGGTAAGTGGGCGCCGCGCGGGGACCGTTACAAGCCGCGCGGTTGCACGCGGGGCGCACTGCCCCCAACACCCGCCACCTGTCGTGCGCTGCCTTGTCCGTCCTAGCGTGTGCTGGGCTGACCCAGCACACGCCGCCCGTGGAGGGAGACGTACGGTGACGTACTACACGCAGGGTTTCGCGAACTTCTATGACCGCCACTTCACAGGCTGGGTCCGGGAGTACTCTCCGGCACTCGCGGATTACCTGGACAGGACCGACGACAGACGCAGTGTGCTGGACCTGTGCTGTGGTACGGGTGTGACGACGGCCGTTCTGAGCGAACGAGGTTGGCAGGTCACGGGCCTCGACCGCTCCGCCCCTATGCTGCGGATCGCTGGAAAGGTACTGGCGGACGAGGTCCACGCCGGCAATGTGCGACTGGTCGAGGGGGATGCCCGGGACTTCCGGCTTCCGGAGCCGGTGGGCGCCTGCGTGTGTTTGGACGGGGCTCTCAATCACTTCGAGAGCCCGCGGGATCTGGTCCGCTGCTTCACCTGTGTGGCAGCGGCCCTGCATGAGGGGGGACAGTTCGTCTTCGACCTCTTCGAACTGGCGCACTTCAGGCACTGGAACAACCTCACGCTCATCGACGAGGACGATACCGTCGTGGCGAAACGCGGGGTGTGGGACACCGAGGCGGAGCGTGGCATGCTGAGGGTCTCCGGCGTGGTCGGCTCCCACACCGGCATCGTGCGTGTCGATCAGACACTGACCAGCCGGTACATCTCCCCGGCCGAGGTGACGTCAGCCCTCGCTGAGGCGGGGCTCGTACACGTCGAGCACGACATCGCCGCCCAGTACACGAAATGTGAGTCGGGTTCATGCTCGAAGTCGGCGGTCCCCTGCCGTACGGTCTACCGGGCGCTCAAACCTGCCCGGTGAGAGGTCTATCGGCCGGATCCCGAAGAGCCCTCGACCACTACGCGCCGCAGGGCAGGCGCCACGCGGGTGGCGACGAGCTCCACGGTCGTCCAGTCGATGGGCGGGCGGGCGCCCAGAATGAAGTCCCGCACGCCGAGAGCCGCGTACCGCGCCAGATCGGCCACACACTGCTCCGGGGTACCGAAGCTCAGATACTCGTCGAGCAGGGGCGAGTCCGGTGGCAGATGCCCGAGAAGCGCCTCCCGGCGGCGCCGGGCCTCGTTCTCATCCTCGGCGAGGACAGCGCGGAAGGTGATGGACTGCCGGATGTCCGCCAACTCCCGTCCTGCCTCACGGCTTTGGTCGTCCAGAGCGGCACACAGGCGCCGGTAGGCCTCAGGGGTGCCGGGCAGGGTGTTCCAGATGTCCGCGTGTCGGGCGGCGGCACGCAGAACTCCGGCACCCGAGCCTCCCAACACCAGGGGGACGTGAGACTGAAGTGGTTTGGGCGCCAGGTGTGCCCCTCGCAGGTGGTAGTGGTGACCGTGGAAGTCGGTGCTCTCAAGGGTCCACATGGAGCGCAGGATGCGACAGGTCTCGTCCAGCATGACGGCGCGATCGGCGGCTGCCGGGCGTTCCCAGCCGAACTGGTCGTACATCAGGTCCGGACCACCCGAGCCGAGTCCCAGTTCCAGACGTCCCCCGGACACATGGTCGAGGGTAGCCGCGATGGCGGCCATCGAAGCGGGGTGCCGGTTGGGCACGGCCAGGACCAGCAGCCCACAGCGAATTCGTTGTGTCCGTGCCGCGAGCCCGGCCAGCAAGGTCGGCCCCTCCAGGCAAGGGCCGCCGGGGCCGCCGAGCGGCGGCCTCATATGGTCGAAGAGCGAAACCCAGTCGTACCCGAGCTCCTCCGCTCGCTGCCACAACTCCAGGCACGCCCCGAAGCTCTCGTACTGCTGTCCGGAGTGGACGCCGAAGCGCACCACATCACCATGGATCCGCACCGCGCCTCCCCTTCGTCACGGAACCGCTTCACCCATCATCGCAACGCCCATGGATCCACCGCAGACATTCGGGCACATCGAGCAGGGAGGAAGGAACGGGATGGACATTCGGCGCTCCCACGTCGGAACCACCGCGGGACACTCCGGCCAGGGGCCTCGCCCCGTGCACGCCTACACCCTCGGTGGCGGGGACGGCTTCGCGGTCACCGTCTGGACCTACGGGGCGACGCTGGTCGAGGTGTTGGCGCCCGATCCAGAGGGCCACCGGGCCAACGTCGTGGCGCGCCTGCCCGATCTGGCCGCGTACCAGGACCGCGCACGCAATCCGTACGTGGGCGCCACCATCGGCAGGTACTGCCGCGGGATCTCGCACGGCAGGTTCCGACTGGACGGTACGGAGTACCGACTTGAGCGTAACGACGGGCCCCACCACGTGCACGGCGGCACCTGGGGGATGGACCGCTACGTGTGGGAGGCGGAAGCGGACCACGACGGGGACGAGGCGGTGCTGCGTATGCGTTTGACCAGCCCGGACGGCGATCAGGGCTATCCGGGCGAACTGCGGACGGAGGCCGTCTACCGGGTGGGCCCGGATCAGCGTCTGACGGTGGAGTACCGGGCGACGGCGTCGGCACCGACCATCGTGGGGTTCACCAACCACGCCTTCTGGAACCTCGCCGGGGCCGGAACGGTGGACGGGCATTGGCTGCGGCTCAATGCTCGGCACGCCGTGGTCTTCGATGCCCAGCTGATGCCGCTCGCCGGCGACCCCGTTCCGGTGGTCGGCACCGCGCTGGACTTCACCGGCCACCGCCGGCTCAACGCGGTGGTGCTGGACAACTGCTACGTGCTGGAGAGGCATTTCGCGCCCCTCGGTATCGCGCCCCTCGGTATCGCGCCCCTCGATGTCGGGCAGACCGGTGTCGGGCACACCGACGTCGGGCAGACCGGTGTCGGGCACACCGGTGTCGGGCACACCGGTGTCGGCGACGACTCGGTCGGACGGCTCAGCGCCGATGGTGAGGGATGGGTGGCGACGCTTTCCGACGGGGGCAGCGGCCGAATGATGCGGGTGTACACGGACCAGCCCGCCGTCGGCGTGTACTCGGCTGACCACTGGGCACAGAGGCCGCGCGTCGGGCTGTGCCTGGAAACCGGCCCCCTGCCCGACGCGCCCAATCGCTCCGACTACCCGTCCTGTCGACTGGATCCGGGCGGTCTGTACCGGGCGCGTACCGTGTACCGATTCTCCGTCCGCTGACGTACCCGCCTGCTCGGCGCAGGAGTGTTCTTCCATGAGACAGAACAGACGACGAAGAATGACCGAAAGAGATCCGCAACAAGCCTGTACAAGCCTCGGGGGCTCAATTCTTTCTCTCCCCCAATCACTCAGAAAACAGAGGTGAACACCTGTACCAGCGCCGCTTCCGACAACCTGGAACCCACTGCTCTTTCCGCCATTCTCACCCTTGTGTTTTCACTCCCCGAACGGGCTGGGTAGGACGGTGTGACTAGGAGGATGCATGAGTGAGAAATTCGACGCGGACCGGCATATCCGTAACGTTCTCGGGAAACGGACAGTGAATCTTACGGACCCGGCCGGCATCGTGCTGGCCGGCGTCGAAGGCGTCGAGGGCGCCGCGGAAAAGATCGACCCTGATATCGAGATCGGTGTGGACCGGCTCGTGATGCAGCCCGGAAGCGCCTTCGAACTGCATACCCACCCCGGCGCCCACCTGTTGTACGTGCTGCGCGCCCGAGGTCTCATCCATGTCGACGGAGTCGACTACGAGATCGGCCCGGGCGACACCATCTTCGTGCCGGCGCGGTACGCGCACGGGGTTCGGACCCGCCGGGAGGCCCGAGAACCCTTCGAGCTGCTCGCCTTCGGCGTGCCCCACATGCCGCTCACCTCACCTGAGCGGATGACACTCGTCGACGAGGCGCTGCCCGCGGCCGACTCCACGCCAGGCGGTCCGACACGTATGGGAGGGGCGGCACATGTCTGAGCCGGCTGCCGCGCCGGATCACGAAGTCTCCCCCCAGGCGGGCAGCGGGCAGTGGGAGATCGCGCACCTCGACATCGAGGTGCACGCCCTGCTGTGCGCGAGCGACGCCCTGCACGCCCGGCTCAGCGGTACGCCGGCTCCCCAGCGGAATCCGCGAACCACCAGGAGCCGGGTACGTGACGGGTGCGTCCGGGTGCTGCGCAGGAGCGGTTCCGCCGTGGCGTCATTCACCTTGACCGCCGAACCGCCCTTTCCGCCGGACGAGGTCCGCTTCGAACCGGCCGCGCGCCCCCTTTATCTCAGCAGACTGGCGGTTCTTCCCGCGCTGCTCGAAGCCGGTGAGCCGGCCGGGCTGCGCTGCCTTCGTCAGGCCGTGTCGGAAGCCCGTTCCCAAGGAGCTGACGCTCTCAGAGCCCAGGCCAATCCGGACTTGCGGGGCACCTGGGCGCTGCTGGCACATCTCGGTTTCGAGCAGCAGGGGCCGGTACTGGAAGACGCCGGAGTGCACCGTGTGTACCTACAGCGACGGCTCGTGGCGAGGTGACGTCACCGCCCTGCGACGGGGGGTTCGTCTGTCGTCAGCCGCCGGGCGAGCTCGGGGCGCAGCACCTTGCCCGTGGCCGTCCGAGGGATGGCGTCCAGTGTCACGATGCGGCGCGGCAGGACGGCAGCGGGGAAGACGGCGGCCAGGCGCTCTTCGAGCTCCGCCGTCGCGGTCCCCGGGTCGAGAACGACCGCGGCTACGACGTGTTCGCCCAGCAGTCGGTGGGGAAGAGCGGCACAGGCCGCGTCGCGCACCCGGGGCACGGCTCGCAGTACCCGGTCCATCTCGTCCAGGGAAACGGCCTCGCCACCGACCTTGGCGATGTTCTTGATCCTCCCGGTGAGGGTCAGGAACGTACGGCCCGATGCCGGATCCCGCCAGGTCCGGCCCAGGTCCTGGGAGTGAAACCAGCCCTCGCGTATCGCCCGGCCGGTGGCTTCGGGGTTCCCTTCGTACCGCGACATCACATGCGGACCGCGCATGCAAACCTCGCCGACCTCGCCAGGGGCCGCCCGGGTACCGTCCTCGCGCAGCACGACGAGTCCGGTTCCGCGCAGAGGTACCCCCACGGACGGAATGCCCTCGTCCAGGACGAGCCGCCGGTACAGCTCCTCCGTCAGGCCGTGCGGCATGGTGGTGGCGAAGTTGGTCGTTTCGGTCAGTCCGTAGCCCTGCACGATCGGCACCTGGAGGCGCTCGGCCACGGAACGCGCGGTGCTGGAGGTCAGTGGGGCGGCAGCCGTGACGAAGTAGCCGAGACGTTCCTGTGGCCGCGGCCGACGCCAGGTTTCCAGCAGGGCGTCCAGAACCGATGGGACGACGCTGGCGATCCGTGGGCGATGGCGGTCGATCAGACGAGGGTGCGCCAGTGGATCGAAACCGTGGGCCAGCACCACATGAGCCCCCGCGACCAACGGCGCCAGAACCGTGAAGTGCAGGCCGTTGACGTGATGGATCGGGAGGCATCCCAACAGGCGGTCTCCCGGCCGCAGTCCGTGGTGCTGGGTGAGCATCTCCGCGTTGGACACCAGGTTCAGATGGGACTGCACGACCAGTTTGGAGGCGGCGGTGGAGCCGGATGTGGCGAACACGAGAGCGTCATCGGTGAGGGCGACGGCATGGTCGATGGCGGACCGGCCGTCCCGGTCGCCCTCACGGGTGTCGGTCTCCCGCCGGATGTCGGGAATGGGGAGCAGCCGGGGCAGCCCGGGAGTCGGTTCCCCTGCGGGCAGCGCCGGCGAGCGCATGACGGTCCTGACTCCCAGAGGCGCTGTCTGCGACCGCGTTCGCTCGGGAGGGTCGTGGGGCCCCAGAAGCAGCACCGTGGCACCGGTCCGCAACAAGGCCAGCAACGCGAGCACCGAACTGACGTCGTTGGCGGGTGCCAGCCCCACCACAGCGCCCGGTGCCGCGCCCGCTTCCGCACGCAACCAATGGGCCAGGCGGCGACTGAGGAGTTCCGCCTCCGCGAAAGTGAGGGTGTGCTCCCCTCCGTCGGGGTCCACCGCGGTGAGGTAGGCCGCCGGGCCGAGCACACGGGCGTTGCGGGCCAGACAGTCCAGTACCGTGACCCGATTCTGCGTGGAATCGGGATGATTGGTGAACTGAGGTACGCCCGCTTCGTTCCGTGGAGCCATCAGGCCCCTCCTCTCAGCTCTTGGACGGCCGCGGCCACGGTCCGAACGCTGTGGAACGTCGCCCGGGAGAGCATGCGGTCGGGGAAGACCACCGCGAAGTGTTCTTCCACATGGGATATGAGGCCCACCAGAGCGAGGGAATCCAGCCCGGCTTCTTTGAGCGGGGTGTCGGCGTCGGGCGGCGAAGCCGGCGCGTTCGCCTTGGCGGTGTGGTGTCGGACGGCTTCGGCGACTGAACGCATAATTTCGTCCACGGAGCAAAGATAGAGCATGCGCATTCCGTAAGGGAGAAGGCGAACAGTGATTTCCGTTCCGCACTCTGATGTAGTGCCGGCAATTCAACTGGACGGCACCGCAAGAAGACCGTTCTGGCCAGATGATGGCTTGCAATGCACTCACTGCTGCCGATGGGTCTGGATACAGTGAAAACCGCGCGAAGGGGGTGCGCTTTGACCGATACAGAGTTAACAGAGTTAATCGAACGGGAAAACGATACTCACCGCTCGCTGAGACGATCCCTTCTGCACAGTGGCATGGTGCTTCAGCCTCCCTCACCCCCACCGCTGCGACTGCGCGCCGGAGCGTTTCCGGCTCGTGGCGGCAAATCGCTCGTCGACATGGTGCGGGAGCACGGCTTCGCGTCGGCGAGGTTGGGCAGCCCTCTGCCGGTACGCCAACTGCTGCGGTTCGGTTCCATGTTGGGGACACCGCAGCCAGAGACCGATCCCGCGGTACTTCCCTTCACCGAGGAGCAGGTCGTACTCAACCTGTGCAGCGTCCGGAATCGGACCGAGGACCCGGCGATGCAGCCCTTCGCTCGGGACGCGCTGGCTCTGCACAGCGAGGGCAGCGGACGCGGCATCGCACAGCAGCCCCGCTACATCGTGCTGATGTGCCGTGCCCCAGGGGGTGCGGCTGCGGCGCTGACCGTGCTCGTATCGATGGCGGAGGTGGCGAGTCGGCTGGACCGCGAGGAGAAGGACTTGCTGAGGGCCATCGCCTATCGGGCCGGTACTCCGCCCCCCGTACTGCGCTACGAGGACGGGCGCCCGGTGTTCTCCTTCCGCGACTTCATGGGCCAGCGGCTGCTGTGGCGGTACACGCCCGGACCCCACCACGCCCCCGAGCCGGAACCCGAGCCGGAGCGGGTCAACGCGGTCCTGCGGCGACTGCTGGCCGCGATGTACACAACGCGGGCCGCGGGCGTGCGTTGGGAGGCGGGCCTGCTGATCGTGGTGGACAACCGCCGCTTCTTCCACGGCAGAACAGCGGCGCCGGCCTCAGGAGTGGGGCTGCGCCATCTCCAACGGCTCCGCATCGTCTGACGGGCGTCCGCGCCCACTTCGCAGCCCACCGGACGAGGCATCTCAGTATCGAGTCCGCTCTTGGGAGTGAGTATGCAACTGTTCGCTTCCGTCCCTCCGGTAGTGACGCCGACGGTGCCGGACGAGGCACTCACGATGGCCCGGCACACAGCTGTCTCGCATCGGAAGGACACCGTATTCCTGCCCCATGTCGACGCCGCGGCACTGGACGTCTTCGCCCGGGCACGTGATCCACACGACCCTTTCGAGCTGAGAGACCTGTGGTTGGGCCGCGTGGAGCACGCCCTCGGAGCAGACGCGCTGCGGCCCTGGCTCGCGGAACGATGGCGCTCGGCGCCGCCTCTGCGGACCGTGGACGTGGAAGAGGTACTCGAATCGCGAGCCACCGTACGGATGGTGAAGGAACTGTTCAACTGGTTCTTCCGCGACGACCTTTACGGTGCGCTGCGGGAGCGGTCCCATGTGATCCTGTCGGGGGGCTCGGTGAGCGAGGAGGTCTGGGGGCTGCCGGGAGCGCTCAAGCAGTGCATTCGCTACGCTCTCGACCGCGACTGGTACGGGTACTCCGACTCACGAGGCCGTGAGGCCGCCCGAAGCGCCATCGCCGGGTACGAGAACGCCCGGATCGACAAGGGCGGCTACGACGAGTCCGAGGTCGCCATCACCATGGGCGGCACAGTAGCGATCAGCTCCCTGGCCGATCTGATCCTCACGGGCCCCTATGGGTGGTCGAAGGGCAGCGGCTCGCGCCCCCCGGTGCTGTGCGCCATACCGAACTACCCTCCGTTGGTCGAGACCACCGCCCGCCGCAACCCGGTGAAGCTGGTCCCACTGCCTGCGTGCGGGGGCCGTATCTCGCTGGCACCGCTGATCGAGGCGATCCGGCCGGACACCCCCATGGTGCTGCTGCAGACGGCGGGAAATCCCACCGGGGCGGTCGTAGCGGAAGACGAACTGGCCGCGCTGATCCGAGCGGCGGCGCCCTCATGCGTTGTGATCCTTGACGAGTGCCATGAATGGCTCGGGCCCGAACGGCTCCGTTCGTCGGCCCGGCGCGCACCCCATGTGGTGCGCGTCAGCAGTCTCTCCAAGGCATGGTCGGCGCCGGGGCTGAAGGTGGGATGGATCCTCGCTGACCGCCGCCTCGTGGATGAGTACCACGAGTATGCCTCCACAGCGTTCGGCGGTCCGCCGTCCTTCTTCTACACGGCGGTGGAAGTGCTGGCCCGGATGGAACGGTGGATGGCCGAGGGCCTGGTCGAACCCGGAACGGTCGAGTGCGCCGAGTTCGAGGCGGGATACCGGCTGGAGCCGGACCTGCTGCGGGCCGCCTACAGAAGCTACCGCCTGGAACGCTGTGCACGCGAGGAGTCGTTGCGTGCGGTGCGCGCCGCGGCGGTGACGGGGCTGGAGAACATCCCGGCCAGTGTGGTCACTCCCCTGCACTCCATCAACGCGACGGTGGAGTTCCCTTCCTTCGACGACTCCTACCTGTGCTTCAGGCGGCTGCTCCACGACACCGGCGTCTCGGTCTTCCCCGGAGTTCTCACCTTCTGCCTGGGGGGCGGCTCCGTCCGCGTGACCACTTCACGCCCCTGGGAAGACCTGACTCTGGCCTTCTCGCGTCTCCGGCAGCGAGCGTCCGGGTGAGCGCCATCGGTCCAGGAGAGGCGGCGGCCGGACCGCTGCGGGCACAGGGCCCCACCGTCCTGGGGATGGTGCATCTCGCCCCACTTCCCGGTACGCCCTTCCACCGGGACGGGAGTCTGCCCGAGATCATCGACCGAGCCGTGGCGGACGCCCTCGCCCTGCGCGAGGGCGGCGCGAACGGCTGCCTGGTGCAGACCGCCGACCGGGTGGCCGGCGCGGCGGACGACAGCGATCCGGCCCGCACAGCCGCCATGGCGCTGACGGTGCGCGCGGTCCGCGAGGCGGTCGGTGCCGAGTTCCGCGTCGGGGTGCAGATGATGCGGAACGCCGTACGGGCGTCGCTGGCCGTGGCGCGGACAACGGAGGTCGACTTCGTCCGAGTGGCCACACTGGTGGGGGCGACCCTCTCCCCTCACGGACTTGTGGAGGCGGATCCGACCGGCGTCATGGAGTACAGGAAGAAGATCGGGGCCTGGGGGGTGCAGGTCGTCGCCGAGGTGTCATCCATGCACTTCTCCTGGCTGGGCGACAGTCCGTCCATCGGGCAGGTGGGGCGATGGGCCGAACAGGCGGGAGCGGACGCCCTCGCCGTGAGCGACCCGGACGAAGCCGCGCTGCTGAAGAAGATCGCCGCTCTGCGTCGCGCCTGCCCCGGTCTTCCGCTGCTTCTCGCGGGGCACACCGACCACACCAATGCGGCCCGCCTGCTGGCTGTGGCCGATGGAGCGTTCGTGGGGCGGTGCCTCCAGCGAGGCGGTTGGGGCGGCCCGGTGGACGCGGTGCGAGTCAAGAAGTACGTCGCCGCCGTTGGCAGAGCTGGAAATGACGGTGTTCGCCCCGAAGGCGGCGTAGAGGAGGCCGAACGTGCCTGAACAGTGCCGACCCGAGGTGATGATCGATCAAGCCAAGGCACTGGCCGACGACTTACGTCTGCTGACAGCACCCTGCGGAACCCGGGCCGCCGAACTGTTGAGCCCGGCCGAGTGGGCCGCCGTGGGCAACGTCCATCTCACGGGCGACGGAGACTCCTACCATGCCGCCCGCGCCGCGGAATCCGCCTTCGCCGCCTTCACCGAGGTCGACTGCCGGCCGTGGAGCGCCCTGCGTCTACTGGAATACGGTCCACGCCCCACCGCGGGCCCCGGGAGAGACCTGGTGATCGCGGTATCGGCCTCCGGCCGGACCGACCGGGTCCTTGAGGCGGTGGCCCGATGCCGCGCGAGCGGCGCCCTGACGATCGGCGTCACCGCACAGGCCGGGAGCCCGCTCACCGAGATCGCGGAGCGGACCCTCCTGGTCCGGCCGCCCGACCGGGAACGCTCCCCCGGAATCCGTACCTACCAGAGCTCGCTACTGGGCCTGCTGCTGATCGCCGTGGCACTGGGCGAGGGCCGGGCGGTGCTCGACGGAACTCGGGCCGACCGTCTTCGGCGGGAAATCGCCGAACTGGCCGGGCCCATGGACGCCACCGTACGGAACACATCGAGCGCCGGCCACGTGCTCGGCGGGGAACTCGCCGATGCCCCCGCGATACTGCTGGCCGGGAGCGGCCCCGGACAGGGCACAGCCATGTTCTGCGCGGCCAAGATCATTGAGGGTGCGGGGGTTCTGGCAGCCGGGCAGGATCTTGAGGAGTGGTGTCATGTCGAACGTTTCGCTCTCCCCGCCGATCTGCCGCTGATCGTTCTGGCCCAGCCCGGACGTACCCGGAGCAACGCCCGGGCCGTCGCCATTCGGGCGCGTGACCTGGGCCGTCGGGTGGTGGCAGTCGTACCCCTGGAGTCCTGCGGGAAAGAGTGGACGGAACGCGAGGCAGGGACCATTCTGCCCGTCCACGGCGAGGTACGCGAAGAGTTCGCCCCTCTGCTCTACCACCTCTTCGTACACTCTTTCACCGCTTCGCTGGCCGTGCGGCTGGGCCGCAGGCCATTCGAAGGCGGCAGGGCCATGGCGCCGGTGTCGGCGCCTGGCCGGAAGAAGGGCGGCACGGCTGATTGACGTGACCAGGGTGCGCTACACCCCCTCGCCGGTCGGCCCGCCCAGCGTCGGCTTGGCTCATGCGGCCCTTTTCAACTGGGTGTTCGCCCGCAGCAGGCAAGGAGTTTTCGTGCTGCGTCTGGAGGACACCGATACGGCACGCGTGCGACCGGAGTACGAGCAACCCCAACTGGAGGCCCTACGTTGGTTGAATCTCCCCTGGGACGAAGGGCCGGGAACCGGCGGTCCGCACGCACCGTACCGGCAGAGCCGGCGCGGTGACATCTACGCGGAGATCCTGCGACGCCTGCGTGAGGCAGGAGAGGTCTACCCGTGCTACTCCACCCGCCAGGAGGCCGCGGCCCGTCGAGCAGCGGCCGGCGGTGATCCACGACTCGGCTACGACAACCACGACCGGCGGCTGACACAACGTCAGATCCAGGAGTTTCACGCGGAGGGACGCCGCCCCGTCTGGAGACTGCGGGTGCCCGATCGTGATGCGGTCGTCGATGACTTGGTGCGCGGTCGCGTCGTCTTCCGGGCGGGCACCGTTCCTGACCCGGCTCTCACCCGCAGCACCGGCGCGCCCCTCTACGCCCTTGCGAATCCCGTCGACGACGCCCTGATGGGGATCACCCACGTCCTGCGCGGCGAGAGTCTGCTTCCCGCGACCCCTGGCCACCTCGCCCTGCATGACGCGCTCCACCGCATCGGCGTCTCCGCACACGTCCCCCGATTCGGCCATCTGCCTTCTGTGGTGGGGGCGAACCGACGACGGCTGGGCCGCAGCAGCCCAGAGGCACATGTGCTCCGCTACCGCGACGAGGGCTGTCTGCCGGAGGCCATGGTCAACCACCTCGCCCGGCTCGGATGGTCGCCGCCCGAGGGACGGGAGGTGTTCACCCTCGCGGAAATGGTCGCCGCCTTCAGCCTGAAACGGGTCAGCCCGGCCCCCGCACAATTCGATCCGGCTCGTGTGCGCTTACTGAACGCGGCTCACATTCGCGCATTGAGCCCGGGACACTTCGTCACAGCCCTGCGACCTCATCTCGAACGGTCCGGGCTGCCCAGCCGAGGTCCCGCGGAACACGTGCTGAGGACCGCCCTGCCCCTCGTCCAGCCCCGCACCACAGTGCTACGGGACGCGCCCAGGCTTCTGGCCTTTCTCCTGCTCGGGGAGGACGAGTTCCGTAGTACCGAGGATCCTCGCGCCGGTCTCCCGACGGACGAGGCCCGAGCAGGCCTGCGCTGTGCCGCCGCGGCACTGCGGCCAATCGACCCATGGGACATGGAAGGGATCACTCGGGCAATGCGCGGGGCAGTCGACCGCGGCCGGCTGGCCGCCGTACGCGTGGCTGTCACGGGAGCATCGGTGTCCCTTCCGCTCTACGAGTCGATTCACCTACTGGGGCGGGACCGCTCCCTGACCCGGATCAGCCGGGCATTGACCTTGCTTGAGGATGCGCCGGCGACCGGGCCGGCGCCGGCAGACGAAGCCCAGTATCCCGACGGATAGCCCAGAGCCACGCTGCGGAGGTCGCTCCGCCGCGACCGTGCACGGTGAAGAACCGGCACCCATGCCACCAGGGGAGCGCATGTCCGAGAGCACACAACGAGACGAGGTCCAGCATCGCTCGGATTTCGGGGTGGTATTCGCCGCGACACATAGCCATGTGCCGTTCGCCATGGCCTCCATCAGCTCTCTGCGCAGGTACTCGCCTTCCGTACCGGTACGGCTTGTGGTGGACGTCTCGGACGAACGCGCGGAGGCGGCGGCGCGTCGTCTGCGGGTAGAACTCGTCGTCGCCCCGCTCGCCGTCGAAGACGAGTTCATCCGGTCAAGGCTGCTCAAGATCGGGGCTATCGGCTCGGCCCCCTTCGACGACATCCTGTATATCGACTCGGACACCCTGCTGCTGGACGACGTACTGCGGATACGGAACCTGCGGGACAAGGAGCCACACGGGGGCCGGCCGTTGATGATGCTGCTCCGCCGCCCGGTAGTCCCCACTCTGATGGGTTTCGGCCGCCTCAACTTCACCGCCCGCGACCCCTCGGTGGATGACATCCGTGACCTCCTCGGTCGGGCCTTGGGACTTCAACTCTCACCCGCGGAACTCGATCAACTGCTCTGCTGGAACTCCGGTGTGCTGCTCGGTCGCGCTGACGTTCTGCGCCCGCTGTGCGTCCGCTGGGCCGAGCTCTACGAACAAATCGCCACAGGTCCGCACCGTGCTCATTTCGTCCCGAACGACCAGCTCTGCCTGTGGTTGACGCTGCACGAGACCGCGGACCGGTCATTGGTGGGGGAATTGCCCCTGCGCTGGAATTTCATGCCGGGTCTGGCGCTCCGCGCCTCCGCGCACGGCACCTCCTCGCACGACCAATCGGCTTACCTGGAAGTCGCCCGTCTGAACGGGAGGAGCCTCGGTGACGACGCGCTGCGCGAGGTATCGCTCCTGCACTTCGCTCGTAACAAGTACGACGACTGGGCGCTGGAGATGACCGCCCGAGCGCTACGAGAGGCGGGCGTCGATCTCCCTCTTCCGGCCCGGAGCGTGCTGTCCACCTCCGGCGGAGAGAGTACGGGCGGCGGTGCACGGGCTCGGTAGCGTGATCCACGCAGCTGAGTGCCACGGTGTTCTCGGCAGGGCGAACGGGAGCCACTTGGGCAATGGGGGCGGAACCCGCGCGGCCGAACATCTGGCGCTTGATCATTGTGATCCTCGGTCGCCGACGGCGGTAAGCGCGCACGGCTCCGTATCCGCCGGACCTCGCCGCGGCTGGGGCGTGTTGCGAAAGTAGCGCCGTCCGCCCGCAGGCCAGGCGGGACTTTCGCAACACGCCCTACGCCTGCGCGGCCGGCTTCGTGGTCGCAGCGTCCAAACGGGCCAGCACACGGTCCCGGCCGAGCAGCTCCATGGACTCGAACAGCGGGAGTCCGATCGTCCGGCCGGTGACCGCGACCCGGATGGGTGCCTGGGCCTTGCCCAGCTTCAGCCCGTGCTTCTCACCGACGGCGAGCAGGACCGCCTTCAGGTCGTCCGCCTGCCAGTCCGCGACGGCGGCCAGCTCGACGCGGGCGTCACGCAGAACGTCGCGGGCGCCCGCCTTCATCGCCTTGCTCCACGACGCCTCGTCCTCGACCGGCTCGTCGAGGAACAGGAAGTCCACATAACTGGTGATCTCCGACAGCAACGCAATCCTCGTCTGGGCCAGCGGCGCCACCTTTTCGAGGACGGCCCGGTCGAATGCCTCCGGCTGCCACGGCGCGTACGGGGCGACGAGCCACGGCGCGCAGACGGCGGCGAACCGCTCCGGCGCCAGGGCGCGGATGTAGTCACCGTTGAACGCGGTCAGCTTCTTCACGTCGAAGAACGCCGGCGACGTACCGACGTCCTCGATCCGAAAGCGCGCCTCCAGCTCCTCGTACGGAAGGATCTCCTGGTCATCGCCAGGCCCCCAGCCGAGCAGCATCAGATAGTTCACCATCGCCTCGGGCAGAAAGCCCTCGGCCAAGTAGTCCTCCAGCGCCACCTTGTCCCGGCGCTTCGACAACTTCTGCCGCTTCTCATTCACGATCACGGGCAGGTGCGCCCACACCGGCGGCTGCGCGCCGAGCGCCTCCCACAGCAACTGCTGTTTCGGCGTATTCGACAGGTGCTCGTCACCACGGATGACCTGGGTGATGCCCTCGTCCACGTCATCGACAACGTTGGCGATCAGGAAAACCGGGGATCCGTCGCCGCGGGCGATGACGAAGTCCTCGATCGCGTTGTTCGGGAACGCGGGCTCCCCTCGGATGAGATCGACGACGACCGTCTCACCCTCATCCGGCGTCCGGAACCGCAGCGCCCGCCCTTCCTCGAACGCGAGGCCGCGGTCGCGGCAGAAGCCGTCGTACCCGAGGTGCTCCGACCTCGTGCGCTCCTTCAGCTGCTCACGGGTGCAGTCGCAGTAGTACGCCTTGCCCGCCGCGTAGAGCTCCTGGGCGGCCTCGCTGTGCCGGGCGGCGTTGTGCGACTGGAAGTACGGCCCCTCGAAGGCGGTGTCCTCACCATGGATGCCAATGGCCGCCAAGGCGTTGACGATGCCGTCGATCCACTCCGGCTTGTTGCGGGCCGCGTCGGTGTCCTCGATCCGCAGGACAAAAACGCCGCCGGACTGTCGTGCCACGGCCCAGTTGTAGAGAGCGGACCGTGCGCCACCGACATGGAACATGCCGGTCGGGGACGGGGCGAAACGAACACGAACCGGGGCAGTAGACATGCGATCCAGGGTACCGACGCCAACCGACCGGCCCAGCCACTCCACCTACAGGGCGAACTGCCCCTTGTCCCGCCGTGCGCCACCGCGCACCCCGTGCGATGGCTGCCCACCACTCCCGCGGGGAAGCGCCGGCGCCCAGGAGCTCCCAGGCCGGCTCGGTGACCAGCACGCCGATCGCGGCAGCGAGGCCCATGGACTCGTGTCCGTCGCGCCGCACCATCCGGACCGGGGCCCCGGCGTACTCGACGGCGTGCGGGAGGTTGCTGATGGCACAGGAGAAGCATCGGCTCCAGAGGCGGGACAGGAGTGCCTCTCCAGGCGCTACGCACTGGCGGGTGCGCCGCTCCGCCGGACGTGGAAAAACCTTCGACCAACCAGAGCCGATCCGGCACGCTCCCGTCATGACCACACCGCCCTTCATCCCCGGACTGGAGCTCTCCCGCCGCTTCTACCTCGAAGCGGTGCGGCCCCTGCTGGAGGAGACCGCCCCCGCGATCACGTACTCCGCCGCCCGTCTTGGGAGCGGCTCGGAAGTCCTGGGATTCGACACCGCCCGCTCCGCGGACCACGAGTGGGGTCCCCGTCTGCAGATCTTCCTGCACCCGCAGGACGTCACCCGCCACAGCACGGGCATCAAAAAGGTGCTCTCCGAACGCCTGCCGAAGGCCTTCTGCGGCTACCCGACGCACTTCGCCCCGACAGACGAGGTGGATATCCGAGTCATGCAGGCGACCAAGGGACCGGTTCACCACCGCGTCGAAGTCACCGACCCGGGGACCTGGTTCATCGCGCAGCTGGGCTTCGACCCCCGTAAGGGCGTCACCTTGGCGGACTGGCTGGCCACTCCCGCCCAGCTCCTGGCCGAGGTGACCGCCGGTGCGGTCTTCCACGACGGACTCGGCCAACTCGCCCCGGCACGCGCCAACCTCCACTGGTATCCCCACGACCTCTGGCTCTACCTCCTCGCCTGCCAATGGCAGCGCGTCTCCCGGGAAGAAGCCTTCGTCGGGCGCTGTGGCGAAGTGGGTGATGAACTCGGCTCCGCCGTCGCCGCCGCCCGGCTGGTCCGCGACCTGATGCGGCTCTGCCTGCTCATGGACCGCCGCTACCCGCCCTACAGCAAATGGCTCGGCAGCGCCTTCGCCCGTACTTCCCAGGCGCCCGCCCTCACCCGGCCCCTCACCTCGGCCCTCGCCGCCACCGACTGGCATACCCGCGAGAACCACTTGGCCCATGCCTACGAGGCCGTCGCGGCCGCGCACAACCAACTCGCCCTCACCGACCCGGTTGACCCCGCCACGCGTCCGTATCACAGCCGCCCGTTCCAGGTGCTGCGTGCCGAACGGTTCACCGCGGCGCTGACTGCCCGTATCACCGACCCGACCATCCGCGCGCTGCCGACGATCGGCACGATCGACCAGTTCATCGACAGCACCGACGTCCTCAGCCGCCCTGAGCTGACACGCGCCGCGACCCACGCGATGGTCCATGCCCCGAAACGATGAACCTCGTTCCTCGACCGTAGACGTTCCCAGAGTGGGGCTGACGGCTGGCGGCTGACGGCTTCTCAGTCCTCGTCCTCGCCGTCCGCTGTGTGGGGAAGCAGGGGGAACAGCCGGGTGATGAGGGCCACCGGTCGAGCGCCGTCAGGGCGGGCCAGGGGGCGTTGCTCGCGGTCCTGGTAGGGCGCGAGGGCCCGTCGCATCACGTTCGCGACTCGGCTCATCTCCTCAGGCGTCAGGTAGGCGACGGCACTGAAGGCCTCGTCGTGGCGCCATTCGGATGGCGCCTCCTCTCGCTGGGTCAGCCATCGTTGCCAGCTCTCGTCCTCCAGCCCGCGGGCCAAGTCGCCGAACTGCTCCTCCATAGGCGCGTCTGCGGCGTGGGTCTGCTGCTTCAGACGCCAGGGACGTGCACGGCCCCCGCTGTGGGGGGCCTCTTCGATCTGTCCGTGGCGTGCGAGCTGGCGTAGATGGAACGAGCAGAG
Organism: Streptomyces sp. NPDC051662; assembly: GCF_040681655.1. Lineage (NCBI taxonomy): Bacteria > Bacillati > Actinomycetota > Actinomycetes > Kitasatosporales > Streptomycetaceae > Streptomyces > Streptomyces sp. NPDC051662. Next base: position 270,472 of record NZ_JBFAZD010000008.1, read on the forward strand.
GCCAGAGCTGTAGCCGAGCCGGGAGGCGGCTTCGGTCGCCGTGACGGTACCGACTTCGGCCAGTAGGTCCAGCAAGGCCGTGCGGACTTCGTGCTCCCGCAATTCGTCGCCGCTGCTGGCTGTCCGGTCGTCTGGGGCGTTGACGTCATCTTCAGGCACTTTGCAAAGTCTGCTACTTTGCAAAGGTCTTGGCAAGCGGTAATCCTTGCTGAAGGCATCAGCCGCGGTGACCTCCGCGGCATCTGTGGCGTGCGCAAAAGAGGAAACAGCCATGTCTGTTCGTCCCGAGCGGTCCCGTCCCGTCGACCGGCGAGTCCGCGTTCAAGGCCGCCCAGTGGACGCCTATCCAGCCCTGCCACCGGAGGCGCAACGGGGTTCGGTTCGCAGGGTCACGGTGGTGGGTGAGGAGGTGCTGAGCCGTCCCTGCCGGGAGGTGACCGAGTTCGGAACTCCGGAGTTGTCGACCTTGATCGACGACATGTTCCTGACCATGTATGTGGCCGACGGCGCCGGCCTGGCCGCCAACCAGGTGGGCGTCGACCTGCGGCTGTTCGTGTATGACTGCCCGGACGACTATGGGATCCGGCATGTCGGTCACCTCATCAACCCAGTGCTGGAGCTGCCCGATCCAGGTAGCCGCCGACTCGTTGACGACTTCGAGGGCTGCCTGTCCGTGCCCGGCGCCGCCATGGCGGTTCCTCGCACCGATCGTGCCGTCGCTCGTGGATTCGACAAGGACGGCAACCCTCTCGTTATCGAGGGGATGGGTTACTTCGCCCGATGTCTGCAGCATGAGACCGATCACCTCGTCGGCCACACGTATCTTGACCGGCTCTCCAAGCGGGATCGCAAGGACGCTTTGCGGCAGATGGAGGACCGCCAGGAGAACGTCTTCGCGCAACGCGCGGTCAAGGCAGCCAGTTTGGGGCGGTGACACGCACGGGAGGGGACGACGTCGGTGCGGCGGGCATACCCGGTCAGGCCCGGCAGACTGGGCCACCACCCGGCCACCCCTACGGTGAGCGCGGGCACCGAAGGGTGGCGGGCCTCCTGCGGGGCGGCCGTCTCCACACTGGCGGCGGCGTAGGCGGGTCAGGAGCACCCCGCCGGCCGCATCCAAGGCGTAACCTCCGGGCCCCGGTTGGCGCGCCGTCACGTGTCGGCGGGGCGTCACGTGTCGGCGGGGCGTCCACCGCAGGCAAAGGGTGCGAGGCCCTCACACCGCCCGGGACCGCTCCAGCAGTTCCACGACCTCCCCGTGAGGCATGCCGGGCTCCCGCCAGCCACGGGCCCAGTCCAGGGCACTGCCCCCGGTGCCGTTGTCCTCCTTCAGCTCAGGGTCGGCCCCATGGGCGAGCAGCAACTTCACCATGGCGGTATCGGCATGGGCCGCCGCCGCCGCCAGCGGGAGCCCATCGCGAGGGCCGTGGGACTCCAGATTCGGCGACGCACCGGCCGTCAGCAGAAGCTCCGCGCAGCGGACCTCGCCCTGCACCACGGAAAGATACAAGGCGGTCCCACCGTCCGGGCGCCGGTCGTCCGGGACAGCGCCCAGACGCAGCAGACGGGCCAGACCCCCTACTCGCCCTTGCTCTGCCGCCTCGCACATGCGTCTGGGGAGTTTCTTGCGCTGCCTGTTGTTCACCATGCTCCTTACCCTGAAGCAAGGGCCGACCGCCCGTGCACAGCATCGCGGCCAACCCCGTCACTCAATTGAACACACTACGGAACGTGCAGTGGTGGGCCCGGTACCCCTTCCCGTACTTCTGGCTGATCTGCTCCTGAACATCACTCTGGGCCGCGTTCTCGGCAGCTTTCTTACTCTTGCCCGTGCCGCTCCCCTTGAGCTGCTTGTTGCCGTGATCACCCGACCCGATCTTCTCGACCGCACAGGTCGCCGAGGAGTGCCACTTCTTCTTCAGCCCCACGGCATCCGCACTGGTCGCCCCAGCCAGCGGGACCAGAACCAACAGAGCCGAGACCATCGCCGCACGGATCTTGTGACTCATCATCAATCTCACCTTCCCGGCAGGTCGTCGTGGGCGACGACCGCGCCTCACAACGAGAACCATCACCACAGTGTGACGAGACAGATACCAATTGTAATCGCATGGAAACCCGGACACCCAAAGGAACTTCTGTACGCACGGCGATCACATCGGCATCCGAGCAACAGTCGGGGGCTCCACCCCGCCGGTCAACTCCCTTCTCGAACCGGCCTGGTCCCGGGGGGGGGCTCCGTCCGCAGGTGTTACCGCTACGGGGAACGGCTCCACCACAAAGGTGCACACGCACACACGCGGCTCATACTCATACAGTCCTTCCAGCAGTCCTTCCAGCAGTGGGCGATGACCGGGGCTTCCGGCCGGCCGGGGTCTGCCGGAAGCCCCGGTGCCACGACGCGCTGAATCCTGACCATGAGGAGTGACGATCTGCATGCCGCACACGACGACGCCCGACGGCGTCGGTATCGCGTATCAGGTACGGGGCGAGGGGGCGCCGCTGGTTCTGCTGGCGGGCCAGTCGAACAACCACCACTGGTGGGACGGAGTGCGTGACGATTTCCACGGCGACCGCAGCACCATCACGTTCGACTACCGCGGTACGGGGCAGAGCGACAAGCCCGACACGCCTTACAGCACCGAGCTGTTCGCCCTGGATGTGATCTCGGTGCTCGACGACCTCGGTGTCGACCGGGCCGATGTCTACGGGACGTCCATGGGCGGGCGCGTGGCCCAACAGCTCGCAGCCCGCCATCCAGAGCGGGTACGCGCCCTGGTGCTCGGGTGCACATCGCCCGGCGGGCCGCACGCCGTTGAACGCACCAACGAGGTGCGCCGGTCGCTGGTGCGGACGCAACCGGGCGCGGCGCGGCAGGCTCTGCTGGAGCTGATGTACACCCCGGCCTGGCTGGCAGAGAACCCCGGCCCGTACCAGACGCTCGGCGACCCGGGGATGCCCGCCCACGCCCGGCGTCGCCACCTGGCGGCCAGCAACCAGCACGACGCGTGGCAATTCCTGCCGGGCATCGGCGCACCCACTCTGGTCGTGCACGGCAGCGACGACCTGCTCAACCCCGCCACCAACAGCCCCCTGCTCGCGGACCGTATCCCCGGCGCCCGACTGCACGTGATCCCCGGAGCGAGGCACGCCTATTTCGAGGAGTACCGCGCCGTCGCGAGCCCGCTCGTCCTGGACTTCCTCACGACCATGCGGCAGCGGTGAGGAGAGGCACAGCGTACGGGCGGGGAGCCGCTCGGTAACGGTCCCGCGCTTCCACCACTAGGAGTTGAGTGCCGTCGCGCGGGGGTTCGCCGCGGGTACGTACCCGTACTCCGGGAGCGGGTGCTGAAGCTCGGCTCGGCTCTTTCTGCCGAGCCGCCGCCCGCGGAGCCGTAAGCCCGGCGCTTGTACCTACCAGGGATCAAGCCCCCATGGTTTCCCCCCTGTACAAGCGAGGACGGTTTCTCGGCACCTACCTGTGCGTGGCACTCGCCACCCTCCTCACCGGCATCGGCGCGGCAGCCGATGACGCGTCGTGGATGGGGGTGATGTCGGGGTCCCGCCGGTAATGCTGCTGGATTGAACGACGGATGAACTGCCGAACTCAGATCGTCCAGCCCACCAGCGGAATGCGAATACCGGTGAGCAAGCCCACGAACATCACAGCGGACAGGAGCACCACCACGACGAGGCGCAGGGCGATGACCGAGTCAACGGCGGTGCGCAACGGGTACCAGGGAACCAGGCGCAGCAGCCAGATCAGGGAAACCGAGAGCCCGAACAGCAGCGCCAGGGCCGCGATGTCGTCGTCGCCTGTGACCTGGACGGGTGCGCTCTCGTCGAGGTCGTACCCCTCCGCGTACATCGCGAAGGCGAGCGCTCTCCAGCAGAGGGCGGCGAACAGCGTCACGCCGGTTTCCAGGAGTGCGAAACGCGGTCCCTGCCGCGACGGGAGAAGCGACAGAAGCATGGCCGATTTCCAGGATTCGTGAGTGCCGGCAGGCCGCTGTCCGTGGTGGCGGGGGTGGTTGACGTCTTGGTGCATTCCGACACGGCCTCCACGCGCTTCTCGGTCAGGTCTGCCGCGACGCGGTCGCAGGCGATGTCCCCTCGTGTCCCTGAGAACGGTTTTCCTCACACGTGCTGTGACCCGCGGCCGGCACGATCCGGGCCCGTCGCCCGTGGACCGGGGCCACGGCCGTTTTGAGATCTTGGCCTGTCCAGTGCAACGCAGATCAGCGGCGGGGTAGCACGCCCAGGAGGGTTGCGGTCAGGGCCAGCTTCAAGGAGTCCTTCAGCTCCAAGTGGAAGCGGGCCAGGTCGGGCTCGGCCTGGTAGGCCGCCCGCAGGCTGGGTGGGGGTGTGCTGTACGCCGACAGCGCGCCGGCCATGACCATGGTTTGCAGGCTGAACAGTGTCGCGTTCTCGCCCAGCTCCGGCAGGTACTTCTGGATCAGGGCGGTCATGGTGGTCAGGCGGTCCAGGGAGGCGCGCTTGTAGCGTGCTACGACCTCGACGGAGACGTTGTGTTCCAGGACGCTGCCCTGTGCGCCGAAGAGGTCGCACAGCACCACTCGGTCGGAGAGTGAGCGGCTGAGGATCTCGGCCACCGCTGTCGCTCGCTCGGCCATGGGGAGATTCTCGTCGACGTCGGCGGCCAACTCGCCTGCCAGTTCCGTCAGCCACTCCCGCAGGAAGCGGTCCAGCAGTTCCAGCAGCACGGCCTCGCGAGACTCGAAGTAGCGCAGCACGTTCGGCTTCGCCAGGCCCACCCGGCGGCTGAGCTCGTTCAGGGTGACCGCGGCCACAGGCATCTCGTCGAGCATCGCCGACGCCATGTCGAGGATCGCCCGTCGGCGGATCTCCCGCTGCTCTTCGGTTCGCGCCCGCTGGAAAGTCACGATCGCCAGCCTAACTTAGGTACCTGCGGTACGTTGACAACGTACCGAAAGTACTTTAACGTCGTCGACACAAGATACCGTCGGTACATTAGATAATTGGGAGCCTGGCATGAGCGAGAAGTGGACGACGGCGAACATTCCGGACCAGCGCGGGCGGGTGGCCGTGGTAACCGGGGCCAACACCGGACTGGGGTACGAGACCGCCAAGGCGCTCGCCGAGCGCGGGGCGTCCGTGGTGCTCGCCGTGCGGAACGTCGAGAAGGGCGAGCAGGCCGCGGCCCGTATGACCGGCGACGTGACCGTGCAGGCGCTGGACCTGACCTCGCTCGACTCCGTCCGGACCGCGGCGGCGGCGCTGCGGTCCCGGCTCGACCGGATCGACCTGCTGATCAACAACGCCGGCGTGATGTACACCCCGAAGCAGACCACCCGGGACGGCTTCGAGATGCAGTTCGGCACCAACCACCTCGGCCACTTCGCGCTCACCGGGCTGCTGCTGGACCTGATGCTGCCGGTGCCCGGCTCGCGCGTGGTGACGGTCAGCAGCACCGGCCACCGCATCCGGGCCGCGATCCACTTCGACGACCTGCAGTGGGAGCGGTCGTACGGCCGGGCCGCCGCCTATGGTCAGTCCAAACTGGCCAACCTGATGTTCACGTACGAGCTGCAGCGCCGGCTCGCCACGCACGGCACCACCGTCGCGCTGGCCGCGCACCCCGGCATGTCCAGCACCGAGCTCGCCCGCAACACCCCCGCGGCCCTCCGGCTTCCGCTCACCTGGCTCGCGCCGCTGATCACCCAGACGCCGGCGATGGGCGCGCTGCCGACCCTGCGCGCCGCCACCGACCCCGCCGCGCTCGGCGGCCAGTACTACGGTCCCGGCGGACGCAACGAGATCATGGGCCACCCCCGGCTGGTCACCTCCAGCCCACAGTCGTACGAGGCAGCCGTCCAGCAGCGGCTGTGGGCCGTCTCAGAAGACCTCACCGGGGTGAGGTTCCCCGTCGCTCAGTCGAAGCAGAACCCGCTTCCCTCCGGATCGGCCATCACGAGGTAGCCCGCGCCGGCAGGAGGCGCCGGCTCGTCGCGGCGCAACCGGGTGTCGCCGAGACCGACGAGCGCTCGCACTCCGCTTCCAGGGCGACCATCCCCTCGTCGTCGTACGGCTGTTGCCAGAAACGGCCTTGCCCGACATGGTGTCGAGAGGAGCCGAAAATAGGCAGGTCGGGGCCAACGCGGCGGCCTGTGCCCGCCGCAGGGCACTGTCGCACTCATCTCGTTGCCTGACCGGACGGCACGTCAGTGGGGGCTGTGCGAACGTGGTGCACATCGTTGGGGTACATGGCATTCGTCGCGGGGGCGCTTGAGGAAGTGGTCCATCAGGAGGACCTGGCCAGTGTGCAGGAACCGGAGCTGCAGATGCTCGGTCCGCCGAAACTCTGGCCGGCCCGTCTCACGCGTCTGGTGATGGCTTACGACCTGCTGAGGTCGGCAACGGGTTCGGTGATCCACACAGTGCCTTGCGCTATCTGCGGACTGCTCCGGTCGCGCGGGCACGCTCGCGCAGATGTCGGCCGCCGCCAACCCTCTACTTCGGCCGTTGGCGGCGGCGGTAGCGTTCACCGTCGAGCGATGGGCCGACGAGGAAGCCGCCCACAGCACCGGCGACCGGCGCGCCGTCGCCGAAACCGTGTCGACCTGCTTTCGCTCGCGGAACGGTTCGCCTGGACGTCCGCCCAAGGCGGTGCCGCGTTACGCGGCTCGGGAGCCGCGAGCCGACGCCTGTGGTCACGCGGCTGCGAGATGCTTGGTGATCAGCGACCGCAGTTGTTCGGAGTCCTCCGGAGTACCCAGACCGCGTTTGGGGAGGATGAGCACTCCCGTTCCCCAGATGTCCGGGGTGAGCAGCACGAATACCCGGCGGCCCTCGACGCTGCGCCCGTAGAACCCCCAGTTGGTCTGATTCGTATGCCGCTCGGAAACGGTACTGATCCCGTCAGCGTCGACCGTCACGCGGTGTTCGCCCAAGTGCCGGGCATAGGCGAGCAGGGCAAGAGCTGTCAGCCAGCGGAAGGCTACAAAGAAGAGGCAGAGAGCCAGAAGGAGCTTCCACGCCGCCCAGCCCATGGCATCAACACCTCTGGTCAACAGGTTGGCTGTGCTCAGCAAGCCGAGCAATGCGACCAGTACCCACAGGGCGCGAAAGATCCATCGCCCGACTGGGCTGTAGCGCATGTGAATCCTCAATCCGTCAGATATCTCGCGCCATGTGACCACATAAGTCAGCTTCACAGAGCCGTCGACAGTCATACGTCGTCCCTCTCGCATCGGTGTCAAGTGGTCCCCAGCCCGACCGGGTGCGGTCTCGCGTGGTGACGCGCGAGCCCGGCCTTCGTTCGGTGTGCCTTCGAGGGGCGAATGCGTCTGGTGGGAACTGGGCGGTTATACCCCATCGGATTGGACGCGGTCGAGCGGGCGGACATTGCGGGTGAACCGCCGCGAGCTGGTTCTCGGACAGCACGTTGCGGGACTTGATGACGCTGTTGACCCCGAGCGCCAGCAGCAGCACCGCGTCTGGATCACGGAACATGGCGTTGAGGTTGTCCAGACCGACGAAGGAGAAGCCGGGGTCAAGACCGTCCCAGTCGGTGAAGGCGTCATACACGCCACGCGTGCTCGGCACGAGGACGACGAAGGCGAACAGCGGCATCGCCAGCGCGGCGAACCACCACGGCGCCGCGGTATGCGCGGACAGACGTACACGATCAGCGTGATGCTGCCGGACATCCGCAACCCGTTCTTCCCGGAGATTCTCGACGGACTGACCGATGCTCCGGACGCGACGGACTATCAGATGCTGATGGGACCGGGCACCAACAGCGAGGCGGCGGAGGCCCGCGTCACCGAGCCATGATCGACCGGGGCATGGATGGGCTGGTCCTGATCGCACCCGTCTCTCCAGCGTCGACCGGGCGGGCCGGCACATCGGCACCGAGGCCGCCCGTCTCCTGCTCGGCCGTCTCGCCGACCGGGGCAAGCCGTCTGCCCAGGTCAAGCTCTCGCCGTCCCCCGTAGTCCGCCGCGCCACCGCGCCACCGCGCGCCTGAGCCCGGCGTCGGCCCCGGCGCTTGCCCTCCGGGGACGCCGCTCACACGTATGCGGTGAATCCTTGTGCGGCCGAGCGCGGCCTGGTCCTCATCCGTCGGCCGATCACCAGGCAGATGCCGCCGCCGACGGTGCAGAGTACGCCCAGAACCGCCGTCAGGCCGAGCGCCACGGGGGCGGTGGCGCTCGCGAGCGTCCGGCCCTGGACCGCGGTGATGGGCACGGTGCCCGAGTGCTCGGCCAGGAAGTACCGCGAGTCGTTGGAGTTCTGCCGGTTGTCGCCCATCAGGAACATACGGCCGGGAGGGACCGTGACATCGAAGTCGGGGGTGAGCGGCCCGATGTCCGTCGGCCCCACGTACGGTTCCTCGACAGGTCGGCCGTTGATGGTCAGAGAACCGTTCGTGGAGGCGATGTGATCGCCACCGAGCCCGATGACGCGTTGCATCACCGCCAGTCCACCGTATCTGTCCGGCATCGTGTAGAGCACGACGTCGCCCCGCCGTACCGCTGTGCCGCCGATCTTCTCCACCGCCACCCGAGCGCCGTCACGGTAGGTGGGTTCCATCGCTTGACGGGCGGTCACCGTCGTGTAGGAGCCCAGGAAGGACACGAGGGCCACCGTCACCATGACGGGCCCGAGGGCCAGAAGGATCACCCCCGCTATCGGCAGGCCACGACCAGCGGGTGGGCGCCGCTTCTCCTGCATCGTCTCTCCGTACTTCTCTAGGCGGGGAGCGGGGCGCTGCATGTCGCCCGTCCGTACGCGCCGGTCGCCGTGGAGCGCTGGACGTGATTGCCGCGGACGGCTATGGCGCATCCGGCGTCGCCGCCCTTGCCGTCGAGCACGATGCTGACGGTGGGCTCGGTGCCGAGCGCGACCTTGACGTCCTTACGCCAGGGCAGTTCGGAGCCGGACAGGGTCAAGGACTCGGCCTGCTTGCCGTGTGCGATGAAGTCGATCTTCACGGTGCCCGAACCGCTGACCTCGTAGGTGACGGAGGCGGTCGGCACCGGCTTCGCCTTCGGCTCGTCGGGGGTGGCGAGGACACCGTAGGTGATCCCGCCCGCGACGAGCAGGAGGAGGGCAACGGCTGCACCGTAGAGGGGGCGGCGGCCGGAACCCGGCTTCTCGGGGCGGTGCTCGGCCGGGTCGGCCGTGGAATCGGCGTCGGTGGTATCGGTGTTCAGGGTGTCGGTGCTCATGGGTCGGGAGCGTCTCCGATACGAGAGGTGACCGGGGCGGGAATTGCTCGACCGGTCGATGGAGGAACAGTGAATTCGCAGGACCGGACCATCGGTCGGAGTTCCGGACAGCTGCCCACGCGTGCTCCCTTCAGGAGTGAATGGCATTCAAATCCGCCTGGTTATACCCCACACCGGGGACCGCGCGAAACCCTTCGGACAATCCCCCCCAAAACCTCTCGTCGCACTGTGGTGACCTGCGGAACATCGAGCGGTGTGCGGTGAAGAGTCCTAATTGTCCCTCCTGTTGACGTCCCGTCACCTGCTTGCGTGGAACGCGCTTTGATTCATCGACAGCGCTCCGATCCCGTATCCGAACGCGCCTTTGCCATGCCCGAAAGCGGGCCGGCGTGCCCGGAAGCGGAAAACCCGGTGGCGCGGTGGCGTAAATGCGCCGCGATTGGCGCGAAGAAGAGGGCGGATAGCCCCTTCACTCTGACCGATTGCGGGCTCCGCGGATGCGGGCAGCGGGAGCGGGTCTGTGCCGAGAGCCTGCCGTCAGCACAAGGCGCTGGCCGCCTGCACTTCGGTGAGTGTCCGCCGCGCGAGTTCAGCGAAGTCGTCGCGGTTGGTCGCGTCCCTCCAGCGCTCGTAGGCGATCTTCCAGGCGAGCGCGCCCAGTTCGGCGGTTACGCGTGAGGTCAGGTCGGGAACGCCGCGGCGCTTGAGTGCGTCGATCATCGATGCGATGAGGCCGAGTTCCTTCAGTGCCTCGCGTTCACGCAATTCCGGGTTGGCGGCGATCACTGCCGACCTCCGGGCGCTGAATTCGCGACGATCGGAGGTGAAGGCTTCCCTGCCGATCGCGTCCAGAGCATGCGCTACGGCTTCGAGGGGGCCGGCCCCGGCCGGTGCCGTGTCGATCCCGTCGACGAGTAGTCCGGTCATCGTGCCCCCGCCGAAGAGCACCTCTCGCTTGTCCGGGAAGTGCCGGAAGAAGGTGCTCTTCGTCAGCCCGGCGCGCTCTGTGATCTCGATGACCGTCGTGTTCTCGTAGCCCCGTTCCTCGAACAGTTCAAGGGCGGCGACGAGCAGTCGCTCGGGTGCGTGGGGTTGCCAGCGGGCCATGGGGGACATCTTACGGCACTTGGTCCCGTCACCCATGTATGGTGATGGGACCAAGTCCCGTCACTTTGTCTGCTGGAGGTACTCATGAGCCGGGCCGTTGTCTACGAGACGTTCGGTGGTCCCGAAGTGCTGGAGCTGCGGGAGGTTCCGGAACCCCATGCCGGGCCGGGCGAGGTCCGCGTCCATGTCACGGCCGCCGGTCTGAATCCCATGGACTGGGGCATCGCCTCGCAGCCCGAGGTCGCGGCCCGGTTCGGCATCAGCGTGCCGTCCGGCTTCGGGTACGACTTCGCCGGGGTCGTCGACGAGGTCGGCGCCCGCGCCACGGGTTTCGCTGTAGGTGACCGTGTCCACGGCGGCGCGCAGGGTAGAGCCGCTGCCGATTTCGTGGTGGTCAAGACGCCCACCGAGGCGCACGAGCCACTCTGGCGCACGCCGGAGGGCATCAGCGACGAGGTGGCGGCCACGCTTCCGGTAGCCGGCATGACCGCCGCCGCCGCGTTGGCCGCGATCGACCTGCGGTCCGGCGACACCGTCCTGGTCGGCGGCGCTGCGGGCGGCGTGGGCGTGTTCGCCATACAGCTCGCGAAGCTCGCCGGCGCCAGAGTGATCGGGACCGCCGCGCAGGGCACGTTCGAGTTCCTGCGCCAGTTCGGTGCCGAGCCCGTGGCCTACGGCCCCGGACTGGCGGACCGGGTACGGGCCCTGGTTCCGGAGGGCGTGACCGCGGCAACCGACCTGTTCGGCATCGAAACAGCCGAGACCGCGCTCGCGCTCGGCGTGCCGCCCGAGCGGATCTCCACGATCGCCGCGGGGCCCAATCCTCCCGGCGGCGTTCGCGCGACCGGTGGTTTCGACGCGAGCCCGGACGCCATGGAACGGATCAGCGACGCGATCCTCGCCGGCGCAATCACCGTACCGATCGCCGCGACCTTCCCGATCGGGCAGATCCACGATGCCGTGACACTGCAAGCCGGACGTCACGTCCACGGCAAGGTCGTGATCAGGCTGCGGCCAGGCCTTCACTGAACACCGCGCCACGCTCTACCCGCCCGGGAGCGAGTGCCCACCGGGGCGAGAACCATCACACCTATTCCACAGACAGGAGATATTCGACATGGGCAGGTACGAGGGCAAGAAGGTCGTCATCACGGGAGGCAGCAGTGGCTTGGGCCTGGCCACCGCCCGGTCACTCGTGGACGAAGGCGCGCGCGTGCTGATTACCGGGCGCGACCAGGACAAGCTGAGTGCCGCCCGTGACCAACTCGGCGAGAACGCGATCGCGGTCCGCAGCGACGCGGCGTCACTGCCTCACATCGATGCGCTGGCCGACCGGGTAAAGGCCGAGTTCGGCACGGTCGACGCCCTGTTCGCCAATGCCGGTGTCACCGGCTCCGCACCGTTCGAAGCAACGAGTGAGGAGTTGTACGACCAACTGCTGACCACTAACGCCAAGGGACCGTACTTCACCGTACAGAAGCTCGCTCCGCTGCTGGCAGAGGGCAGCGGGGTGGTGCTCACGACCTCGGCCGTCAACGTGCTGGGCCTGCCGATGCTCAGCGCGTACGCGGCCGGCAAGGCGGCACTGCGCTCGATGACCCGCAGCCTGGCCCGTGAACTTCTCCCGCGAAAAGTTCGTGTCAACGCTGTCAGCCCCGGCCCGATCGACACCAGGATCATGGACAAGTCAATGCCCCGGCAGTCGGCCGAGGAGACGAAGGCGCTTGTCGCGCAGATCCCCATGCTGCGACTGGGGACCCCGTCCGAAGTGGCCAAGGCTGCGCTCTTTCTCGCGTTTGACGCCACCTACACCACCGGCACCGAGCTCGCCGTGGACGGCGGTGGCACTCAGCTCTGACACACAGCCGGAACGCTGTCGCTGCACACCAACTCCGCTGTGGGCGGGGTGCTGTTCGTCGCGCTCGGAGCGGTCTTCCTGGTATTCGACAGCACAGCTGCTCTGCCGCCACAGCTGCACCGCGCAAGAAGCCGAGCGCGGTCATCCGGATGAACGTCGCCGCGGACGAGGTGCCCCAGTACGTTCCCGTCCCTCGCGAGAGCGATGCGGACACCGAGAAGGAATCCATCCTGTTCGCATCGGCCAAACCGCACCGCGCCGACGTGGACTTCGGACACCCCTTCTGGGTCTTCTTCAACATCCCGCGCAGCTACCAGGCCAAGGGCGGAGTCCTGGGCAGGACCGTCACTCGCCGGGACGCTGATCCGGGCAGGGGCGGCGGGGAGGGGGCATGGGAGACGAACGAACTCAAGACACCCTGGTGGGCCGTCACGGCGACCGAGGTCTATCCAGTCGGCGTCGTCAACGCAGTCGACCGGACGATGCTCGCTCGGGCGACCGCGCGCTTGCGTCACCAGACCATCGCCTGGTCCGACCGCTCCCGCTGCCCCCACCAGCCGACCGGCAGCAGCGGCGTCGGCCATCTGCTGATCTGCGTCGGCATCCGGGCGGTGGCCGATCGGTTGTCGACGACACCTGGCGCTCTCGCACTCGCATCGCCACCGCCGCCGCCACTGGCGTACCCCTTCAGCCCGTTGTTCACCAGGAGGTTAGGAGGTTCCCGAATGATCGCGCTGACTGTCTCCCTGCAGGTCGTCCCCGGCCACCGCGACGCCTTCCTCGCCGCCATCGAGGAGAACGCCGAGCGCTCTTTTACCGACGAACCCGGCTGTCGCTCCTTCGATGTCGTCTGTGACCTGGCCGACGACCACCACTTCGTCTTCCACGAGATCTACGACGACGAGGCCGCGGTCGAGGCCCACCGCGCCGCCCCGCACTTCAAGGTCTGGCGCGAGGCCGCAGCCCAGCACGTCGTGCCCGGCAGCCAGATCAACACCCTCGCCCGCCGCCTACCACCACTCCTGACGGCACCCTCGAAAGGGACCAACCGCCGTGTGCACCAAGCCCGCACAACCCAACCTGCTTATCCACCCCGATGAGGTCGAGCGCTTCGACCGTGGCTAGGGGTCGCCACGGTCCCCTACGTCGGCAAGTGGAACTCCGAGCAGGCCGTCATCACCACGGGCCAGACCGTGTTCCAGCCCGGCACCGGACTCCCCCTGCACAGCCACAACGTCGAGGAATCCGTGCTGATCCTCGAAGGTGAGGCGACCGCCGAATAGACGGCGAGTTCTTCGACCTGGAAACGGGCCAGGCCACCTGGGTCCCAGCCGGTATCCCCCACCGCTTCTACAACCGAGGTGAACGCGTCATGCGGATCTACTGGGTGTACGGCGGTCGGGACGTCACCCGCACTCTCGCCGCCACGGGGGAGACCTTTGATCACCTTTCGGAACACGATAAGGGAGGGGCTCCCACCTCATGAGCAGCACCATTGAGGTCGTCAACCCCGCCACCGGCGCTCTGATAGCGGCATATGAGGGGTGGAGCGCGGAACGCGTCGAAGCCGCCGTGGAAAGGGCACACGCGGCAAGCCGCGCCTGGGCACTGGTCCCGGTCACCGAGCGAGCCATACGCGTCGCCGAGCTCGCCCGCACGCTGCGCGAACACAGCGATCAACTCGCCTCGTTGGCTGTCGCGGAGATGGGTAAGCCCATGGGCGAGGCGGCGGGCGAGGTCGAGAAGTCAGCCGTCACGGCCGCCGCACACGCTGGTCGCCGGCACGTCAGAGCAGGGCACCGTAAACGCGGGATCGCCGGTTACCCGAACCGGCGATCCCGCGCATCATTGATAGCCCACCGCCGCGACCTCCCCGTACGTCGAAAGGCACCATCCGACGCCCACAGACCAACCGCGAAACGCTCGCGGCCAACGTGCCGTCGAGCGATCACGCCGCTGCGCAGCTCGCACGGAACAGCCCCTCGGCACGCTCCACATCCCTCGGAGTGCGCAACCGCACCTCCAGGTCGCCCGTCCCGTGGTGGCCGAGCCTCGTCACATCCCGGGTGAACCCGGCGACGAGATCGACGTCCTTCGGGTCGCCCATGAGTTGGACAAGCAGCTTGCTCCGCTGCGGCGGACGGACAGGATAAAAGTCAAGCCAAGGGAGCGCGGGACGGAGACGAGGGGCGCGGGCTGGGGCGGGCTGTGCTCCGATGACCAGACTCCGCGCCGTATCGGGATCACCGTTGGTCTGTTGGTATAGAGAACGTCGTGCCGAATGCCTCTGCAAGCGGCCGACACAACCTTATCCTCGATGACTTCCCCCACCCCTGTGCGTCGCCGTGATGGGTCGCGTCGTCAATGGCCCCGGCGAAGCCCGCGAGGCCGACCTCGGCGTCTCCTGCGGCAACGGCAAGGGCCAGATCTTCGTCCAAGGCCAGGTCATCCGCACCGTCCCCGAGAACCGGATCGTCGAAGCCCTCCTCCACGAGGCCCTCAGCCTGACCGGGGAAGCCGGTGCCCCGCCGACTCCCTGAACCCCTCGGGCCTGCCCGTCACCACCGCCACCGTCCGCACGTTCCGCAGCAAAGGGGTACCCATGACCGGGACATTCGCGCACAGTTCCGCCGCGGCGTTCAGGCTGCCGCCGCTCTACTGCCCGCTGGAACCGTCCTCGCACCCGGAAGCCGACGTGATCGACAAGCGGGCGGCACAGTGGATGAACCACTGCCCCATCCCGCAGGACCCTGCCGAGCGGGCCGGCCTGCTGGGAAGCCGCAGCGCGGCCTTCGTGGCCAACAGCAGCCCCCAGGGACACACCGAACGCCTGGAAGCCACCGGCCGCTGGTTCTTCTACGCCTTCGCCCTGGACGACTGGTTCGAAGCCTGCCCGTCCCTGCACGACGTCATCGACGTGTGCGGCGCGATGCAGCGGGCGTTGGAGGCCCCGGACGCCACCCTGCTGGACACCCCGTTCATGCCCGCCTACCTCGACATCGTCCGCACCCTCCGCGGCTTCGCCACACCCGTGCAGTTCAACCGCCTCACCGTCGGCTACCGCATCTACCACCAGTGCATTCCCTGGGAGGCGAGCTACCGGCTGCGGGGCCATCTGCCCGACCTCAATACCCAACTGGTCCTACGCCTGGGCGTGTCCGGGTTCGAGGCCTTCTTCGCCATGATCGAAGTCTGCAACGACCAGGAGATGCCCGCGTGGGAGTACGACGACCCCGCCCTGCGGGCCCTGCGGGAGATCGCCGGCCTGCTCCTGCTGTGGATCAACGACCTCTCCTCTTTCGCCAAGGACGCCCGCGCCGGGGACGGACAGAACAACCTCGTCATCGGCCTCATGAACGAACTGGGCTGCACCCATGCCCAAGCCGTCGTCCAGGCCATCGCCATCTGGAACCGCAGCATGGCTCTCTTCCTCAGGCTGCGCGATCAACTGGCCGCCCACGCAAGCCCGGAACTGCGGCACTTCCTCACCGACCTCGGCAACATGGTCGCCAATGTCGTCCACTGGCACCGGGACAACCCCCGCTACGCGATGGCCGCCCCCGCCCTGGAGGTCGCCACCAGCCCGCCGCCCGGACTCGACCCGGCCCCGCTGACCTACCCCTCCATCGCCTGGTGGTGGCAGCACCTCACCCCGTGAGTCCCGTCGTCCCACACTCAGGACACCTCTCACGGCGCCGGGTCACCCCCGCTCACCACGCCTGCTCCTCAAGGAGTCCCGCATGAATCCGGAACCCTCCCGCCATACACCGGCTCCGCAGTGCGCTGGGCCCCGCGGCCTGACGCAGGTGCCCACGCTGCCCGGGCGTGTACCCCTGATCGGCCATCTGCTGCAGCTGTGGCTCGATCCGCTGGCGTTCCTACGGTCGGTGGAGCATGCCGGAGACATCGTGCGGGTGGACCTGGGCAGCCTGCCCGTGTACTTCCTGACCACCCCGGACCTCGTCCACCAGGCCCTGGTGACCCACGCCCGGGTGTTCGGCAAGGGCAGGTTCTTCGAACGGGCCCGCGCAGCCCTCGGCAACGGACTGGCGACGACCGACAGCGAGGTGAACGCCCGCCAGCGGCGACTGGTGCAACCCGCGCTTCACCGCACGCGCATCGCGGCCGTGTACGCCCAGGTCATGCAACGGCGTGCGCGGTCCATGGCGATGTCCTGGCAGCCGGACGAGATCGTCAGGGTGGACAGGGCGATGCATGAGCTGACCGCTGGGATCGTGGCCGAATCGCTGTTCTCCTCCGGGCTCAGCCAGACCGCGCTCGATGAGGTGTGGCGCTCCCTGCAGGTCCTGTCACGGGGCGTGGTCGTACGGGCGGTCGCCCCCGCGGTCCTCGACCGGCTCCCGATCCCGCTCAACAACGGGTTCAGTGACGCAGGTGTCCGCCTGCGCCGGATCATCGACGAGGTGATCCGGCACGCGCGTATCGACAGCGCCGGCCGCGACGACCTGCTGACGAAACTGCTGGAGGCCCGGGACACCGAGACGGGCGAAGCCATGACCGATACGGAGATCCGCGACCAGCTCATCACACTGCTGCTCGCGGGAACCGAGACCACGGCCACCACGCTGGCGTGGGTCTTCCACGAACTGGCCCGGCACCCCGACATCGAAGCGCGCGTCCAGGCCGAAGTCGACGAAGTAGTCGGCAACGGGCCGGTCGACGTCGCCGACCTGCATCGCCTCAAGTACCTCGACCGAGTGCTGCAGGAGGTCACCCGCCTCTACGCGCTCGTACTGATCACCCGCAAGGCCACCTCGACAGTCACGCTCGGCGGTGTCACGTTCCCCGCCGGGACCGAGGTCGCGTACAGCCAGTACGCCCTGCACCGCGATCCGCGGACATACCCGGACCCGGAGCGGTTCGATCCCGACCGGTGGCTCCCCGGCCGATCGCCGCAGGGAACGCCCATTCCCTTCGGCAAGGGGAAGTACAAATGCCCGGGCGAAGCGTTCGCATGGGCCGAGATGCTCATCTCGGTGGCGACGATCACCGCCCGCTGGCGGCTCGTTCCGGCACAAGGCTCCACGGTCAAACCGGTCCTGGCCGAAATGCCCCGGCCGAACGCACTGCCGATGATCGCCGTCCCCCGGCAGGCCGTTGCGCGGACACCGCAACCCGGGACGGGTGATCCCACGGCTCGGGAGGAATCCGACCGGCCGTGACCACACGCGAATCGGCACCCCCGGCGCCCTACAGCCGCCCCGCCCCGCTCAGCGGTCTGATCGAGAAGGCCCACGACGACAATGCGCGGCTCCCCCATCCGGCATCCCCCGACTCGGTGCACCGCCCCCGCCTGCCCCATCCGGACGGCTGGTTCGCCATCGCCTTGAGCGAAGACGTGCCCCCGGGAAAGATCCGGCCGCCGATCACACTCAATCACCGATGACATCAGGCTTATGCACTCACGGAGGAATCCATGGCATTCCGCGATACGGCCAACAAGTGGTACACGGTGCCGGACCAGCGCGCGACAGCGGCCGACGCCGCGTTCCCCGCCGCGCTGCCCAACCCCAGAGGCTGGTTCTGCATCGGCTTCACCGACGAGGTCCGGCCAGGGCAGGTGCTGACCCGTCGCTTCGTGGACCAAGACGTCGTCGTGTACCGCACTCAGGCCGGGCTGCTGCGCGTGGTCGATCCCTACTGTCCACACCTGGGCGCTCACCTCGGAGTCGGCGGCCGAGTCGACGGGGAAGACCTGGTCTGCCCGTTCCACGCCTTCGCCTTCAGCCCCGACGGCACGTGTGTCCGCACCGGATACGGCACCCGGCCTCCCAAAGCGCGCCTGGGCCACCTGGAGATCCGCGAGAAGCACGGCATGATCCTCGCCTGGTACGACCCCACAGGCGGCCCCACCTTCGAAGTCCCGGAGCTGGACACCGAGGGCTTCTCCCCTCTGGTGCACACCATCGCCGAACTGCCCACCCATCCCCAGGAGATGGCCGAGAACGGCGTGGATACCGGGCATATCTCCGTCCTGCACGGGGCCGTCATTCCCGACACGCCCGTCTACCGGTTCGAGGGCCCGACAATGTACGGCCGTTCGACTATGCGGATCAAGATCCCCTACGTCCCGTGGGGGTCAGTGACCACCACCTACGAGGGCGAGGTCCATGGCCTCGGCTACATGTTCGCGGTCATCCACCTGCCCCGCCTCGGCCCCGCGCTGAGGATCTGGGCTCTGCCCACCGTTGTCGGGCCCTGGCGGATCCAGCTCCGCTGCGCTGCCAGCTTCGCCCTGCCCCTACCCGGCTGGCTTCCGTCCCAGCTGAACCGTGACGCTCTGCTGGCCGCCTCCACATGGCTCTGCCGGTACGGGTTGCACGTCACGCTCAACAGCCTCGTCCTCGGACCCGACACTCCCATCTGGCACACCAAGCAGTACCAGTCAGCCCCCCGGCTCGCCGAAGGCGACGGCCCCATCGGGCGCTACCGGCGCTGGGCCCGCCAGTTCTACAGCACACCGCCCCCATCAGGACACGGCGAAACGCCAGAACACGAATCGCCTGTGCCCCCTGCGTGACCCCGGCAGCCAAGTACAGGCCAGAGTCGGCCCGCGAGCGGGACAGGACCATCAGCGGGGCCAGCGTCACCGACGCCCGGCTCCGCCAGCGGCGGCAGCCGTGGGGCTTCTCTGGGACTTCGCGCCCCGAGCGGGGGCACATCTCACCCGTACTCCGCCCTACCGCGGTGAATGGGCTCTGCCCGCCACCGCTACCGCCCCCGGCCCTGGCGGGCCGCGCCGACCGCTGTCAGCAGCCACAGCGCGACGGCGATCCACAGCAGGACGCGGCCGAGGGTCCCGGCCACCGGCAGTCCGGCGGTCGCCGCCACCACGAGGCAGGCGACCGCGGTCATACCGAGCGGGAACACAGTGGCCCACCCAAGGGGGCCGCGCGGATCGCAGGCGTCTGTCAGTTTGGCCGCTGCCAGCGCGGAGATCGACAGCGCCCCGCCCGCCACCCAGTGGTCGCCGGCGCCCGTACGCACCTGGCGCCAGTCGAAGTGGGCCAGCGCCAGCCCGTACAACGCCACCCCCAGGCCGTCGCCACTGCTCCGTGCTGCACACCAGCCGCACTGTGAACGTCGCGGCGAATGCCACCCACAGCGCGCCGGCGAAAATGAGCGCGACCGCGGCCAGTGCCTTATAACCCGTCAGGTCCATCCCGACGGAGAGGACTCCGGTCGCCATCACGGCCGTCCCGGCCGCAGGCGTAAGTTCCTTCACCGCTCCACGGTGGAGCGCTCCGGTCGGGAGACCGTCCGTACACGCCGGGGCGGGGCCACATGGCACTCAGCTCGTGGGCACCTGAGCGACCGTCATCAACAGATCGAGGTATGAGCGATTCCCCTCGGACAGTAGAGGCGGCGCATGCAAGTGGCACAGCTGACGCCCTCTCATTCCAAGGCAAAAGCTGCTCATTCCACCAGGAATCCTCACTCGGAAAGGTGACGAGGGACTGCTTATGAGCACCGCCTCCACGACCGGTCGCGTCCCCTCTCGGCACGTGGCCGTCGTGGGCCGACAGCGAGGCCGCCGGCCGGCCGCCCGGTAAATAGTACGGTTGCGTTTCTCCCGACCCTGGTCTACGGTGATGGTACGAAACCGTTCCGTACTAAAGGGAGCCTCTGCGATGGCCCGTACCAGCGGTGATGAGCCGATCCGCCGTCCTCGGATGACCCCCGAGCGGGAGCGGGAGCTGCTCACCACGGTGATGGATGTGGTGCGCGAGGTCGGATACGACGAGTTGTCCATGGACCTGGTCGCGGCAAGAGCGCGGTGCAGCAAGGCCACTCTCTACCGGATGTGGCCGGGCAAGCCGCAGATGGTCGCGGCGGCGCTCTACGCCACGCGCCCGCTGCGGCCGGAGGAGATCAACACCGGGACGCTCCGCGGCGACCTGATGGCCATGGTCGATCTGTTCGGCCCGACCGCGGAGAAGGACTCGGCGCTGATCGCCGCACTGGGACATGCCGTACTCGCCGACGAGGAGCTCGCCGAGGCACTGCGTACCACGCTGGTGCAGCCCTGGTTCACCGATCTCACCGGCATCGTCGACCGGGCCGTCGAGCGGGGTGAGCTGGCCTCCAGACCCGCCGCGACGGAGTTCTTGCCCCAGCTGTTCCTCAGCGCGGCGCTGACCCGGCCGGTATTCGCGGGAGTCCCCGCCGATGCGGAGCACCTCGCGCGCTGTGTCGACCATGCGCTGCTTCCCGCGCTGCTGCACACCTGACCCGGCCGGCTGATGGAAATGTCGCTGACCAGCCGGAGCACGCCGAGCCCCTGAGTACGGAGAGCGACCGATAGGGGCAGAGTCATGACCCGAGACATCACACCACCGACCATGTCCGTCCTCACCCCCCTGGCGCCCGCCGAGCGCACGGAGGAGCAACGTGAACTGCTCTCCGGAATCCACGCGGACGACGGGGACGACGGGGACGACGCACCGAATCTCTTCAGCACAGTGGTGCGCCACCCGGCACTGTTCCGGGCCTGGCTGCCCTTCTGCGTGCAACTGCTGGCGCACTCCGTGTTCCCGGGCCGGGAACGCGAGCTGCTGATCATCCGCACCGCCTGGCGCTGCGGAAGCGCCTACGAACTGGCCCACCACGTTGAACTCGGCGCCCGGGAAGGGCTGTCCGAGCACGAACTGGCCGCGCTCACCGGTGAAGCGCCGGCGACCTGGTCCCCGCGCGAACGCCTGCTGATCGCCGCGGCCGACGAACTTCATGCGAACCACGTGATCCGCGAGAGCACCTCGCGTGAGCTGAGTGCGCTGCTGACCACGGAGCAGCTGGTCGAACTGCCCATGCTGGTGGGCCACTACATCCTGCTCGCCGGAACCCTCAGGTCCCTGGGGGTGCCGCTCGACGGTCCGCATGCCGCGTCAGCGTTCCCTCTCTAGAACTTCCCTGATCTTCCCGAGCTTCCCGAGTTCCGGAACTTCCCGAGTTTCCGAACTTCCCGAATCACCGAACCTCCCTGACACCTTGAGCCGAAGGAGGGCGCTGTCATGCGCCTAGGAGTCATCGCCAACCGCCTGGTCCTCGTCGACCAAGACACCGCCGTCGATCTGGAGCAGGCCAGCAAGGGCCGCTTCCCGGCCGATCCCGAGCGGGTCTTCGACACCTGGGACGCCCTGGTCGAGTGGGCCGCCACGCACACCT
This sequence comes from Streptomyces sp. NPDC051662, assembly GCF_040681655.1. Taxonomy (NCBI): domain Bacteria; kingdom Bacillati; phylum Actinomycetota; class Actinomycetes; order Kitasatosporales; family Streptomycetaceae; genus Streptomyces; species Streptomyces sp. NPDC051662. The sequence goes on from NZ_JBFAZD010000008.1 coordinate 291,838, forward strand.
GGGACGAGGAGCAGGAGCGTCTGCCTCTCGACGGGCTGGAGAATCCCGTACCGGCGCCGCGGCAGGTCTTCGGTATCGGCGCCAACTACCGGGACCACCTGGAAGAGGCCGCCCGGGCCCAGGGACACCAAGGTGAGATCCCGGTGCCCGGGACACCGCTGATCTTCACCAAGTTCCGCACCAGCCTCACCGGCCCGCACGACCCCATCCCGCTGCCCACCAGGAATGTCGACTGGGAGGTCGAACTCGTCGTCGTCATCGGCCGGCACGCCGACCACGTGGCGGAGAAGGACGCCTGGAGTCATGTCGCCGCCCTCACGGTGGGCCAGGACATCTCCGAGCGCGTGATGCAACTGGCGGGCATCGCCCCGCAGTTCTCCATGGGCAAGTCCTTCCCCGGGTTCGGTCCGATGGGCCCCGTACTCGTCACACCGGACGAGTTCGACGACCCCGACAACCTTGAGATCGGGTGCAGCCTGGACGGCCGGGTCATGCAGAGGGGACGCACCAGCGACCTGATCTTCTCGGTCCCCGAGCTCATCGCGCACATCTCCGGCGTGACCCCTCTGCTGCCCGGCGACGTGATCTTCACGGGCACGCCCGCGGGCGTCGGCGTGTTCCGCGAGCCGCCCGTCTTCCTCCGGCCCGGCGACACTCTTGTCACCTGGGTCGAGGGCATCGGCGAGCTGCGCAACCCCGTGGCGGCGGGTCCCGGTTACTCCGCCACGGACAACGAGAAGGGAGAAAAGTGATGACCACCTCGACCCCCGAAAAGTCCGGCAGGGCATCCGAGCGGTACGACGTCGGCGGAGTGCTTCTGCCGCGCCCGTTCAAGATCCGGCGCTTCGGTCACTTCGGCTTCAACTCCGACCACCTCGACGAATCGATCGCCTTCTACACGGACCTGCTGGGCTTCCGTGTCACCGACGAGGTCAGCCTCTTCGACCAGGTACCGCCCGAGGTACGCCCCCTGCTGGAGGGCGTCGTCAGCGACCCGCGGATGATCTTCACCAGCAACTCCTCCGATCACCACGCGCTGCTGCTGGCCCACCGCACCTTCGGCACCGTCAACGGCAACGACCGGATCGCGAGGGACATCACCCTCAGCCAGATCACCTGGCAGGTCGGCAGCCTCCAGGAAGTGCACGACGCGGAGGAGTACCTGCACGCCAAGGGCGTGGAGTTCGGGCGCGTCGGGCGGGACATGCCCGGCGGGAACTGGCACATCTACTTCCGCGACCCGGACGACAACATGGTCGAGCTGTACTACGGCATGGAGCAGATCGGCTGGTCCCGCAACTCCAAACCGCACGCGATGCACTACCGGGGTTTCGACAGCAGGCCCCCGCTGCCCCAGATGTCGGAAGCCGCGGAGATCCGTGAGGCGCTGGAGAAGGGCATCGACATCCACTCCGGCCGGCGGCCCGCCGAGTCGCACCTGAACGAGACCCACGACGTGGGTGGCATCCTCCTTCCGCGCCCCTTCAAGGTCACCCGGCTCGGCCCGGTGTCGGTCTTCACCGAGCGCATGGACGAGATGGTCACGTACTACACGGAGCTGCTCGGCTTCGAACGCGTCGAGGAGTCCGAGTACCGCGGCAAGCGCGTCGTGTTCCTGCGCAACGGCACCGAGCACCACTCCTTCGTGCTGGCGGACAAGGCGCTGCGCGGCATGCTCGGGCTGAGCGAGCACACCTCATGCCTGAGCATGGGCATGGAGGTCGGCAGCTACCGCCAGCTGCGCGCGGCGGTGGACTTCCTGGTCGGCCACGGCCACACACTGGTCGACCTCCCGCCCGAGCTGTACACGGGCATCGACTACGCGGCCCACCTGCGCGACCCGGACGGCCACCTGGTCTGCCTGTACTACTACATGGAGCAGGTCGGCTGGGACGGCAGGCCGCGGCCGCACAGCGAACGCCGTGCCGTGACCGGCACCTGGCCCGACTCGCTCGAACCGCTGTCGGACACGTACGTCGACCAGACCTATATGGGACCGCTGGGCTGAACGATGAACGACGACACGAACACGACGAACGACGACACGACGAACGACGACAGGACGAACGACGACAGGACGCGGCCCACAGACGCCGATGTGCTGATCGCGGGCGCCGGCCCGGTCGGCCAGGTGCTGGCACTTCTGCTGGCCCGGCAGGGGCTGCGCGTGAGTGTGGTGGAGCGGTGGGCGCGGCCCTACCCGCTGCCGCGCGCCGTGGCCATGAGCCACGACGTCCAACGAGTCCTGCGGCAGCTCGGCATGGGCGCCGAACTCGACGGGATGCTCGAACCCTGGGGCCTGGACGGGCAGCGGTTCAGCTTCGCCGACGGGGCCGGGCGGACACTGGGCGAGTCGGAGTATCCGCTGGAGTCGGAGTCCGGGCACGCGCAGATGTCCGGGTTCTCGCAGCCCGACCTGGAGACCCTGCTGGAGCGGCGGGTGCGGGCCGACCTCCGGATCGACCAGTACCGGGGCTTCTCGCTGGACGGGCTGACCGACGACGGGAACGGCGTCAGCGTAACCGTACGGCCGCACACGGGGCTGGCCCCGGTGCCGGACGGAGCGCCGCGCACACTGCGCGCGGCCTACGCCGTCGGCTGCGACGGCGCCAACAGCACTGTGTGTTCGCTGCTGGGGCTGGAGATGACCGACCTCGGCTTCGACCGGGACTGGCTGGTCGTCGACGTCATCCCGCACTCGCCGCCGGACTGGCTCCCCTACGCCTGCCAGGTGCTGGGCCCGGGCAGGCCGACGACTCTCGTGCCTGCGGGACCGGGGCGGCGCCGGTGGGAGTTCATGATCATGCCAACGGACGACCAGGAGTCCGTCGACACCGACGAGAACTCGTGGGAGTTGCTCAAGCCGTTCGACATCCACCCCGGCAACGCCGAGCTGGTCCGGCACGCCCGGTACACCTTCCGGGGCCGCTGGGCCGACCGGTGGAACATGGGCCGTATCGTCCTGGCCGGGGACGCCGCACACCAGATGCCGCCCTTCACCGGCCAGGGACTGAACTCCGGCATCCGCGACGCCGCGAATCTCGCCTGGCGCCTGGCCCTGCTGGCCCGGGGCGAGAGCGACGACCGACTCCTGGACGACTACTCGGCCGAGCGCTCCGGGCAGATCGCGCGGATCATCCAGGACACGGTGGGCCTGGGCCGGCTGATCTGCATGACCGACCCGGACGAGTGCGCGGAGCGCGACGCCCTGCTGGGTGGAAGCGTCGGCATGGTCCACGAGGTGCGGCAGAACTGGACGCTGCGCGCCGGCACCCTGCAGGACGACGGCATCGGCGGCCGTCTGGGACTGCAGGCCACGGTCGGTGCGGGGGCGCGGACCGGTCTCCTCGACGAGGTGATCGCTCCGGGGAGCCCGGGGAGCTTCCTCCTGCTGGGGCGGGACCGCGACCCACTGGAACTGCTCTCGCCGGCCCACCGCACGGCCTGGAAACGGCTGGGAGGCCGCAGCGCCCACTTCGGGCCCGGCGGACTCACGGACACCGAGGGCACGTACGCCGCATGGTTCAAGCGGCTGAACGTGTCGGTCGTCGCGGTCCGCCCCGACTTCCACATCTACGGCGGGGTCCGCACTCCGCACGCCGTGGACGCACTGGTGCACAACCTGTCCGAACGCGTCCTCGCCGAGCGCACCGTGTCCTGACCGGTCACGGCTTCGTCCGCGGTCGGCCGCCGTCACCGCACAGCGTGTGCCGTGCCGGGTGTCGGCCGAAGCGTCTCAGGGGTGAGGTCGGCGAGGGTGGCATGGCCGTCGATCGCCATGACGAGATCGGCCTCGGCGAGCATGCGCGCAGTACGTGGACGAGGCCCTCGGTGCCGCCGATCGCCAGTGCGTACGCGTACGGCCTGCCAACCGCCACCGCGGTGGCGCCGAGTGCCACCGCGGTGGCGATGTCGGCGCCCGAACGGATGCCGGAGTCGAAGATCACCGGCATCCCGTCCGCGGCCGCCACCACCCCCGGAAGCACGTCCAGGGCCGACAGGCCGCGGTCGGCCTGTCGGCCGCCGTGATTGGCGCACTACGCGCCGTCCATCCCGGCGTCCCTGGAGCGCCGTACCTCATCCGGATGGCAACTGCCCTGGCACGAGCCCCCACCCGTTGAAGGCATCGACGTTGGCACGCTGGGTGTGCTCGTCACCGGACCCGCCCGCGACGTACGACACGATCGACGGCGGCAGGGCCTCCCGGCCCCTGGCCTCCAACTCGGCGCCCGACGTCGGGTACAGCGGTACGATGGCGCGCAGCCCGTCCTGGTAGATCTCATCCTGGTAGTCACCGAACGGCGCGGTCATCTCGCTGCCCCTCTCGGCACATCTCTCACGATGGCGGACGACGTTTACGAGACCGCCCGTCACGATTCGCCCGCCATGACGGGTCCGTCGCGGGGCCGACGTATGGTGACGACAAACCCACCCACCGGCGGCAGTTCTACTGGCCCAGCCGCTACTCCCCGGACACGGACCAGGACAAGCACGTGAACTACCCCCGCGTATCCGCACGACTGCTCAGCCGTGAGTTCCTGCCCGGTATCACCGACGCGCTGGAGAACACCGACGGCCGGCTGCTGCGCGACGGCGCACACTGGCTCGTGACCCGACACGAGGGCACGATCGCTGTCGGCAGGGTCGGCACCGATCCGTCCCAGGTACTCGCCGACCGCACCACGTGGACCAACCCGGCTCCGAACGACCCCAGCCAGTACTGCTCGCCGCTGCCCGACGGCGCCCTGGCCATCAGCACCCGGGAGGCCGTCACTGTCTACGAGACCGGTGGAACCATCCGGTGGGAACACCGCCACAGGGACTGGCAGCATTCGCCCGAGGCCGCTGGCGCATGCACGGCCGACCCGGCCGGCCAGGTAGTTCTGGCGACCATGGCCGGACCCCTCGGATCCGACGGGCTCTCCGCAGGCGACATCTGCCGCGCCCTCGACCTGGCATCCGGCGAAGTGCTCGCCGAGCACGTCCTGCCGTCCTTCTCGGCGACATACGCCTTCCAGCAGTTCCCGGACGCACGCCCCGAGGTCCTGCTCACCGCCTCCATGGGCCAGGACGGCGCCCACTGCCTCGTGATCACCTGCACGGCCGGCGGACTCGACGTCCGGGCGGCGGGCACCGCCGAGGAACCCCACGTCGGCCTCGGCACGGACGGGGTGCTGGTCAGCCAGGACGTCGGCGGCGGATACCTCTGCCGTACGCAGGACGGCGCCGACGACGTCATCATCGAGGCCGGCGACGTACTGCCCGAGGACTGGGTCTTCGTCGGCTACACCCCTGGCTTCGTCGACGACAAGCGGATCCTGGTCGTGGCGGCCGAGGAACAGTGGGCGGAGCAGGGCACGCACCTCCTCCTCGACGCACGCACGCTCAGGCCCATCGCCGAACTCGACTACCCACAGGCCCCGGGGGCTCGGGCCGTACCGCTGGGCGACGGCACATGGCTCACCCACGACCAAGAGAGAGTCCAACGCTGGACCACAGACTGACCCAGACCCACCCGAAGCTACGGCGGACCCGACTGCCACGCGCCGGGCTCGGCGCGGAGTATGGCGCGGACGGTCTGCTCGTAGTGCTGGTGGCCGGTCTGAGCGCAGTGTCCGGCGATCCAGCGCGTCAGCTCGTCCGGGGTGTGCAGGGTGCCGGAGGTGGCACCGCAGTTGCGTTCCTCGCCGGTGACGCAGACCGCCGTGAAGGCCGGCAGTGCCAGGGGGTCGGGGACGGTGGTCACGTGGTACTCGCGGAAGCGGTAGCGCCCCCGTGCGGAGTCGCGGACCGGTGCGTCGGTGTCCGCAGAGTCAGGCACCCTCGTCGCCCTCTTCCTCTTCCGGGGCCGGGAGGCGCTGCCCGCGCGAGTTGGCTACTCGGAGCGCGTCCGCCAGGGCCTCGGTCAATCGGCAGGCCGGCCAACGGAATTCGGTGGCCGACAGAGTTGGCGCTCCGGGAGCCGCGGCTTCTCGGGCGTGCTCCAGCAGCTCCTGGCCCATGCTGAGCTGTACCGTCTCGATGCTGTCGGCGAGGGTGGAAAGGTAGCCCCGGCCATCGGTGCTCAGGTAGCAGGGCTTCCCCTCCGGGCTGGTCCACGGCAGTAAGCGGGGACCTCCGCCACCCGACGCGGCGTCGTACAACTCTCCGCGGCGCATGCGGTCGGCATCGCTCCTGGGCTGGCTCACTGGGCGCCCCCGGCCTGGGTCACTGATGGTGGACACACCGACCGTAGGCACTGACCAATCGTCACCCCAGGCGGGAACCGTGGCAGTTCGCGACTCTTGGTTCACGAACTGCCACGCTGTGTGGCAGCTACCCGACGACGCCCAGGTAGTCGGCCATTTCGCGCATCTCCGTCGTAAGGGTGCGCTTGCGCTTGCCCAGGATCTCCTGCATGGTCTCGGCGGCACCGTTCTGGTGCCGCAGCCACTGCGGGGCGGCTTCCCTTGCACGGGTCAACTCGTCCATGGCGGCGGACAGGTCGCCGGTCCGGGTGTGGGCGCGCGCCATATCGAGGGTGAAGCGGTTCCCGTCGTTGGTGCTGGGCCTGCCCAGGCGCTTCCACGCCTTGGGCGACAACTCCTCCTGCTCGCCTGCCTTGCGCACCACCGCGCGGGCGTCGCCGATAACCAGGGAGTCTTCGAGTGCCTTGACAGCGACGGTGACCGGCCCGAAGACGGACCAGTGCCGGGAGACATTGCGATGCGCCGTCCCGACCGCGGTTGCCGCGACCCGGGCGGCTTGACGGTACTCCTTCGCCTCGTCGGGACGGTTGTTCCTCGCGGCTGCTGCGGCGGCCTCCATCGCCAGGCCGCCCCACACCGCGTAGTGGTCCGGCTCGGCCCCGGTGATCTTCGGCTCCATCGCGTCCATGCTCTGGGCGGCGACCTGTTCCGCCTCGTCCAACCTTCCCTGGCGCACCAGCAGCCAGCACATGCAGCCGACACCTGAGCCCGCCGCGAGCATGTCTCCAGCCTGACGGGCGTCCATGATGGCGCCGCGCACAGCGGCGTACGCGATGTCGTACTGCCGTACCTGGGTGAGGTAGGTGCCGGCCAGACGCAGCGCCTCGGCGCGGGCCAGCAGAGCCTGCCGGTGCTCGTCCCCGCCGGCGTAGTAAGCGACGGCTTGTGCGGCATCCCGCAGCAGGCCCGGCAGTTGGGCCGCGACGCTCTTGTAGCTGTCGGCGAAGTACAGCACCCGTGCGTCTTGCAGCGTCCGCCGGAAGGTGCGCAGGTTCGGTTCCTCGGCCACGGCTTCGGCGTCCTGGTCCACGAGTCCGACGGCCGGGGTGAGGACGGCGCGGAGCTGGATCAGGTTGACGCGGTTCGGCTCCTCGGTCAGCCCGACGGGCTCCGGGGCATCGGACGCCATCAACGCGGCGGTGGTCACTCCGAGCGCTCGGGCGAGTGTGTGCAGGGTCTCCATCCGGATGGTGCCGCCCTGCTCGGCCTTACGCACGGTGCCCGGCGATACGCCTGCGGCGTGGGCCAGTTCCTCCTGGCTCATCCCCGCGCGACGCCGGTACTTGCGGACGTTGTCGGCCAGCTCCGTAATCATCAACTCACCACCTCCCACTCCACGGTACGCCCGGCCGGCACATCAACCGGGGACGATCCGGCAGACACCCACCCACAGGGGTGCCCCACCAGGCGGCGGGCCGACTCCGGCAGCATCCGGGCCTGAGCGGGAGGGGTCCCTCGTCGGTCGGGCAGCTCCGCCGTGCCAGGATTCCCCGGGGGCCGCCAAGGCTCACCTCGTGACGCGTGCGCTCGGCCTTGGCGGCCCCCGGGGGTTCCGGCACCCTCGACCGCTCCCTGTTCTGCCGCCCCTGCCGGGGACGCGGCGCCACCGTGCTGCCCCGCGGAACCCCGCTCCCGTGCACCGCCTGCGACGGCACCGGGCAGGCCCGGCCATTGCCCCGGCTCGCCGTCGCACGCCACGTGCGACGGATGATCCGAACCTGCTGGGAGCTGGGCAGGCTGCCGGAGTTCGCCCACTTCAAGCTCCGGAAGTGGGCGCACATGCTCGGCTCCCGGGGCCACTTCTCCACCAAGTCCCGCAGCTACTCGACCACTCTTGGCGCGCTGCGCGCCGCCCGCCGCGCCTGGCGCACCGAACAGGCTCACGCCCACGCCGGCCTGCCCGAGCACGACCCGGACACCACCCTGGTCATCGGCCACTGGGCCTACCAAGGAACGGGTTACAGCCCCGGCGGCGCCCTGCTCGCCGCCGCCGTCTGGCACCGCAGAGAACTGGACCGACAGTTCGCGACAGAAGGGGGCTGCCGATGACCACGGTCTCCGAGGGGGCGCCGGAGGGACTGCTGACCGTGCCCCAGGTCATGACCCGCCTCCAGCTCGGCCGCTCAGCCATCTACGACCTGCTCCGCACCCGCCGGCTCGCCTCGATCACCCTCGGCCGCGCCCGCCGCATCGCCGCTCACGCGCTGACCGACTTCATCCGCACCCGCCTCGAACAGGAAGCCGCCGCCTGATGACCACACCCCGAGACACCCCCGCCTCCCGCCGCGTACGCGCAATGGCGACGGAACCGTCTACCAGCGCAAGGACAGCCGCTGGGAAGCCGCCGGATACGTGCTGGCCCCCGGCAACACCCGCAAGCGCATCCGCGTCTACGGCACCACCAGGAAGGAGGCCCTGGCCAAGCTCACGGAGAAGATCGCCGCCAGCAACCTCGGCTTGCCCGTCGCGGCTGCCGACAGCACTGTCAGCGCGTACCTGAAGTACTGGCTGAACGGCGTCGCCGTCCACCAGGTACGGGAGAACACCCACACCCGCTACGCCGCCGCCATCCGCCTCCACATCAATCCCGGTCTCGGCGTCAAGAAACTCGCCCGGCTCACCACCGGCGACGTCCGCAACTTCCTCGACGGACTCCGCACCACCTGCCAGTGCTGCGCCCAGGAACGGGACGCTGCTCGACGGGCCTGCTGCGCCATCGGCCAGTGCTGCGAGAAGCGACTGTCACCGCTGACCGTGACGTACGTCCACGCGGTCCTCAAGTCCGCCCTGGACACGCCGTCCGCGAGGACGAACTGCCGCGCAACGTCGCCCGGAACGTCAAGACGACCACGCCACGCCCCCGGCGTTTCCAGCCCTTCACCGCCGCCGAAGCCCGGCAGTTCCTCCAGTCGGCCGGCGCCGACCGGCTTCACGCTCTGTACGAACTCGCCCTGCGCACTGGACTCCGCAAGGGCGAACTCCTCGGCCTCCACTGGGAAGACCTCGACCTCGATGGCGGCACCGCAACCATCCACCGCTCCCTCCAGCGCACCCGCAGCCAGGGCCTGACCGTCCTGAACACCAAGACCCTCGCCTCCGAACGCCGCATCGCCCTCCCCACCGAATGCATCAACTCCCTCAAGATCCACCAGGAACAGCAGGAGGAAGAGCGTCAGGCAGCCGGAACGGGCTGGACTGACAACGGGCTCGTCTTCACCACCCCGAAGGGCAATCCGCTCGACCCTGGCAACCTCAACCGCCGCTTCCGTCGCCTCCTCCGCAGCGCCGGACTCCGGACGATCCGCTTCCACGATCTCCGCCACTCGACGGCCACCCTGCTCCTGGAAAAGGGCGTCGACCTGGTCGTCATCAAGGAACTCCTCGGCCACGCCCACGTCGGCGTCACAGCCGGCGTCTACGCCCACGTACGCCTCCGCCTACAACGCCACGCCATCGACACCCTCGGCAACGCCCTCAACCCCACCGACACCGCCGACGACCCACCCGCCGCAGACTTCGTCCGCTGACGTTGCCGTCAGCGCTGCCGTCAAACACCACAGAAGCCCCACCAAAAACAAATCTTGGTGGGGCTTCTGACCGCTCGTAGAGGATTTCAAGCTGCGCCCGAGCGCTGTCACTCAACCGAATCTACCGGTCGTATGGTGGTTCGCCAAGCGCGTGAATAAGACGATTGACCACTTCATTGACAGTGAAGTCCCATCCAGTCAGGTGCTGTCCACTCCAATTAATCCCTACCCGGAAGTCATTCTTGGCTAGATCCGGCAAAGCCGCGCTTCGCCAATGATCCAGCGGCATTGAAACAGCACGAAATTGAGGACCCCATAGCTGAGCAGCGCGCTGCGCACGGGCCTCCGATGACCAATAGGGAAATGCTGGTCGCCCAGAACTTGAGACCGGCGTCGGACTGCCGTCGTCATCTCGAACCCACCAGATGGTACGAGTCTGAACGATCTCGCGGAAGAAGGCCGCCGCCTGCGCCCCACTTGTGCTCACCTGAATCCTCCCAGATCGTCCCGACTTGGGCAGCATGCTTGAGCGCGGCACCAGAGGGCACTGGCGCCGCGCCCGTCCGCAACGTTAGTAACCGGGCGGGAGCCTACGGTATCCGCCGGGATCCATAATTGCGTGATCCTCTGGCCATCGCGGTGTTAGCAACATACCACCATCCCGCTCGGGAATAGGTTCGTGGCTCAGCTCCATTGATTCCCACGATCCGTCCGGACGCTGCCGCTGTGGCGCCGATCCCCGCTTCATACGACCGATGTTCGCGGCACCGTATTGGTCTGCGGCGCCCGGCTCCGCCGCTTCGTTCTTCCAAAATCGCTTACGCATGGTGGACAAGGATGGCGCGACGCCATTCTTATTGGGCTTGGAATAATCTTCGCCCAATTTCCAACGCCCACCGCAGTTGCTGTTGTGAACAAGGACCGGCGTCTCCCCCGCCAGCACATAGTACGTATGCTACGCGAAGCCTTCGACCTGCTTTTTCGCAGGTCAAGTGCGGTTTGCTGGTCCGGTGAAGTGCGTGGGCGTCCGTGGTTGTGCGGGGCTGTTGCCGTCGCTACTGCCGTCAGACGGTTCAGCCCAGGTACGGCTTCTCGCGCTGTTCCAGGAAGTGCTGGAGCCTGAGTCGTTGGGTGTGGTGCATCGGCAACTGCTCGATCTCGTCCGGCGGCACGAACCGGAGTTCGGTGGACTCGTCGGAAATCTCCAGCCGGCCGCCGGTGATGCGGGCGGTGAAGCAGACGTTGAACTGTCGCCGGACCTCACCGTCGGTGTAGGCGATGATGTGTTTCGGGTCGGTGTAGGTGCCGACCAGGCCGGTGATCTCGACATCGAGGCCGGTCTCCTCTTTGACCTCGCGGACGGCCGTGCCGGGCAGGGAGTCGGTGAGGTCCATGCCGCCTCCGGGCAGCGCCCAGAGGTCGTTGTCGCGGCGGCGCTGGAGGAGGATGCGCCCGTGGTCGTCGGTGACGACGGCGGAAGCGGCGACGACCATGCTGTTCGGCTTGGGCGCGGTGGGGTCGTCGTAGTACTCGGTGCGGGCCACGGTCAGTCTTCCTCTCGTACGGGGGTTGCGATCGCCCACACGGCGTCGAAGCTGTCGGCGTAGGTGTCGAACATGCCGCCTGTCTCGTGACGGCGAAGGTGCCACACGGGGGCTGCGTAGGCGTTGACGCCCCAGACGTGTGCGTTGACGAGTTGCTGGTCGTCGGCCCGGTAGAGGGAGTTGTAGAGCGTGGTGCCGTGGGTGCGGACTTCGATGCCGGGGGTGTCGGCGAGCGGCTTGTAGTGCATGAGTGCGAGGCGGCAGCGGGATTCGATGCCATGGCCGAACCGCTCTTCCTGACCGCGGGCTTGGACGTTGTCGCTGTCGGGGTCCCCGATCGCGATGCGGGCGGTGCAGCCTTCGGCGGCGCGTTCGGTGAGGAGTTCGTTCAGCCGCGGGTACGCCTCGTGGAGGAAGACGGCCGCGTAGACGAGGATGTCGATCCGTTCCCGGGCTTGGGCCATCAGGTCGGTGAACGTCGAGACGGGGATGTCGGCCCGCTGTTCGTAGAGCGCGACCAGTTCGGGGCTGATGGCGCGGGCGGGGCGGGCCTGGCGGAGCGCCGGCCAGAGTGCGTGCACGTCTTCTCCCAGGGCCTTGGCCGCCTGGAGGGCGGTGGCACGACGTGGGATACGCCCGAGGTTCACCCAGCGCTCGACCGACTTGGGGTCGACCTCGACCTGCTGAGCGAGGGCGGCGTACGTCCAGCCTCCCGCCGCCATGACGGCTCGTAGTCTCTCGTTCGGCACGAGTCTCCCCCTTCGTCTCAGGACGGCACTAGGGACGTTCTACACGGTGCGGGACGTCCCCGAGTGGGGTTTGGTGGAGGTTCCTTCGTCCCGGTGACCGGCGTGAGGATCGGTGCCGACCCTGCGGCACCGACAGGCCCAGGGGCACGGATTCACGCCGCTGAGGAGCGTCTACGTGCGAAAGTGCGCCACACCTTGTGTTCCCGCCCTGCGACTGGGTGTCCGGTCGCGCACCGCCTCGCCGGGGCGGTCACGATGACGGCCCCCACCCCTGACGCCGACGGGCACACCGTCTCGGCCGATGTTGGCGCCCTGGTGGTCGACCGACGGAACGGCAAGGTGGGCGTGGTGATGGGACGTGTAGGGCCGTACGTGCAGCGCGGCGGCCGGGAGTGGGACGTGCCGCCCGAGGACGTACGTCCGCCGACCCCGGCCGAGGAGTTGAGCGCGAAGGTGGCCGTGGCCAACCGGAGGTGGGGACGGTGACCCGGCGCTCGGTCCTGCGCTACGAGACCTGGACGCTCCAGCCCGACCGCGAGCCGGACGCGGAGCCGGTCCTGTACGCGATGCAGTGCGCCGTGGACGAAGAGACATCGCCGACAAGCGAGGACTTCACGGAACCGCAAAACTGGGTTCTGCGGCACTGCGGTCAGAACCCGTCGCACCACACCTACCGGGAGATCATCACCCGCCCCTGGCGGGCCTGGCGGCATACATAACCCGCCCTGGCCGCCCAAGCGCCGCACCGCGCTGACCCACCCGTCTCCCGTCCCTGTCGGGCGCGGCCGGTCAAGGCTCCCCCGCCCTCGTGAGCCCCGGCAGGGACGGGCCCTCCGTGCGTGCCGTGCTCTTGGCTGTGGGGGTTCTGGCCTCTGCCACAGAAAGTCAGCCACGACGGCGGGCGCGCCGACCGACCACCCGCCACGTGTGTCTCGCTCAACCCCGCACCGGCATCAGCCCAGTTATCTCCATCGTCACGGCCCCCAGCCAGGCAGCAAGCATAGGCGTCCCGGACGGCGCGAGCCCACCGGGCGGCCTCTCAGGTGCCCGGCCATTCTGCTGCTGAGCGGTCGGACCGGGGCTTCCGATTGGTAGTCCGGCCTACGCTCCCGGGCTCTGCGCGCCGAGCAGTCGTCGGCCGTCGCCAGCGGGGCGGAAGACAGGAGCGGGCGGCGGTCGCCGACCGCCGGCGCGCGGCGGCCCGCGTCAGCGGGGCGCCCTTGATCAAGTAAAGAAACTCTGAACAGCTCACTCAGCTGCGCGCCCGTGCGGTCCACCGGGTGCAGGTGGTTCAGCATCTGCGTCTGCCTTCGTTCAGTCGGTCGCGTAGGCGCTGAGCACTGGCGGCGGTCTCCTCGGGCGTGTAGTTGCCACTGAGGCGCTTGCGTTGCTCCATGACAGCGCGCATGGCGTCACGGTGGGCGGTGGCGGCCTCGAACTCGGTGCTGGCCTTGATGAACCGTTCCTCGGCGGCAGCGAGTTCGGCGGCTACCTCGTCATCGGTCTTGCCGCTGAGTCGTACCGCTTCCTCGTCCGCCCGGCGCTGGACCACCATCTCCTCCAGCCCTTCGTTGTAGCGCTTGAGGAACTGATCGCCCCCATGGTGGACCTGTCCGTCGTCGGACTCCTGGTCGCGCTGCGGTTCCTGGCCCTGCGCGGGGTGTCCAAGTCGGAGTTGCGGGCCGGTACCCGACTGCTGCACCTGTGCGGGCTCCTCACCCTCGCCCTGAACACCGCCGAACCGCTGCTGGCCGGACGCTACGGACGGGCCTGCCTGGACACCGTCGCCCCGCTCCTGCTGCTCGGCTGGGGCCACGTCGGCCACGCCTTCTTCGCTCAGTTCCACAACCTCACCCACCCCACCCCGCACCTGGAGGCCACTGCCGCCACCCTTGCCGCAGAGCCGGTGCCCGACGTAGCACCGTCACCCCAAGCGGCACTCCCGACGCCCGTCCCGGACGTCGTCGCCTCCCCGGCTGAGAAGCTGGAGCCCACTCCGACTCCGGCCGCCGCTCCGCCCGCCGCCGTCGCCAAGACGGCCCGGCCCGTCTCCGGCCCGGTCCTGTCTATCGCCCTGCTGAACGCGGCCCGGCGCATCGCAGACACCCACCGCGCCGAGCACGGAACACCGATCACCGCCGCCCACCTGGGCACGCGCATGGGCGTCGCCCTGCCGGTGGCCACCACCGCACTCGCTCAGCTCTGAGCCCCGGCCCCTACCGGCCGCATCTCCCTCGCTGAAACCCACGCCCGCTCCTGGGCCTGGTTCGTCATGCCCCGAGCAGCGCCAACTCACCTTCCAGTTCGGCTGATTGCTGCTCGGGGCCACCCACCCGAACAGATGGGACACGCCCCGAATGGTCACCCTGGACCTGCGTCACGTGGCAAGCCCCGCCGTACGGGACCTTCTCCGCCTCGTCAATCACCCCGACTTCGACCGCGCACAGCAGCAGCTCGAACGCCTCGGCGGCTGCGCCGAACCCGTCCGCCTGACCGGCCACAGCACCACCGTCGACACCACGACTGGCGAAGTGCTGCGCTCCTACAACTCCTCCGCCGAACCGACGGGCAGCCTGCTCACCACGTGCGGCAACCGCCGCTCCTCCCGCTGCCCGGCCTGCTCCCGCCTCTACGCCGCCGACACCTACCACCTCATCCGCGCCGGCCTCTCCGGTGGCAAGACCGTCCCCGACACCGTCCGCACCCACCCCCGCGTCTTCGCCACCCTCACCGCACCCTCCTTCGACCCCGTCCACAACCGCCCCACCACCCCCGGCGGCGACATCAAGCCCTGCCGCTGCCACCAGCTCCACGACCCCACGGACCCACTGCTGGGCACGCCGCTGAACCCGGCGACGTACGACTACACAGGCGCGGTCCTGTTCAACGCCCATGCCTCCGCGCTGTGGGCCCGCTTGACCGTCTACCTGCGCCGCGAGATCGCCGCCCGGCTCGGCCTCACCCAGAAAGCCGCACGCGCCGTACTGCGGATCTCCTTCGCCAAGGTCGCCGAGTACCAGAAGCGCGGCCTGGTCCACTTCCACGCCGTCATCCGGCTCGACGGCCCCGACGGCCCCGACGGCCCCGACGGCAACGCTACGCCTCCGCCCCCGTCTGCCACCGTCACCGTGCTCACCGACGCCATCCGGGCCGCAGCCCTCCGGGTCCGAGTGGCCGTCGCCTCGGACGCGATCGGCGAGCGCGAACTCGCCTGGGGCACACAGCTCGACGTGCGCGAGATCGCCGCCTTCGGTACCGACGCCGAACTCACCGATCAGGCCGTTGCCGCCTACGTGGCCAAGTACGCCACCAAGTCCGCCGACGCCTCCGGCACCCTCGACCACGCCCTGTTCTGCCGCCCCTGCCAGGGACGCGGCGCCACCCTCCTGCCTCATGGAACCCCGCTCCCCTGCACCGCCTGCGACGGCACCGGACAGTCCCGGCCCCTGCCCCGGCTCGCCGTCGCCCGCCACGTCCGGCAGATGATCCGCACCTGCTGGGACCTGGGCAGGCTGCCGGAATTCACCGATCTCAAGCTCTGGAAGTGGGCGCACATGCTCGGCTTCCGGGGCCACTTCTCCACCAAGTCCCGCCACTACTCCACCACCCTGGGCGCGCTGCGCGACGCCCGCCGCGCCTGGCGTGCCGAACAGGCCCACGCCGGCCTGCCCGAGTCCGACCCGACGACCACGCTCGTCGTCGGCCACTGGGACTACCTCGGCTCGGGCTACAGCCCCGGCGCGGCCCTCCTCGCCGTCGGCGTCTGGCACCGCAGAGAACTGGAACGGCAGTTCACGGCCGAAGGGGGTTGCTGATGACCTCGCCCCCGCTCGCCGTCCTCCGCACAGAGGTGGCCCCGGCGCTGGAGCTGCTCACGGTGCCCCAGGTGATGGCCCGCCTCCAGCTCGGCCGCTCCGCCGTCTACGACCTGTTCCGCACCGGCCAGCTCGCCTCGATCACCCTCGGCCGCGCCCGCCGCATCCCCACCCACGCCCTCACCGACTTCATCCGCACCCGCCTTGACCAGGAAGCCGCCTGATGACCACACCCCACCCCGCATCGTCCCGCCGCTCCCGTGCTCGCGCGAACGGAGAAGGGACCGTCTACCAGCGCAAGGACGGACGCTGGGAAGCCGCCGGATACGTCCTCGCCCCCGGCAACGCCCGCAAGCGCGTCCGCGTCTACGGCACCACCCGTAAAGACGCGATGACCAAGCTCACCGAGAAGATCGCCGACAGCAACCGCGGCCTCCCCATCGCCGCAGCTGACAGCACCGTGAGCGCCTACCTCGCGTACTGGCTGGACGGCGTCGCCGTGCACCATCTGCGGGAGAACACTCACACCCGCTACGCCGCCTCCATCCGCCTCCACCTCAACCCCGGCCTCGGCGCGAAGAAGCTCGCCCGGCTCACCACCCGCGACGTCCGCATCTTCATCGACGGACTCCGCACCACCTGCCAGTGCTGCGCCCAGAACCGGGACACGGACCGGCGGTCCTGCTGCGCCATCGGGCAGTGCTGTGAGAAGCGGCTGTCACCGCTGACCGTGACGTACGTCCACGCGGTCCTCAAGTCCGCCCTGGAACACGCCGTCCGCGAGGACGAACTGCCGCGCAACGTCGCCCGGAACGTCAAGACCACCACGCCACGCCCCCGGCGCTTCCAGCCCCTCACCGCCGCCGAAGCCCGGCAGTTCCTCCAGTCGGCCGGCGCCGACCGGCTTCACGCTCTGTACGAACTCGCCCTGCGCACTGGACTCCGCAAGGGCGAACTCCTCGGCCTCCACTGGGAAGACCTCGACCTCGATGGCGGCACCGCAACCATCCACCGCTCCCTCCAGCGCACCCGCAGCCAGGGCCTGACCGTCCTGAACACCAAGACCCTCGCCTCCGAACGCCGCATCGCCCTCCCCACCGAATGCATCAACTCCCTCAAGATCCACCAGGAACGACAGCAGGAAGAACGCCAGGCAGCCAGAGCGGGCTGGACGGACAACGGGCTCGTCTTCACGACCGTGAAGGGCGGACCCCTCGACCCCGGCTACCTCACCCGCCGCTTCCGTCGCCTCCTCCACAGCGCTGGCCTTCGGACGATCCGCTTCCACGACCTCCGGCACTCGATTGCCACCCTGCTCCTGGAACAAGGCGTCGATCTCGTCGTCATCAAGGAACTCCTCGGCCACGCCCACATCGGCGTCACCGCCGGCGTCTACGCCCACGTCCGACTCCGCCTCCAACGCCAGGCCATCGACGCTCTGGGCGACGTACTCGGCCTTACCGACGACGACCCCAATGACCCACCCGCCGCAGCCGTCGTCCGCTGACGTTGCCGTCACCGTTGCCGTCAAACACACCTGAAGCCCCACCGGAAATTAATCCGGTGGGGCTTCAGATTTACTGATGAAACCCTAGGACCGCCATCGAGTCCTCTTCATTTCAACAGCTCGAAATTGGGTCACGATGACGATTTGAATCGCTCTACATCTCGACGGATCGGGCCAAACCGGGGAACTCGATCCCACCACCATTCGCCATTCGATCGCTCACCGCCATCGAGGCGACGAACAATTCCAGATTCATCAATTTCAGTGAACTGCATAAATCTGGAGTCGGCATCATCGAGTGCCAGTCTGAATCCCTCAAGGAAATCCGAGTCGATGTTTTTCATGCCGCGAGATACGAAGCTCCTGAGCGCGAGGGCGGCAATCAAATCATAGACGCCCCACACCGTCCTGTCAGAATCTGGCAGCCCAACCTCTGCCTCGATCCTGAGAACGTGATTGCGCCAGCTCTCCAGCAGCTCAACCAGCCCTAGAGCCCGCTCCGGGGCCACTGGAACTAAGACGCCTTCCAATCGACGAATATCCATATCCGTCAGGAAGCATCCGAGCCATTCGCCTCGCTCGCTCGTATTCATTCATTCACCTGCCAGGGTAATACGACGTGGACTTCCACGGCATATCCCAGTTGATAATTACGCGGACGCCATTGTGGTCAAACCTTGACGAGTTCTGCCCGTCCAACTGGCGCGGGCCGGCCTGTCGAAGCGTCGTCTCAACTTCCGTGGCAGACGGACGCCCCATTGCCGGATTCCCCCCACCCGTGTGCCCGTTCACGAACTCAACCATCTCGTCGAGACTGTAGTCACTTCCGTGGAAATCCTCGCCGCCGAGACGGTCTCCATTTTTGCCGCCAGACGGCACTCCACAATTCGGACCGGAATTGTGAACCAGGACCGGCGTTGCCCCTGCCAGCACATAGTACGTGTGGAGGTCGTCCACAGTGAGGTTGTAGGTCCGAGCATGCTTGGTGGAGGCTCGGTTCGCCGTGACAATCACGGTGTCACCATCATCGGTGAGCAGCGTCATGCCCGGCTTCAGCCTGGCCGCTTCGAGCCAAGCCTCCTCCGACGGTGACCAGAACGGGTGCTCGTAGGTGGCCGTCAGCCGCTCGACGCCACCGCCTGTCGCGATGGACAGGGTGTTGAAGCGTTTGTCGTCCTCGGTGACGATGAGGCGCGTTACCTCACGAGGGCCCGACTCTCCCGTTTCAGGGTCGGTGGCCTGCACGGTGTCACCGAGTTCGACGTCTTCGATGTCTTTGGTCGTTCCGTCGGCCATCAGTACGTCGGTGCCTGCCAGGAAACACTGGTTGCATCCGGATCCCCGGTTGCTGTTCCGTCCTTTGCCTCCGGCTGCTCTTGCACCTCCGCCCGGGCCATAAGCAAATATCTCCGACACGCCGGCGATAATTGCTTTCTTCCGGAGTTCGGCTCTGTCAGGGCACTTTACGGCGCCACACGAGAAGGCGACCAGGTTGGCGAGTGTGTAAGGATCCGGGTATTCATCGAGGCACTCAAGGTATCCACACCATCCTTCCACACGGTCGTAGAAGTGCTTAATGAATTCCTTAGTGATTTTCGGGGACCATTTGACAGGTATTTTCACCCCCGGATAAACGTTGATCTGCCCATCGCCATCTTTGTCCTTATTGTTCGCGCCTTCGAGCCACCAGGACCCCGCGCTGTTAGTGGTTTCGCCGCTTCCTCCGCTGGTATCCTCTTTACTTTTGTCCGGGCCATGACCTTTCTCCCAGGCGTCGCCGCCGCCGGTGCACGCGAATGTGATTCCGCATACCGTGCCGCCGGGGTCCATCAGGCCACTCGGGTCGCTGTGGGTGAGAGGGGTGTTGTGGGCGTAGCTGTAGCCGCCGAGGGATTCCGGGTCGCTCGTGACGAGGAGTGGGTCGACGGAGATGAAGCGGCCTATGGCCGGGTCGTATTCGCGGGCGCCCAGATGAGTGAGGCCCGTGGTTTTCGTGTCGTCGGTACCGCCGACGAAGCCCCTTGTTCCGGGCCAGGTTTTGGGGGTGCCGCCTCGGGGTGCGCCGAAGGGAAGGGCGCGGCGTTGGGTGAGTGACAGGTCGGCGGCGTTGACGGCGAGTTGACCGGTGCCGTGATGGTCGGCGACGGTGAAGGACCAGGTGCCTTCGTCGCTCTGGATGCCGGCGTGTCCACCGCCGAGTTCGACGTAGCGAGTCGCTTTCGCCTTGTCGGCACCGCTGGGCAGGACGACTTCGGTGTGTCCCAGGTAGAGCGTGGTCTCCGTGCCGGTGCGTCCGACGAGCCGGTTGCCGTCGGCGTCGTAGAGGTACTCGGTGGTCTTGGTGCCCTCGGAGACCTTGGAGAGACGGCCTTCGGCGTCCCAGGTGAGTTTCTGACCGGGACGGCCGGTGGTGTTCCCGGTCTGGTCGTACGTGTAGTTGTCCGTGCTCGTGCCGGTGGACGTGGTGTTGGTGACGGAGTTCAGTGAGTGGGCCAGCGGCTTGCCCGCGCCGGGGTAGGTGTACGTCCGCTTGACGTCCTTGGCCGTGTCACCGGCCGGATTGTGCTGGATCTCGGTCGCGCGGTTGCTCGCCTTGTCGTAGGTGAAGCTTTGCCAGTACGGCGCGGGGCCGGTGATCCTGCCCGTCTCCGGGGTGGCCGTGCACTGGGTCGTGCTCTGCGTCCATGCCTCTGTCAGGCGACCGAGATAGTCGTAGGTGAAGCACTGGTTGTCGGTTCCGGTGCGTGAGACATCGGCCATCGACAGGACGTTGCCTGCCTCGTCGTAGCGGTAGGTGACGTTACGGTCGACGCCGTTCTGCTCCTCACGGTCGACACGTGAGATGGCGAGCCGCTGGGTGCCCCACTCGTAGGTGTTGGTGACTTGCGTCTTCTTGCCGCCGTCGGCCAGGTTCATGACGTACTGGAGAGGTTTGCCGGTGAGGCTGTAGCCGACGCTGCTGCTGATTCCCTGGCCGAAGGTGCCGGTGAGCCGCAGGGTCCGGTCTTCGTAACCGTATGTGACCGCGGAGCCGGGCAGGGAGCCGGCCGCGGAGTAGCTGACTCCTGAGAGCAGCCCGGACGGCTTGTAGAGACTGCCGGCCTGGTATGTGCCCTGGAGCTTGCCCTCGGCGGCGGGTATGACGACGGCTGTTTTGATCGCCCGGTAGAGCTGGTCGTAGTCGGTGACTTTGGAGGTGTACTCCTGACCACCGCTGTAGCGGGTGGACTCCGCGAGCTGTCCTCGGGCTCCGCTGATGGTGTCGTACACCCAGGCGGCTCGCAGGGTGCCCGTGGCCGATCCCTCGCGCAGCGAGGTCTTGCGGCCGAGGTTGTCGTAACCGCTGACGAGCGTCGTACCACGCGCGTCCGTGGAGGAGGTGAGCTGGCCGCGGTCGTCGTAGACGCTGGTCGTGATGCCCTTGTCCGGGTCGACGGTCTTGATCTGACGGCCGAGCTGGTCGTAGGAGAAGGTCCAGTCGGCGCCGGCCGGGCCGGTCATCTTCGTCAGTTCACCGCGAGGTGTGTAGACGTAGGACGTGGTGTCGTAGGAAGCGTCGGCACTGCGCTGGTGGTGTTGGAGGAGTCGGGTGGTCCTGCCTCTGGCGTCGACGACATTGGTCGTGGCGACGCCGCCGACGGGAGGGATGATGGTGCTGCGATCACCGCGGTAGAGGGTCTTGACGGTGTTGAGGACGGTGCCGCCGTCACCGTTTCCGGCGATCTGGCGGGTCTCGGTCGCTCGTCCCAGCCCGTCGTAGGTCGTGCGGGTCTGCGTCTCGACGGCCAGGGCGTTGTCGGGCTTGAACAGTTCGCGCGACGGTGCGCCGACGCTGTAGTACGGCGCGAACGTCTTGGCGGTCTGTCCGCGCTCGTCGTAGAAGACGTCGGTGAGGATGCTGCCGCCGTCCGGCCCGGGTGCCTGGGTCTGACGCTCGCGGAGGAATCCGTCGTAGAGCGTGTAGGACGTGAGCTGCCCGCCGTTGTTGTCGAGGACCTTGGTGGCGACGGCAGTTGGCTTGCCTTCCTCGATGAGGTAGCTGAACCCGTAGCTGGGAGTCTGGGTGTTGCGTCGGTTGGCGAGCCAGACCTGTGTCGAGCGGCCGAGCGCGTCGTACGTGGACTCGGTGACCTTGCCGTTGGTGTCGGTCAGCTTCACCGGCAGCCCTCGGTGTCCGAGGTCCTGAGTGGTGGTCTGGACGGTGGAGGCGTCACCCGCTTTGGCGGGTGGTGTGGTGGTGGTGATCTGAGTGGGCAGTCCGGTGGCGGGGGTGAAGGCCGTTGTAGCCGTACGGCCGTCGCCGCGGACGCTGCGCACCGGGGCTCCGTCACCGACTGCCGTAACGTCCGCGGTCAGATCGGTGGTGGTGAGTACGCGTCCGTAGGTGTCGTAGGTGGAGCCGCTCTCCAGGTAGGTGGCCGTGGTGCCGTTGTGGGTCTTGAGTGTCGCCGTGGCGGTGACATCGCCCTTGGTCGGAGCCGCGCCGTAGGCCCCACCGTCGTAGGCGGTTCGGACGTCGCTGATGACGTCCTTGGTGCGGTCGGGTGTGGCAGCGCAGGTCGCGGCGACGGTTTCGACACGGGAGACCGTGTTCAGGAGGTTGTTGCCGCCATCGGCCGCGTAGCTGGTGCGGGTGCACTGATTGTCGGACGCGGTGGCGTGGTCCCCGAGATCGTGGACCTCGATGACACGTCCCGCGACGGTGTCCCGCTTAGTGGCCGTCGAGGTGACGCGCCAGGACGTGCCGGCGCCCCCGTCAAGAGAGAGCCAGTTCTTGGTGCTGGCGGTACCGGTGAAGTTGGCTGTGACCGTGCCCCAGGCTCGTTCCTTCTTGGCCGTTTCGTGATGCCAGGGGCGGCTCACCGATTTACTGAGGACCTTGCCGTCGGGCTGGTCGAAGGTGACGGTCTTGTAGCTCTGTCCCGCAGCGGAGGGGTGGTCGGTGATGGGGTCGCCTTCGCCGTCCTCCAGGGAGACGGACACGGACTTGGTTCCCTCGCCGCTGGTGTTCTCCCTGTCACCGTCCATGCCCCTCAGGAAGTAGGTGTCCTGCTGGGACTCCATAGCCTCGGGACCACCCTGCCCGCCTGTCTGTACACGGACGTGTCCATAGCCGCGCCACTGGGACCAGGTGCGGTGCTTCTCCTTGGTCAGGCCGTCGTCATCATCGAAGTGCCAGGCCCCACCGTCCAGGTACTGGTAACGCTTTACGTTGTCGGGTGCACCCCCGGTGCGGTCTGTGCTGGTGACGGAAGTGACCACGTACTTGTTGAACCACTGCATCGGTTCGTCCGAGTCGCTGTCTCCGATGTACTGGGGAAAACAGCGCGTGGTGTTGGTCCCTGGTGTGGGCAGCTTGTTCCAGTCGCAGACCGGCTCTGAGTAGTTCGCGGTGACCTGCCCGCCGAACTCATCGTCAACCGTGGAGAGTCGGTCCTTGATGAACGGAGCGTATCCGTCTCCGGTCTTGTCGAGACGGTTCTCCAGCTGGGTGTATCCGAAGGTGGTCTTCGGCAACTTGACTGCTGGCGTGGTCGACTCGCCGGTGCGCTCGATGGACGCGAGCCGTAGCTGGTAGTCGGTATCAGCCATACCCCAGCTGTGGCCCAGGCGCCAGGTGTCGGCCTTCGCATAGGTTCCGTCCGGGGCAAGGGTCTGGGTAGTGACCTCGGTCAGGCGCTTGCGTGTCCAGAAGGACGGCGAGAGCCTGCCGTTGTCGCATTTCGTGCCGGACAGGCAGTTGAGGTCCCAGGGGGTGTCGTACCAGTAGAAGGCTTTGCCGTCGATCGTGGATGGTTCGCAGGTGACGCCCAACTGCGGGAGGCAGCGCTCGGCGCTGGTGAAGACGACCTGTGCGAGCGGCTTGTCCGCGAACATACGGCTGGACTTCAGCCCGTAGTCGATGCGCTCCAAGTAGCCGCCGCGTACGTACGGCGTGTCGTCGTCAGCCTTGAGATTGCGGCCGTAGGAGTTGGCCTCCTTGCTGTAGTGGTAGGCGATGGCGTTGCCGTGCGGGTCGACGACGTAGTCGAGGTTCCACCGCCAGGCCTGCTGGCACCAGGAACCTGCGAAGGTGGCCGTGTTGCAGGGCTCCCCGCTGTTGTTCCCGTAGACAGGGACGGTCCAGGTGGAGTCCGTGGTGTCCTTGCCGTCGGTCCACCCGGGCATGCGGTTGTAGCCGAAGTAGTAGCGAATACCGTCCGGGGTGGTGAGCCGCCAGTACTCGCCGTCGTCGTCGCCGTTGCCACGGTTCATGGACCTCAGGCGCGTGATCTTGGTGCCGTCGTCCTGCTTCAGCTTGAACTCGTCCGTGCCCGCGGGCACGAGTTCGCCGCCCTTGCCGTTGAGGGAAAGGAAGGCATTGTCGTATGCCCAGCACAGATCGCCGGGCTTGTTGCCGTCGGTGTTCTTCTCACCGTCGTCGGAGCAGGGCTTGTAACGGCGTTCGATGGAGCCCGGCCACAGGTCGAAACCGTCACCGACCCAGGAGCCCTGATTGTTTGAATTACTCGTCCGTCCGTCGATGGTGCCCGACGCATAGGAGAGTCCCACTTTAGGCATGAGGCCGCCGGGCACATTCGGCGTCGACATGTCGTACGACCAGGCGAAATCACCTGAGTTGAGGTTCGTGCTCCAGGAGGCGGACGTGGACAGCGCGGTGGCCTTGTAGTCGCCCTTGTCGCCTTCCGCGGCCGCGACGGCTGCCAGGACCGTGGGAGCGCCGGAGGCAGCGAGGGACACCGCGGGGGCGGTGAGGGTCTGCGCGTCGGTGTCATTGGTGGCGGCGACGGGCGTGACCGTGCGGCAGGCGTCCTTGGCGGGGGTGGTCAGCGCGCATGCGGGAAGTTCGACGAGCCGCATCCTGGCTGCGTACGAACCGCCGAAGGCCCCTGCGAAGTCCTCGTAGTCGACACTGAGTGCGACCGCGGCCGGTTCAGCGGTCTTCGCGGCTGCTCTCAGCTCCGGAGTCAGTTCCGGAGTCTTGGCTTCGACGGTGAAGAGCAGGCCCTTCACGCCCGCGCGTTCAGCCTGGTCGCGTTCGAGCACACGGGTCCCCACCGTGGCCGGAGCGATCCGCTTTCTCTTCGCGTCTTTCGTACGTGACGGTGTCGCGGATCCAGCGGGATGAGGCGAGGCGACAGCGAGGGGAAGGCTCTTCGCCTTGGCGAACCTGGACTCTCCTCGGGTGTCGGCGCTCGGGACGCGGACATCGGCCGAGGTGGCCTTTGGCCAGGAGGCGCGGGGTGTTTGGCGTGGGCCGGCCGTCGGCCGCTCGGACCGCGCGCGGGAAACGGCCTTGGCGCCGTAGGAGCCGGCGACCGGCTTCTCCGCGGCCGGAAGACCGGGCAGGTCGCTGCTCGCTGCCTGAGCCGGCAGCGCGGCACTCTGCAGAATGGACGCGACCATCACCGTTGAGACGGCCAGGGATATCCGCCGGAGCGGACGTTTGGGAAGGCGTGGGAAACGAGAGCGCATAGGGGATTCCATCGCTGCCGGGCGCCAGGTGCCCGTCGGGCAAGCCTGGCGCGAACGGTGAAGTGGGGAGAAGCAGTTGAGCGTGTCCCGAGGTCGCACCCGGGTGACCGGGCCGGGCACGACCCCTGGCACGTATCACTCGTCGGAAGGCACCTCGGTGGGGACGTCGAACCACGAAGCGGCCAGCTTCTCGACCTGGGTTTCGCTGAGGGCGCCCTGGAACGCCCACACGTCATCCACCGCACCAGGGAAGTACTGGCCCCAACTGCCCGCCGTTTTAGCCCTGCCGACCTGAAGGGACTTGCCGGCCTTGAAGGTCAGTACATCGTCAGCCCAGGCAAGCAGGTCTTCACAGGCGGGATCGTCCGTCTCACCGTCTCCGTCGTCATCACCGCCGACGTCGGCAAAGTGACAGCGAAACTCGACCCGGACTTCTTGGCGGTGGTCCGTGCCGGACTCCAACGGGCGACCATCCCCTTGCCGTCCCCCGTGTCCCAGGATGCCTGGAACTGCACGGACACGCTGTCGCCGTCAGGATCGGTCACGTTGTTCGCATTGATCTTCCCCAGCGTCCGTACCCTGGCCGCGCTGTCCGGCTTCGCGCACACGCCGCCGTACTCCATCATCAACTGCGACATCTTGAGCTAAGGCGGCGGCCGGTTCAACCCCGAATCGGAGTTACCGTTGAACTTCCACTGCGGTTCGGACGCCCAGTACTTCGACGCCATCGTCCATGCCGACGCCCTCGGCGTGTACCACTGCGGATCGAGTCCCACAGTGGTCACCTTCGGACGGACCGTCCCGTCCGGTGCCTTGCTCAGCTCGGTGTCGATCGTCTTCCACTCGCCCCCCATCCGGGCACGTACAGGGCGGAGATACTCGCGGGCCTCCAACGAGCCGTCAGGCGTGGCGTACACGTCGCTGTGCTCACCGCGCAGCGAACCGACCTCAACGGGCTTGCCCAAACGTTTCGCCTCGGCGAGGGCGTCATCAGTGGTGGCCTCGTTCAGACTGTCGCCATCAGCACCAGCGGCATGGGACACACCAGGCGCAACCGCCGACGGCTGCGCAACCGCGAGCGGAGCCGCCAGCGGGACAAGACTCGCCGCCAGCAGGACAGCAAGTCCGCCTGCCAGCCCGCCCGTGGTCGGCCGACCACCTCTGCGTCTTCCCGTCTGGACACCACGACTCCCACGCGCCCCACCCATAAATCCCCACCCCAACGTTCACAGAAGTCATACAACTTCGCAGAGTTAAAGGCTTGTAGCGCAGAGTTGTCAATAGCGATCAAGAAGCAATCCGAGTCCGCTCGGGCCTGCCGTTCAGGATCACCATGCTGAGGTCGCGAAGGTTGCCGATGTCCGCGGTGGGATCGGCGTTCAGCACGAGCAGGTCGGCGCGCTTGCCGGGGGCCACCGTGCCGAGGTCGGGGCGCACGCACTGCCGCGACGCGCCGCTGGTACCTGCGGCCAGCACCTGGGTGGGCGTCAACCCGGCCGCCACCATGAGTTCGGCCTCTTCCAGAGTGTTGGCTCCGAATAGGCCGCGACCGCTGAAGGTGTCGCTGCCCAGCGCTATGTGCACGCCGGCGTCAGCGACCTTCTTGAGATTGGTACGGGCGTCCGGGTGGGCATCGTCGATCCAGAGCGTGGGCGTGTAGGTGATGTCGTGTTCGAGCATCAGGTCGACGAGCGAGTGGTCGGTGAGGGGCTCGACGGTGACACCGTGCTCCAGACCGTCCGCCCCGGCCTCGATCGCCTCGCGTGCCGCGGCTTGCTGGGTGGTGTGGACGGTGACCCGAAGACCCCGCTCGTGCCCGGTCTCGATACCCGCCCGAAGGAGATCGAGGGAAAGCCGTTGCAACTCGACACCATCGGGAAAGGCAGGATTCCGCCAGCGGTACTTCGGCCCCCCGGAGTGTGCGCACGCGCCTTCCGACAGGAGTTTGATCGCATCCACCTTGCGGTCGGCGAGGTGGTGCACCAGGTCGCGGATCTGCTGCACGCTGTCGACCTCTCCCGTGAAGCGCTCGCGCGCCCAGGGGTTGCCGCTGAAGACAGTGGCGGCGGGATGCCCGTCGCGCCCGGTAATACCGCAACCGGTCGCCAGCAGTCGCGGGCCCCGCAGAGTGCCCGCGGCGATTCCGGCCCGCATGTCCAGGATGCCGCCCGTCGGGTCGCCCACCGACTTGATGGTGGTGATCCCGTGGTCGAGGAACAGCCCGAGCCTTCCGGGAAGTTCGTTCTCCTCGAAGGCCCGCATCGACTGCGGATCCGTGACCGTACGCACGTCGTAGAAGTGGATGTGAGTGTCGATCAGGCCCGGCATGACCCATCCTTCGGCCGCATCCACCTCCTGTCTGCCCCTGATCGGCTCGGCCGAGACGGCTGCGATCTCGCCGCCGTCGATGGCGACGTCGTACAGACCGGCGAGCGCCTGGTAGCCGTCGAAGACATGTGCGCGACTGATCACGAGGTCGTAGGTCGCGGGGCCACGAGCCCCCGTGCTCGCGATTGCTTCGGATTCCTGGGGCATCGCTCTCACTCCTGGCGCGTTCTGAGTAGGCGTTCGGGTCGTGGTGGCGCATCGTGCGGACGCTGACACGGGGAGCCGAAAGGGCCGGAGCGCTCACTCCGGAAGAACTGAAACCAAGACAGTTACAGTTAAATCCTGCGTCATGACGCAGGATGCGCGTCGCATGCCTCAGCGCTTGAGATTCCTCGGTTCGTTGTCGGAGGCCAGTATCTGACGCAGCAGGCCGGCGATCGTCGTCCTTCCGAGCTGTTCCTCCAGAGCTCGTTCCGCGCTCTGGAACTCGGCGTCAAGCAGGTCGCCGATGTTGCGTCCGACCTCGCACGCCCCGCTGGGCGGATGGGTGTACCGCGAGAAGATCCGCCCTTCCTCGACGGCGGCGTACGCGTCATAGAGCGTGATATCCCGCGGGGCGCGGGCAAGGGACCAGCCGCCACCCCGACCCTCGGCGGACCACACCAGGTCAGCGTCTCGCAAGCGGCCGAGCACGCGCCGCACGAGGACTGGATTGCTTTCGAGGCTGTCCGCGATCTCCGCGGAGGTCAACGAGCCCCCACGCCGGTGCGCCAGCATCGCCAGCGCGTGAATCGCGACCGCGCTCCTACTGCTGAGCCCCGCCATCTCCCACTCCTTGCCGTCGCCGGTTAACTGCAACCAGAGTAGTTGCAGTTCGATCGATCATCAACCGAGTTGCCTCAAAGGGGCATAACTCAGGTAAGAGACCAAAACGGGGCCACGGGATGAACTTGACAGCTCGACGTCAACCGGGAGCTGTCCATCGCGCGCAAGGCGATCGGCTGGTGGCAGCGCCAGGGCTGGATCGAAGGCGATCCGACGATCGGCATCGAGGGGCGGCCGGCACCGGCCCGACCGCACCAAGGCCCTGGCGGAGAACCAGATCACCGCCCTGTGGCGCCTGGACGTCGCCCTGCGGGAGAAGAGGCAGTGTGAAGATGCTCTACGAGTCCGCAGCACGGGCCGACGAGGTGCTGCGCCTGAACGTGGAAGACCTGTACCCGCAGTACAAACGCGGCAGGATCACCGCCAAGGGCGGGGCGACCGAGTGGATTCACCGGCAGTCCGGCACCGCACAGCTCCTGCCCCGCCCCATCGCCCGCCGCACCCGTGGCCCGCCGCTCCTCACCGACCGCAAGGCCCCCGCCGGGACGCCGACGCTCGACGTATGCCCGGAGACCGGCCGTGCCCGGCTCTCCTACCGACGGGCCGTATCTCGGTCACACCCCTGCTCCCGCCGCGGCGGGTCACGGCTGCCCAGGTGCCGTCGGGGCGTCGAGGTGACGCGCGTGATGGTGGCCCAGGCTCCGGTTCAGCCGCCCCGTCGCACGCGTTACCGCGGTGCGGGGCAGCAGCCGGGCGGCCCAGGTGGTCGCACGCATGCTCGCGCGGCCCGGGTAGGCGTTTATGGCCCCCTTGGCAAAGGCGTCGAGGGTCCTGGCCGCGACCCGTTCGGGCTGATCGGTGAACCTAGGATTCATCGTGGCGGTGGTGCCGTCGAAGAATCCCGTGGCGGTGGCTCCGGGATGGGCGGCCATGACCCGCACCCCGCTGCCCCGGAGCTCCTCGGCGAGCGCCTCGGTGAACGACAGCACGAACGCCTTCGTCGCCGCATAGGTTGCCTGATACGGCATGGCCTGGAACGCCGCCGTGGACGCCACGTTGATGATTCCTCCACTTCCCCGTGCGGCCATGCGGCCACCGAGCGCGTGGGTCAGATTCATCAGGGCGACAACGTTCAGCTCGACCGAGCTGACATGCCGCGCCAACGCGGAGTCCAGGAAGGGGCCGACGGTACCGGCGCCTGCGTTGTTGACCAGGAGGTCGACGGTCCGGCCCCGCCGGTCCAGCTCCGCGATCAGCCGAGGCACTCCGTCAGTGGCGGCCAGGTCGAGCGCCTCGGTCTCGACCTCGACTCCGTGTTCTTCCCGGATCCGCTCGGCGTTGCGGCGCAGCGCGTCGCCGGAGCGGGCCACGAGTACCAAGCGGGCGCCCCGGAAGGCTAGTTCGTGGGCGTACGCCTCGCCCAGGCCTTTCGAGGCGCCGGTGACCAGAGCGGTGATGCCGGAGTAGACGCTCATATGCGTGTTCCCTTCCCATGCGGCCAGCCGTCGTCGAGGCATGCCGGAGCAACCCAAAGTACTTCGAGTCTCGAAGCATGCGTAACGTAACAGCTTCGAGTCTCGAAGCACAGTGTTAGTCTTCAGCCATGACGAACCAGGCTCTGGAGTCGGTGGTGCGCGCCCACTACGAGCTGTTCATGCGCACCGCCGACCGCCTTGCCAAGCCGTTCGACGAGCTGGGACTCACGAACGCGACGGCGCAGGCGCTGTGGTTGATCGACCCGGATGAGCCGGCGCCGTCCATGAAGACGCTGGCAGGCCGTATGCACTGCAACGCGCCGAACCTCAGCTTCGTCGTCAATCAGCTGATCGACCACGGGCTCGTCGAGCGAGGCGCGGATCCCACCGACCGGCGCGTACGGGTGGCCGTGCTGACCGAGCGGGGCCGGGAGGTCCGCGAGCGCGTCGTGCGGCTGACGCTCGATCAGACCCCGTTCGCCGATTGCGAGCCGGAGGAGATCGCCCGCCTCGCCGAGATTCTGTGGCGGGTGCTCGATCGGACGGACTGAAGGGGCGGGGCGAGTCCGAGGAGATGAGCGTCACCCGCACCATCCTGGCGGGCAGGGTCTGGCGTCAGGCCGGCTCTGAGGAATCCCCACTCCGGCGTGCGGTGGGCCCCGGTCGGGAGTTGGCCGGGGCCCAGGACGTGTTGCGAAAGTAGCGCCGTCCGCCCGGAGGGCGGGGTGCCCGACCGGGCGCACGCCTGCGGGCACGACGTCCACACCGCCGCCGTGCTCGGCGCCGGGCTGGTTCTCGCCGAGCTCGACCGGCGGGGACA